>CAJUEG010000022.1 GCA_910584835.1 uncultured Oscillospiraceae bacterium | reverse complement strand
GCAGGAGTCCCAGGTCTCCCCGGCGGTCATGCGCCGGTCGATGGAGATGGAGCAGGAGTCGGCCACGGCGCAGCGGCTGGGGGAGGTGTAGAAGATCTGGCTGGTGGTGCAGGTGCCCCGCCCCAGGAAGCGGGCGTCCTCGTAGTGCTCGGGATTGAACTTGGGGTCCAGCATTTTTACCAGGCCCTTGACGGCCACGGTGTCGTCGGCGGGGTTCTCATTCAGCGCCCGCACGTCCTGGAGGATGTCGGCCATCTTGTAGATGGCGTTGTCCCCCCGCTCGGGGGCGGAGCCGTGGCAGCTGACGCCCTTCACGTCCACCCGGATCTCCATGCGGCCCCGGTGGCCCCGGTAGATGCCGCCGTCGGTGGGCTCGGTGGAGATGACGAACTCCACCTGCTCCTTCTTGATTCCCTTGGCGGGGAAGAACTTGTTGACGATGTACTGCCAGCACATGCCGTCGCAGTCCTCCTCCTGGACGGAGCCCACCACCATGATCCTGTACCCGGCGGGGATGAGGCCCAGGTCCTTCATGATCTTGGCGCCGTACACGGCGGAGGCCATGCCGCCCTCCTGGTCGGAGCCGCCCCGGCCATAGATGATGGCGTCGTCCTCCCAGCCCTCATAGGGGTCGGCGGTCCAGTTGTCCCGGTTGCCGACGCCCACGGTGTCGATGTGGGAGTCGATGGCGATGATCTTGTCGCCCTGGCCCATCCAGCCGATGACGTTGCCCAGGCCGTCCACTTCCACCTCGTCGAAGTTCAGCTTCTCCATCTCCGCCTTGATGCAGGCCACGACCTCTTTTTCCTCGCAGCTCTCGCTGGGGTGGGAGATCATGGCGCGCAGGAAGGCGCTCAGGTCCTTGCGGCAGCCCTCGGCGGCGGACAGAATCTTTTCCTTATCCATGACGTTGTTCCTCCATATAAGTATTAATTTTGTATCAAACGGTGGGGTAGGCCCCGCCCCAGACGATCTCCCGGTACTTGTCCGGGTCGGTGTCCCCCTCGGTGGAGAACATGAGCACCTGGCTGTTTTGATCCAGCTCCAGGGCCTCCCGCAGCTCCTGATAGGTATCGTCCTCCATGATAGCGGAGATGACCCCCATGCCCACCGCCCCGGACTCGCCGGAGCACACCGCCGGGTCGCCCTTCACGGGGGCGGCCAGCATCCGCATGCCGCGGGCGGCGACCCAGTCGGGGCAGGAGAGGAAGGCGGTGACGTGGTTGCGCAGGATGTCCCAGGAGATGGTGTTGGGCTCGCCGCAGGCCAGCCCCGCCATGATGGTTTGAAGGTCGCCTCCCACCATGCGGGGCTTGCCGTCCCCGGCCGCGGCCCCCTGATAGAGGCAGTCGGCGATTTGGGCCTCCATGACGATGAACTTGGGCGGGTCGGCGGGGAAGCGGTTGGCGAAGTAGCCCACCACAGCTCCCGCCAGGGAGCCCACCCCGGCCTGAACGAACACGTGGGTGGGCCGCTGGCCCAGCTGCTCGGCGGCCTCCCCGGCCATGGTGCCGTAGCCCTGCATGATCCAGGCGGGTATGTCCTCATAGCCCTCCCAGGCGGTGTCCTGGACCACCACGCCGTGCTCGGTCCGGGCCGCCTCGGCGGCGGCCATGCGCACGCAGTCGTCGTAGTTGACCTCCTCGATGGTGACTTGGGCCCCCTCCTTGGCGATGTTGTCAAAGCGGGACTTGGCGCTGCCCTTGGGCATGTGGACCACCGCCTTCTGGCCCAGCTTGTTGGCCGCCCAGGCCACGCCCCGGCCGTGGTTGCCGTCGGTGGCGGTGAAGAAGGTGGCCTGGCCGAACTCCTGGCGCAGCTTGTCGCTGGTGAGGTAGCCGTAGGTCATCTCGGACACGTCCCGGCCCAGCTCCTGGGCGATGTACCGGCCCATGGCGAAGGAGCCGCCCAGCACCTTGAAGGCGTTGAGGCCGAAACGGTAGGACTCGTCCTTCACACACAGGGAGCCCAGCCCCAGGCGGTGTGCCATGCCGTCCAGCCGGGCCAGGGGGGTGACGGCGTACTGTGGAAAGGAGCGGTGGAAAGCCTGGGCCTTGGCCACGTTCTGCGTGGACATGACCTCCAGGTGCCGGTCGTCGCTGGCAGACATTCGGTTCAGGACCCATTTGATCGGCTGGTTCATGAGATCGAAGCCTCCTAAATTTTATTAAGCATAGCTTATTTTTTGTTTGCATCTCAATCATACCACACCCAGCCCAATTGTCAAGAGGAATCTAAAAGTTTTTAAGCTTGTCTAAAAAAACATCATACTGCCCAAATTGGACCCGCCGTTTTTGCCGGAGAACACAAAACCGCCCCGGCGCTCCGGGACGGTTTTGATCTTCACTGTTTCTGTTCGTGGTCCCAGCCCAGGGCCAGCCCCCCCGCACGGAAGTCCGCCCGGAGGCCGGGGCCGTAGACAGTCCCCAGGGCCTGGGCCAGCCGGGCTTCATAGTCCGGCTCCCCCCGGGCGGCGTCCAGCAGCACCCGGCCCTGATGGAGAAACAGGACCCGCTGGGCGTAGGCGTAGGCCAGCTCCGGGGCGTGGATGGTCACCAGGCAGCAAGCCCGGCGCTCCTCCACATACCGGCCCAGGCGGTGGAGGAACAGGTGCTGCCGGGACAAATCCAGGGATGACACCGGCTCGTCCAGCAGCAGGCAGCCGGCATCCTGCATCATGGCCCGGGCCAGATAGGCCATCCGCTGCTCCCCGCCGCTGAGCCTGTCCATGGGGCGTCCGATGAGATGGCCGCAGTCCAGCCCCCGCAGCAGCTCCTCCGCCCGGGCCAGCTCCCTCCGCCCGGGCTGGGAGAAGGCCCCCAGGTAGGCGGTGACCCCCATGGACACGAAGTCCTCTGCCCGGTAGCGGAAGCCCCCGTTGTACCGCTGGGGGACGTAGGCCAGCTTTTTGGCCCGGTCCGCCGGGGACAGCCTGTCCAGCGGCTGGCCGTCCGCCGTAATCTCGCCCGCCCGCCGGGGGAGGAAGCCCAAGATCGCCTTGAGCAGGGTGGTCTTTCCCGCCCCGTTCAGCCCCAGCACCGCCGTCACCTGGCCGGGCCGCAGGGTAAAGCCCACGTCGTCCAGCACCAGGCGGCCGCCTCGGTACACCGTCAAATGGTCCGCCTTCAGCATGGCCGCTCCCCCCTTTTCCGATGGATGAGGAACAGCGCCAGAAAGACCGCCCCGATGAGGGAGGTGAGGATGCTGATGGGGATCTCCGAGGGCAGCAGGCTCCGGGCCAGCGTATCGGCGACGAGCAGCAGGGAGGCCCCGCACAGGATGGACTGGAAGAGGTTGGCCTCGAAGTCGTCCCCCAGCACCGAGCGCACCAGGTGGGGGACGATGAGCCCCACCCAGGACACGATGCCGCTCACCGACACGCTGGCCGCCGTCAGCACCGTGGCGCAGACGATGCAGATCAGCCGCACCGGGACCACCGCCACCCCCAGGGCGGCGGCCTCCTCATCCCCCAGGGTGAGCACCTTCAGGCGGTAGCGCAGGAGGACCAGCACCGCCCCGGCGGCCAGGATCGGCGGTGCGGCGCTCCAAAACTTGTCCCAGCCTGCCAGGTGGAAGCTGCCCATAAGCCAGTAGTCGATGACCGCCAGCTCCTGAGTGGGGTCGGCCATGTATTTCAGGGCCATGATGGCGGCGTTGGCCAGGGCCCCCAGGATGATGCCGGACACGATGAGGTTGAAATAGCGGTTGCCCCCGATGGCTCGGGCCAGCAGCAGGGACAGGGCCACCGTCACAATGCCCCCCGCGAAGGAGAAGAGCTGGAGGGCCGCCGCCGACCCGCCCCAGAACAAAATGGCGCAGATGGCCCCCACCGAAGCCCCGCCGCTCACCCCCAGCACGTCGGGGGACACCAGAGGGTTGCGGAACAGCCCCTGGTAGGCGAAGCCCGCCAGGGACAGCGCCCCGCCGCACAGGGCGGTGACGCAGGTCCGGGCCGCCCGAATGTTCCAAAACACGTTTTCCTTCATGGTCCCCGCCGCCTGGCCGGAGAGGATTTCCCACAGGTCGGAGAGGGTCAGGGGATACCGCCCGCACAGACAGGACAGCAGAAAGGAGGCCGCCAGCAAAGCAGCCAATCCCAGCCAGGATCGCTTTCTCATGCCCAACAGGCCCCCTTTCTGATTTTGCCGCTGCGCCCTGTTTCCGACGCGGCGGTTTTATTCCAGACCCAGCTGGGCCTGGGTCACGTCCAGGTCAAAATAGGTCTTGTAGAATTCCCGGGCTTCCTTCACATAGTCGTCCTCCGTCACCAGCTCGGGGTGGAGGATATGGGTCATCCACAGCAGGCCCAGGATGGAGGAGGGCTGGGGGTAGTCCCAGGCCTCGATCTCAGAGGGGACGGTGTACAGCCTGTCCTCCGCCACGGCTTTGAGCCCGGCCAGGGCCCCGTCGTTCCGAATGTCGTCCAGGGAATATTCCGCATAGGACACGGCGAAGATGAACTCCGGGTCCCAGGCGGCCAGCTGCTCGCCGGACACGTCCGCCCAGGCCCGGCCCTCAATGTCCTGGGAGACGCAGCTCCCCCCGGCCATCTCGATCATCTCCCGCTGGTACATTCCCCCGGCGCAGGTCCGCAGCCAGGACGCCTCCCCCGCCAGGTAGACGGCGGGCTTTTCCGCGTCCTTGGTCAGGCCGGTCACCCGGTCCACCACGCCGTTATAGTAGCTGATGAGGTCGCTGGCCTCGTCCCCGCAGCCGCACAGCTCGCCCAGCAGCTCAATGAGGCCGTTGAACGCCTCGTAGGTCTCCGGCTCCACCACGGCGGAGGGGATGCCCAGGCCGGTCAGGGTCTCGGCGGCCTCCAGCTGCTTCTTGGGCAGCAGCACCAGGTCGGGCTCCAGGGCGGCGATGGCCTCAATGTTGGTCTCCTTGCCCGAGCCCACCCCGGGCAGGTCCAGGAAGTCCGGGGCGCACAGCTTGTACAGCTCTCGGCTGCTGGCCTTCATCTCAATGCCCACGATTTTGTCCTTCTGGCCCAGGGTGAGCAGGGAGGCGGTGACCAGATAGTAGCAGGAGACGATCTTCTCGGCGGGCTTTTCCAGGGTGACCGTCCTCCCCGCCTGGTCGGTGACGGTGATGGGGCCGGACTGGGCGGACTCCGTCTCGGCGGGCTGGGACTGGGCCGGCTCCACCGCAGCGGGGGTGGAGGGCTCCGCGGAGGGCTGGGCGCTCTCCTTGACCTCGGCGGCGCAGCCAGACAGCAGCTGGACCAGCAGGGCGGACAGCAGAACAAGGCTTAGCAGGCGTTTTTTCACGGGAAATCAACCTCTCTTTGGCTTTTTATAGAAGGTGTTTTCCATGGGCAGACTGGTGCGCAGCACATGGTCCATGGCGTAGTAGGCCCCCTGGACGGCGGGGGCGGTGGGGATGGTGGCGATCTCGCCGATGCCCTTGGCCCCGTAGGCAAAGGGGAGCAGCTCCTCCCTCTCCACGTAGATGGCGTGGATGTCGGGGATCTGGTCCGCCCGCATCAGGCCCAGGGTGCCGAACTTGGCCTGGGGCACGCAGTCTTTTAAGGGGAAGTCCTCGGTGAGGGCGTAGCCCAGCCCCATGAGCACCCCGCCCTCGATCTGGCCCTGGATGGAGGTGGGGTTGACCACCTTGCCGGAGTCGTGGGCGGCCCAGACTTCCTTGACCTTTCCGTCGTCGTCCAGCACCACCACGTGGGTGGCGAAGCCATAGGCAACGTGGCTCTTGGGGTTGGGCTTGTCGGCCCCCAGCTTGTCGGTGGGGTCGAAGAACTCGGCGAAGAACTCCCGGCCCTCCAGCTGGGACAGGTCCCCGCCCGCCTGGTCCAGCGCGGTTTTCAGGTCTGCCGCCGCCATACGCACCGCCTCGCCGGTGATGAGGGTCTGGCGGGAGCCGGAGGTGGTGCCGGAGTCGGGGGACAGCTCGGAATTGCTGCCCATGTTGCGCATTTTCTCCAGGGGAAGCCCGGCGGTCTGGGACAGAATCTGGAGGAACACGGTGGAGCAGCCCTGGCCGATATCCGACGCGGCGGAGTACAGCTTGACGATCCCGTCCTCCACCACCAGCCTGCACCGGCCCTTGTCCGGCAGGCCCACACCCACCCCCGCGTTCTTCATGGCGCAGGCGATGCCCGCCCGGCCGGGATTGGATTCATAAGCCTCCTTAACGGCCAGCAGAGTCTCCTTCAGGGCAGTGGAGCAGTCGGCGATCTGGCCGTTGGGCAGCACCTTTCCCGGCTCGATGGCGTTGCGCCAGCGGATCTCCCAGGGGGATATGCCCACCTTCTCCGCCAGCAGGTTGATGGTGGACTCCAGGGCGAACTCGCTCTGGCACACCCCGAAGCCCCGGAAGGCCCCGGCGGGGGGATTGTTGGTGTAGCAGCCGTACCCACGGATGTCGGTATTCTGGTAGCAGTAGGGTCCGACAGAATGGGTGCAGGCCCGCTCCAGCACCGGCCCGCACAGGGAGGCATAAGCCCCGGTATCGAAGTAGATGTCGCAGTCCAGGGCGGTAAAAATGCCGTTTTCGTCGCAGCCCAGGGTGAATGTGCCCTCCATGGCGTGGCGCTTGGGGTGGAAGTTGATGGACTCCTGCCGGGACAGCTTCACCTTCACCGGGCGGTCCACCTTCAAAGCCGCCAGCGCCGCCAGGTGCTGCACCGACACGTCCTCCTTGCCGCCGAAGCCGCCGCCAACCAGCTTGTTCTCCACCACGATGCGCTCAGGCTCCCAGCCCAGCATGATGGCGATCTCGTGGCGGGTGTCGTAGACGCCCTGGTCGGTGGAGTACACCTTCACCCCGTCCTTGCAGGGGAAGGCCACGGCGCACTCCGGCTCCAGGAAGGCGTGCTCGGTGAAGGGGGTCTTGTAGCTCTGGGTGACCACATATTTGGAGTTGGCCAGCGCGGCCTTGGCGTCCCCCCGGGTGACGTGGCGGGACTGGCAGAGATTGCCCTTGGAGTGGACCCTGGGCGCGTTTTCAGCCATGGCCTCGTGGATATCCCGGACCGGCTCCAGGGGCTCGTACTCGATCTTCACCGACGCCTTGGCCTGTTTGAGGATATACTCGCTCTCGGCCACCACCAGGCAGACAGCGTCCCCCACGCAGCGGGTCACCTCCCCCTTGGCGATCATCACGTCCCAGTCCTGCTGGATGTGGCCCACCTTGTTGTGGGGCACATCCTCCGCCGTCAGCACCGCCAGCACCCCCGGCAGGGCCAGGGCGGGGGCGGCGTCAATGTTCAAAATCCTGGCCCTGGGGTACTGGGAGCGGACGGCGGAGGCGTACACCATGCCGTCCAGGTACACGTCGTCTGGGTACTCCCCATAGCCCAGCACCTTGGGGCGCACGTCGGTGCGGAAGGCCCGGTCCCCCACCCCGAACACGTCCCCCTTTTCCAGCTCCGGGTCGATCCGGGCCTCCCCCCGGAGGATGGCCCCCGCCAGGGAGATGCCCTCGATGATCTTCTTGTAGCCGGTGCACCGGCACACGTTGCCCCGGATGGCCTTTTTGATGTCCGCCTCGGTGGGGTTGGGGTTCTGGTCCAGCAGGGCCTTGCCGGAGATGACCATGCCGGGGATGCAGAAGCCGCACTGCACCGCCCCCACCTTGCCGAAGGCGTAGACGAAGGCCTCCTTCTCCGCCACGGACAGCCCCTCCACGGTGAGGATGTCCTTGCCCGCCGCCTTCTTGGTGGTGAGGATGCAGGCGCGCATGGTCCGCCCGTCCACAAGGATGGTACAGGTGCCGCAGGCCCCCTCGCTGCACCCGTCCTTGCAGGAGGTCAGGCGCAGGTCGTCCCGGAGATAGCGCAGCAGGGGTTTGTCCTCCTCCGTCTCCCGGACCACGCCGTTGACGGTAAAGCTGTAGCGTTCACCCATGATTTGTCCTCCTTCTATGATGGCGTTCCGCCCGCCCTCCGGTTTTCGGGCCGGAGGGCGGGCAAACAGTCAAATCAACCCAGCAGATAGCTGTAGTTTTCGTACACCGCGCAGATCAGGCGGCGCAGGGGGTCGTACAGCCCGCAGCCGGGGTCGGACACGTCGTATTCCCTCACCTCGCCGGCGAAGCGCACCAGGGTCTTGTACCCCTTCAGCCGCAGGAAACCCTGGTTCCCGCTGTGGTCGAAGTCCTCCCTGCTCCAGTACAGGGTGAACTTGTCCTTGTAGGGGGCGCTGTCGTAGGGGCAGAACACCGCGCAGTTGCCGCACTCGTTGCACATGCCGTCCACGTGGACGATCTGCCGCTGGCGCATGCCCTCCACCCGGACGGCCACGTTGGCCCGGTTGGGGCACACCTCGGTGCAGGTCTCGCACACGGTGGCGCAGCCCAGGCAGCGGATTTCCCCGCAGGAGGCGCAGTCCGTGCACACGTCCCCCCGCTTGGCCAGGGGAGCGGCATAGTCCGGGTTGACGTTCTTGCCCGCAAAGATGTCCGTATCGAAGTCCTGGATGGCTTTTGCCGCCTTCATAGCCCCCGCGATGGCCTCCACCACCGTACCGGGGCCCTTCTGGCCGTCGCCCACCACGTAAACGCCCTTCACGCTGGACTCCATCGTCTCTAAGTTTACCACAGCCCTGCCCCGGCTGTCCACAGCCAGGCCGTTGTTAGTGTACAAAGCGGTGTCCACCTTCTCGCCCACGGCGGCGATCACCGTGTCGGCGGCCACCTCCACCGTCCGGCCCGTGTCCACCGGGGAGCGCCGCCCGGAAGCGTCGGGGGCGCCCAGTTCCATCACCCGGCAGGTGAGGGTGCCGTCCTTGACGCCCTCGGGTGAGAGCAGCTCCCGGAACTCCACGCCGTCGGCAACGGCAAGCTCCAGCTCCTCCTGGTCGGCGGGCATATAGCGCTTGGTGCGGCGGTACACCAGGGACACCTTTTTCACCCCGGGGATGCGTTTGGCGGCCCGGGCGGCGTCCATGGCGGTGTTGCCGCCGCCGATGACCACCACGTTCTCCCCCAGCTTCAGGGTGTCCGGGGCCTTCTTGGCCCCCTCCAGGAAGGCGATCACGTTCAGCTCCTCCCCGTACTCCAGCCCGGCGGAGCCGTGGTTCCAGGCCCCGGTGGCCACGATCACGTCGGTGTACACATTCAGCAGGGCTCTGATATCGTTGATCCGGGTGTTGAGGTGAACCTTCACCCCCATGGCCTCCACCAGCTTCACATCGTTGCCGATGGCCTCGCGGCCGATGCGGAACTCCGGGATCACGTGGCGGACAATGCCGCCCAGGGCGTCCCTGGCCTCGAAGAGGGTGACGTCCACCCTGGCCCGGCCCAGGAAGAAGGCCGCCGCCATGCCCGCGGGGCCGCCGCCCACGACGGCCACCTTTCGCCCGCCCACAGGAGCCCCCGGCTTCAGCTTGGGCAGCAGGGAGGCGAAGCCCCTCTGGGCCGCCTTCAGCTTCTGCGCCCGGATGTAGACGCTCTCGTCGTAGGCGTTGCGCATGCACTTGTCCTGGCAGCGGTGGGAGCAGATGGTGCCGGTGATGAAGGGCAGGGGGTTGCGCCGGGTGATGATCTCCAGGGCCTCCTCGTACTTCCCGGCGTTCACCGCCATCAGGTAGGCGGGAATGTCCTGCTGGATGGGGCAGCCCTCCCGGCAGGGAGCCTGGAAGCAGTCCACCAGGGGCACCTTTTTGTCCGTCTTACGGCTGGGGATGGGCTTGACGGGCTTGGTCCAGTGGCCGTCTGCCGGAATGGCCTCCACCAGCGCCGCCACCCTGGCCTGGTCCACCCCCTGCCACGCCTGGCAGGAGATATCGGCCAGCAGGCCGCCGATCTGGCTCAGCCGCTGGTAGCCGCCGGGCTTCAAAATGTTGGTGGCCATGGTGATGGGCCAGATGCCCGCGTCAAACAGCCCGCGGATGGAGGCGGCGTCCGCCCCGCCGGAGTAGGAGATGCGCAGCTTGCCATCAAACTCCTTGGTGAGCATCCCCGCCAGGGAGAGGGACAGGGGGTACAGGGAGCGGCCGGACATATACATCTCCTGGCTGGGCAGCTCGCCCGCCGCCACGTCCACCGGGAAGGTGTTGGTGATCTTCACGCCGAACTCCAGCCCCCGCTCCCGGCACAGCTCCTGGAGCCGGCGGAACATAGGCACCGCGTCCTTCCACTGAAGGTCCTCCAGGAAATGATGGTCGTCAAACACGATATAGTCGTAGCCCAGGCCGTCCAGGGTGTTCCGGGCGAAGTCGTAGCCCAGCAGGGTGGGGTTGCACTTGACGTAGGTGTTCAGCCCCTTCTCCGTGATGAGGTAGGTGGCGATGCGCTCGATCTCGTCGGGGGGGCAGCCGTGGAGGGTGGACTCGGTGATAGAGGCGGACACCCTGGGGGAGACGGACTTCACATAGCCCTCGTCCACCTTCTCAAACCGGCCCAGGTTGGCCAGGGACCAGTTCAGGCACTCCTTCCACACCTCGCTGCCGGAGGCGTCCTTCATGCCCTCAATGTATCTGTCGATCTTCTCGCTTTGGATGCCCGCCAGGTCGTAGCCCACGGACATGTTGAACACGAAGCCGTCCGGGGCGCCCAGCCCCAGCTCACGGGCCAGCAGCTTGCAGGCCCACCAGGCCTTGACGTACTCGGCGTAGGCCTGGGGCACGGTGAGCTCGGTGGACCACTCGCAGTTGTAGCACTCGTCCCCGGCGGTGATGCAAGGCTTGTTCACGCACTTGGACAGCTCCTCCCCGTCCATGATCTGGACGGTCTTCAGCTCGAAGAACCGGGACCCGGCGGCGTAGGCGGCGATGATGTTCTGGGCCAGCTGGGTATGGGGCCCGGCGGCGGGGCCGTAGGGGGACTCGATCTTCGACCCGAAGATGGGCAGGGCCTTGCCCCCGGCGTGCTTCACCAGCTTGGACACGCCGAACACGCTGCCTTGGTTTTTGTACTCGGTGAGCACCCAGTCCATCAGCTGGGCGAAGGGCATGGGCCGCATGATATCGCTCATTTTCATGTTCCTCCTTTAATATGTCCTGTGGTTCAGCTGGCCCCACAGCTTCTTGGACTGCTCCAGGGTCCAGGCGTTGATCCTGTCCTCGTCGATGCCCACAAACTCCCGGTCTTTGTAGAGCACTTTTCCGTTGATGACAGTGGTGCGGCAGTTTTTGCCCATCATGCCGAAGAGCATATGGCCGTCGATGTTGTCCGCCCCGAAGGGGGTGAAGGGCTTGTAGTCCATGACGATCACGTCCGCCGCCGCGCCGGGTTCCAGCACGCCAAGAGGCTTCTGGAAATACCGGGCGCAG
This sequence comes from uncultured Oscillospiraceae bacterium, assembly GCA_910584835.1. Taxonomy (GTDB): domain Bacteria; phylum Bacillota; class Clostridia; order Oscillospirales; family Oscillospiraceae; genus Enterenecus. The sequence goes on along the minus strand of CAJUEG010000022.1, from coordinate 24,607 downwards.
ATGGCGGGGTTGTTGCGGAACAGCATCCCCATGGCCTCGCCCCAGCCCACGTTGGGGTCGCAGGCGTTGTGCCGCTGCATGGGCAGCAGGACCTTCAAAGACTCCAGCATGTCGTGGGTATAGGCGTCGGTGCCCAGGCCGATGAGGACGCCCTTCTCAAACAGCTTCAGCACCGGGGAGCAGCCCACCGCGTTGCCCATGTTGGACTCCGGGTTGTGGCACACCATGGTGCCCGTCTCCTGGATGATGTCCATCTCCGCCGGGGAGACGTGGATGCAGTGGCCCAGCATGGTTTTTTCCCCCAGGATACCGTTGTACAGCAGGCGGTTAATGGGGCGGCAGCCATAATTTTTCAGGGAGTCGTACACGTCGTTCATGCCCTCGGCCACGTGGATGTGGAAGCCGGTTATGCCGTCGTTGGCCTTTACCATCTCCTCAAAGGTCTTGTCGGAGATGGTGAACAGGGCGTGGCCGCCGAACATGGCCTTTATCATATCGCTGTTCTCGTTTTTGGCCCAGCGGGCGAACTCCGCGTTCTCCCGGATGGACTGGGCGCACTTCTCCGTCCCGTCCCGCTCGGACACCTCGTAGCACAAACAGGCCCGCATACCCAGCTCCTGGCACACGTCCTTGATGGCGAACAGGGAGCCGGGGATCTCGCCGAAGGAGGCGTGGTGGTCGAAGATGGTGGTCACGCCGTCCCGGATGCAGTCCAGCACCGTGGCGTAGGCGCAGGCCCTTGTGCCGTCCAGGGTGAGGTGGCGGTCGATGTTCCACCACTGGCCGTCCAGCACCTCAAAGAAGTCGGTGGGGTTGTAGCCGTCGATGGCCAGGCCCCGGGCCAGGCCGGAGTAGATGTGGGTGTGGACGTTGATGAGGCCGGGCATGATGACCCCGCCCCGGGCGTCCACAAATTCCGCCTGGGGATACTTGGCCCGCATGGCCTCCAGAGTACCGGTTTCCTGGACGGCATCGCCGTCCAGCACCACCGCGCCGTTTTCCAGGTAGGGGTTTGTCTCGCTTCGTGTAATGAGCCTTCCGTTTCCGATGAGCAGCATGATCCTTCCTCCACATTATCAACAAAATATTTTTTTGGCCACATCATATTTCTTGCAAACAACAAAATTCTATGGTATACTATATCATAATTTTTTGCAAAGCGGGGTAATTGTGTTGAACACGTCTATGATTCAATTCCTGTTTCGGCTGGCCAAGGCCCTGTCCGCCCAGTTTGGACCCAACTGCGAGGTGGTCATCCACGACCTCCAGAGCAACGACCCGGACAGCTCCATCGTGGCCATTGAGAACGGCCATGTTTCCGGCCGCAAGGTGGGGGATGGCCCGTCCCACGTGGTGCTGGAGGCGCTGAACAGCGGCGGTATTCCGGAGGATCGGCTGAGCTACCTGACCAAAACCGCCGACGGCAAAACGTTGAAGTCCACCACCGTCTACATTCGGGACGAAGATAGAGCGCCCATCGGGATCTTCTCCATCAACTACGACATCACCCTGATGCTGGCCATGGAGGAGACCCTGCGGCAGTTCACCGCCACCGCCCCGGAGCGGCAGGAGGAGACCCCGGAGCCCATCACCCAGAATGTGTCCGACCTGCTGGATGAGCTCATTGAGCAGAGTGTAAAGCGGGTGGGCAAGCCGGCAGCCCTCATGACAAAGGAGGAAAAGGTGAAGGCCATCGGATTTCTCAACGACACGGGGGCTTTCCTCATCACCAAGTCCGGGGGGCGTGTGTGCAAGTACTTCGGCATCTCCAAGTATACCCTGTACAGCTACATGGAGGAGGCCAAAAACGAACCAAAATAGGGCAGATGCCGGGCCGGTCATGATAACTGGCCCGGTTTTTCGCTATTCGCCGGATTTGACAGGCTGATTTTTGGGCAGGAGCAGGTTGAGCAGGATGGCCATGATGGCGGTAACCACGATGGGGGAGGAGCCAAACACGGTATGTACCCAGGCGGGGAAGCCGGGGCCCTGAAGTGCGCCGGCGACTTGGGTGATGCCTACCCCCAGGGCCACGGACAGCCCCACCACCACGCTGGAGCGCATGGAGAAGCCATCCGAGGTAATCATGCGGATGCCGGTCATGGTGATGGTGGCGAAGACGGAGATGGTGGCCCCGCCGATCACCGCCTGGGGAATGGTAGTGAGGATGGCGGACAGCTTGGGCACCAGCCCGGCAATCAGCAAAATCAGGGATGCAAAGGCGAAAACGGCTTTGTTGATGACCTTGTTCACGGTGACGATGCCCACATTCTGGCTGTAGGTGGCGGCGGGCAGGCCGCCGAACAGGGCGCCGAGGATGCTCACCAGACCTTGGGCCACGATGCCGCCGGACAGCTCCCTGTCCGTGGGCATGCGTTCCATGCCGCCCATGGTGGTGGAGGACAGGTCGCCGATGGTCTGCACCGCATTGATAACGTACACCACCGCCAGGGAGACGCAGGCGCTGACCTCAAACTTGACGCCGAAGTGGAGAGGGGCGGCCAGCTGGAACCAGCCCGCGGGGGCCACGGCGGAGAAATCCACCATCCCCAGGCACAGGGCCATCACATAGCCCGCGATCATGCCCCACAGGATGGCGCCCAGCTTCAAAATCCCCTTGCCGAAGTTCTGGAGGAGCACCACCACCGCCAAGGTGACCAGGGCTACGGACCAGTTCTTCAGCCCGCCGAAGCCCTCGCTGCCTGCGCCGCCCGCCATGTAGCGCACCGCCGTGGGATACAGGGACAGGCCGATGGTAAAGATGACGGTGCCGGTGATGAGGGGCGGGAACAGCTTCCTGATCTGCTTGACGAAAATGCCGAACAGGATGGCTATGCAGCCGCCCACGATCTCCGCGCCCAAAATGGTGGGCAGGTCGAACTGCCCGCCGATGGCCAGCAGGGTGGGCACATAGGCGAAGCTGACGCCCATGACCACCGGCAGGCCGGAGCCGATGCGGTGCTTGATGGTGTACAGCTGGAGCAGGGTGGCCAGGGCGGTGACGATGAGGGACACCTGGATGAGCAGGGTGCGGTCGGCGTCGGACAGGGCGCAGGTGTTGGACACCATGATGGCGGGGGTGATGATGCCCACGACGGCGGCCACCACGTGCTGGAGGCCCAGGGGGATGAGCTGGCTGGGGGAGGGCACACCGTCCAGGGAGAAAATGGAGGCCGGAGCTTCTGGGTCAGGGCCGGGCTGCTGCATAGGAACTCCTCCTTACTTTTTTTGAGCTATAAAAAATTATTTTATATATTGAGTATAGCCCATTTGCCCCGGGATTTCAAGGAAGAAAACCGTATCGGACCGCCAAAATAGGACCTTCGTTTTTGTGCAGTCTACACAAAAAGTTTGCCATCCAAACAAAAAATTAGGAAAAATAATGCCGCCAGGCTGTCCCCCCAGGGGGTGGTGCGGCTGGGCGGCATCAATGATTCGTGCAAAAAGTGATACGCAAGTGCCCAGCTTTAAAGTAGAATTGACCGCCACATAGAGTCCAACCCGTCCGGCAGTCAGCCGGATAGAGAATAGCAAATTTTTTCACTTTTGTATCTCACATGTGGTAAAACCTTGGTTGTGAACCATTCGGGACCTTGGACCTGATTTGCGCGCCATAGACTCCTGAGAGCAAAAGAAAAAATATTAGGCCAGAAAAATATTTTATTTCCCTGTTGCAATTCAGAAGACCTTGTGCTAAAATACAGTTATCACAGTATTCCCCGGACAATGAAAGGCTGAAACGGAGTGCTTCGCGCACGGGCTGGTGTTCATCTGATTAGATGGACACCATTTTTATTTATCAAGGGGTGGCGCCTATGACTAGAACTGAGACCTTCCGACGTTTCACCATCTTCACCACAGGCGTACTGGTCTGCGCCGTGGGCATTGCCTTTATCACCCGGGCGGGTCTGGGCACATCCCCCATCTCCAGCATCCCTTTTGTACTCAGTTTAATTACGCCTGTTTCAATGGGCGTATATACCCTCACTTTTAACCTGTTCTTTCTACTGTGTGAAAGTCTGCTCATCGGCCGGTTCGGCGTGGCACAGGCACTTCAGGTCCCGGTTACCGTCCTGTTCAGCCTGTGTGTAGACGGTGCGCTGTCGCTGATTCCCTCCCAATATGGCGGCCCATGGATGGCCTCGGCAGTCTATCTGGCGGTTGGCTGCGTTGTGATGTCCCTGGGTATCTATCTGGAAGTTTTAGCGGATATCATTATGCTTCCCGGAGAAGCCTTTGTGCGGGCACTGTCCCAGCGGATCGGCAGGGAATTCGGCAATGTAAAAGTCTGCTTCGACAGCAGTCTCACAGCGATCGCCGCAGCGGCTGCGTGGTGGGCTTTTAAACGTCTAAACGGTGTGGGGATTGGTACGGTTCTTTCCGCCCTGGTGGTAGGGCAGCTGGTCAAGGGTTGGGGATGGCTGCGCCGGCGCGTGCAGGAAATCAATTAGATTCACCAAAAGAGCTGTTGATGCAATTGGAGTGCGGGAAATGCCTGCGAGATTTTGTTTACAAATATTTCATTGACTTCCTGGTCAACAAAGTATATAGTTGACCAGGAAGTCAATTATATTATCTGGAGGGGTTTGATGAAACGGGAGGAAAAAGCGCGGCAGACAAGGCGGCGGATCATGGATTGCGCTCTGGCGGAGTTTTCTGCACGGGGCTACCGAGCCGCCTCGATCAACAACGTATTTGATCCCGAGCAGGGCGTTTCAAAGGGGATCATCTATCACTATTTCGCCTCAAAGGACGAGTTGTTCCTGGCCTGTGTGGAGGAGTGCTTTCAATCGCTGAAAGCCTATATACAGGATCACTTTCACCCGGACGGCGGCGCCGTGGGCACAGGAGAATGCCTGACAGACTATTTCGGGGTGAGAATGCGGTTTTTCCGTGAGAATCCCCTGTATCAGCGGATTTTCATGGAGTCTATTTTCATGCCGCCGGAGCATTTAAAAGCCGACATCATGGAGCGGCGGCGTCCCATGGAGCAGGTGAACCTGGAGATATTGGAGGGGCTGTTCTCCCGGATTCCCCTGCGCGGTCATTTGGATCGGGAAAATACAGCCAAACTCCTCATCCAGTTTATCAATTTCATAAATCTTCAGGATCACGGCGTGGAAATGGATCTGGCGGGCATCCGGCAGATGGAGGAAAAGAACCGCCAGATTTTGGACATCTTCCTGAACGGTATTTTGGAAAGGTAGGTCAGACACAGGATGGAACTGATTTTTAGACTGCTGGCTGTTATTGTTCTGGCGGCGCTGGCGGGAAAGCTGGCGTCCAAACTGAAAATGCCGGCGGTTTTAGGCTTTCTGATGGCGGGCATGGCCTTCGGCCCCCACGCGCTGAACCTTCTGACCCAGGAGATTTTGGATCATCGGGCCTATCACACGCTGATCTCCTTTTTGGAGTGCGGCATGGGCCTGATGCTGGGCAGCGAGATGGTGTGGCGGAAAATACGCTCCTATGGGAAACAGATTGTGGTCATCACCCTGGCCCAGTCCCTTATGACCTTTGCGGTGGTGAGCGCCGCCTTTTCCGCCATCTTCTACTGGACGGGCCTTCCTGTATTCCTGGGGCTGATTTTCGGCGGCATCGCCCTGGCCACAGCCCCCGCCCCCGCGCTGTCCATTGTCACGGAATATAAGACGGCCGGCCCCGTCACCAAAACCCTGATCCCTCTGGCCGTCATTGACGATGTGATCGCCATCTGCGTGTTCCTGTCTGTGATGGGGATTGTCCTGCGGCAAACGGCGGGGGGTGCCCTTCCCTGGTATCTGATCCCCCTGGTGGTTCTGTTCCCCATTCTGATCGGGGCGCTGACGGGGACCATTGCCGCCGCCGTGATGAAAAAGGCGTCCTCGCCCAAGGGGAATGCCGCCGTGGTGTGGGCCGGGGTGCTCCTCACCGCGGTGCTCACCGCCCTGGCCAATCAATATCTGATGCCCATCCCGATTTTGAACTTTATGCTCAGCGGCATGGTGTACTCGGCGGTCTTTGCCAATATTTTGGACGAGGAAAAGCTGGAGTCTGTGATGAAATACTGCACCCCCACCGTCAACGCCTGCTTCACCCTGATTATCCTGAATCTGGGGGCGCCCCTGGATTATCACCTCATTTTGGGTGCGGGAGCCTTTACCGCCGTTTACATCATTGCCCGGGCCGTTGGGAAAATGGGCGGTGCCGCCCTGGGTGCCCAGCTCTCCCACGCGGCCCCTGCGGTGAAAAAATATCTGGGCATGGTCATACTGCCCCATTCCGGCGTGTCCCTGGTGCTGACGGGAATCGCCATCTCCGCGCTGAGCGGAAGCTACAGCCAGTACGGGGACATCGTGCGGGGTACCATCGCCGCCGCCGCGGTGATCAACGAGATTATCGCCGTGTTTGTGGCCCGCCAGGGTTTCCGGCTGGCTGGGGAGATAGGACAGGGCGGAACGTCTGCGGCAGCCCCGGCAGCGTAAACGAAAACATTTTCTTCCCAGCCCTCTGAGTGATGTCTCTGGTGTGGTATACTTGCCCTGCTGCGGCGGCATCAATACCGGATTGATAGGGGTAGAATGTCCAATCCCGGCTCCAGGCCATGTGACAAAGCGAATAAAATTCAGAAAATCGAATCCGGCCCAAAAAATTGTTGATTCTTTGAATGGTTTCTTCCCGGCCAATCGTATTATAGGTGAAGTCAGAGATGGCTACCAAACAAAACGGAGGACGATGAGTATGAAAAGAGTGCTTACAGGAGCTTTGACGGCGGTGCTGGCGGTATTCCTGTGCGCGGCCACCGCTTTCGCGGCGGGCCCCAGGGGCGGGCGCTATTTTGTGGACGCGGACGGCGACGGCGTTTGCGACAACGCCGGCAGCCGGTGCGCCTATATAGACGCGGACGGGGACGGCGTCTGTGACATCTGCGGCGCGGAGCACGGAAACTGCCCGGCCGGGAACGGGTCGGCTTTCGCGGACGAGGATCATGACGGCGTCTGCGACAACTGCGGTACCCATCACTGGTGCGGCGGGGCCGGCGGCAATTTTGTGGACGCGGACGGCGACAGCGTCTGTGATTACTACCAATCCGGCCGGGGCTGCGGCTGCGGGCGCGGCGCCCAGGGCGGCCGGGGGAACGGCTTCCGGGGCGGACGGAACAGATAAACGGCAGGGGCGCTGCTATGCGGAGCGAAGCGGAGGCGGTCAGGGCCATCGAGCGGTATTCCGATACCGTCCGGCGGCTCTGCGCGGTACATTTGAAAAATGAAGCCGACACCGAGGACATATTTCAAACCGTGTTTTTGAAGTATGTCCTTAGCTCCGTTTCCTTTGAAAGCGACGAGCATGAAAAGGCGTGGTTTATCCGGGTTACCATCAACGCCTGCAAGGATCTGCTGAAGAGCTTTTTTCGCAGCCGCACGGTTCCGCTGGACGAGGCGGCGGAGCGCCCGGCCCAGCCGCCCCCGGATCACGGGGATGTCTGGGAGGCCGTATTCGCCCTGCCGCAGAAGTACCGGGATGTGGTATACCTCCACTACTTTGAGGAGTACACCGCCCCGGAAATCAGCCGGATTCTGGGGAAGAACGTGAATACGGTGTATACGCTCCTCACCCGTTCCAAACAGCTGCTGCGGGAAAAGCTGGGAGGTGGCTATGACTATGAATAACGCGTTCAAGGAGCTCTTTGGCCCCATCCGGGCGGAGGAGGATCTGAAGGAGCGCACCAGGGCGTTTCTCGCCAGGGAGACCCGCAGCTATGCCAAGGCTCCCGCTGCCCGGCGCGGATATCCCGCCTGCGCTGCAGCCTGCGCCTGCCTGCTGTTCCTGCTGCTGGGGGGCCGCTGGCTCTATTTCACTCCCACGGCGGAGATCAGCATGGATATCAACCCCTCCATCGAATTGAGCGTCAACCGATTTGACCGAGTGATTGCCGTCACCGGCTTCAACGAGGACGGGCGGGTGCTCTCCCGGGAGCTGGATGTGAAATACAAGGATTATGCCCAAGCGGTGGAGCAGGTGCTGCGCCATGACAGCGTCGCGGCGCTGCTGTCCTGCGGAGAAGAGATGTCCATCACGGTGGTGGGCCCGGACGGACAGCAGTCCGCCAAGCTCCTCTCAGGGGTGGAGAGATGTACGGCGGGCCGGAGCAACATCGACTGCTATTCCGCCCGGCCCGAGGAGGCCGCCGCCGCCCACGAGGCGGGGCTCTCCTGCGGAAAATACAGGGCCTTTCTGGAATTGCAGCGCCTTGACCCGGACATCACCCCGGAGGCCGTGCGGGGCATGACCATGCGGGAGATCCGGGATCTCATCAGCCGCCTGTCCGCCGGCAGCGGCAGCGACCTCCCGACATCCGGCGGCTGGGGGAACGGACACCACGGCAATGGCGGCCAGGGCAATTCCACGCCAAGGGGCGGTGGAAACGGCTGTCACGGGGCGGCCACAGAGGCTGCATCAGATTCTGCATTATCTGCGCCAAAGGAAATGCGGATAGTCCCCTGCGCATATTCTTCTGGAATACCGATAGCCTGAACTACATGTGACACCCGGGCATTGACGGAATCACAGGCTGAGCCAGTGGAAATACATATCCCCCCAGTCGATGCGGCAGGCTCTCTCCGCCGGCTTCCCGAAGTGCGCAGGCGATGGCCACAATAGCGGCTACATTTTCTGTTCCGGCCCGAGTCCCGGATTCCTGTCCGCCACGGACGCGCAGCTATTACCTCCAGGCTTGCACACGGCTGCAAAGTGGTGTTTCGGGAGAAATTTTGCCGGAAAAGAGCGGGAAGCACTTAATGTGCCTCCCGCTTTTGTTTCATTCATGGGCCGGACGGACTGGGCATTGGGCAAAGCCAAAAAATTGTGTTATGGCAGAACCGAAGCCTTGTCCCCTGAACGGGGGGACAGTATCCCATCGAGGACGATATGAAGGTTTTCCAGCGCCTTTTCAACGTTGCGTTCCCGGATAGCCAACGCAATCAGCAGGTGGTTGTCCTCAACGTCCACGCCAGATGTGATAATATTTGACGCCGTGTATCTGACGGTCTCCGTAAGAGGCCGGACAAACGCGTCCCACATGGTTACAAGGATCTTGTTATGGGACATGGTGCAAAGATACCTGTGAAAATCCATGTCAAGCGCGACATAGGAGTCCAGGTCACGACGCTTGAACGCGTCGTTGCTAATATGGAACAGGCGGATCAATTCTTCAATCTCATCCTCGTTATGAAGCTCAACGGCCATGCGGACCGCCTTGGATTCCAACGCTTCACGGAATTCGGTCATATCCCGGCGGTCTTCGCTTCGGATAATGAAGGGGACGGCCTGCTGGAGATACTCCTGAAGGGAAAAGTTCTTGACATAGGTTCCGTCTCCCCGCTTTACTTCAAGCATTCCCAGGGCCACAAACCTCTGGACCGCACTCCTTACAGAAATCCTGCTGACTCCAAGCTCCTCACACAGAACATACTCATTGGGGATTTTGCTCCCTTCCGGCCACTCGCCGCTGGCGATTTTTTGATAAAGGGTGTCATAAATCGCGTCCGCGACATTGTCCCGTTTAATGATTTCCATAACCGATCACCTTCCTATTTCTTCCGCGCCACGAATGTGCGGTTGGCGGGTGGTTACCGCAGAATTTATATATTATTTTATCAGAGCTTCGGGAAAAACACAATGTTTATTCATTCATATTTTGCGGGGGTGACAGGGATGCAGTGAGCCTGAATAGCCGGAACCTTACTTGAAACGTATAGGCGGCTTTCCTGCTGCCGGTTGTGCATGACTGTGCGCGCTGGACAAGACAGCTGATTGTATAAAATGCACAAAAGTTTGCGGTTTTTTTCTCCATGCTGTGAATTGACGAATCCAATGGAATATGTTATTCTCGTATTATGTAATACGTATTACATAATACGAGAAGGAGATGGTGAGACATGAAAATCGTAAGCGTTGACCTTATGAAGCTGAAAACCGAGGGGGCCGGCCCGGTGCGGCCAATTATCTGCCGCGTCAATACCGACCAGGGGATCTACGGCATCGGCGAGGCGGGCGTCGCCATTGTGTCGGGAGCGACGGCCGCGTATGAGCTGCTGAAGGATTACGCGCGGGTCATCATTGGGATGAACCCGCTCCACCACGAGGTCATCTGGGAGAAGCTGTATAAGGACACGTTCTGGGCGCAGGGGAACGGCCCTATCATCATGGCCGCCATCAGCGCGATTGACACCGCGCTGTGGGACATCAAGGGAAAATATTATGATGCGCCGGTATATGAGCTGCTGGGCGGCAAGCAGCGGGACAGGCTTTGGACATACGCGAGCCAACTGCAATTTGGCTGGGGGATTGAGGCCTATGACCGCAGCGGCGCTTTGAAAAAGTACGAGGACGCGTGTAAAGCGGCCATCGACCAGGGCTATACTGCGGTTAAGGTCAACTTCTTTGAGCAGCGTAAAGCCGGCCCCAACGTCAATTACCTGGATACTACCGGCCATCTGAGCGCGGAGATCATGAATACCGCCGAGGAACGCATCGCGATGGTCCGTGAGCTTATGGGGAAGGACGGCGAGGTGCTGCTGGAAAACCACGCTATGACCGACGCGGTGTCCTCCATCCAGTTTGCCAGGATGGCCGAAAAATACCGCCCCATGTTCCTGGAGGAGCCCGCCACACCCACAAACCACAAGGTGTTTGAAAAGATTGCCGCCAATACCTCCATCCCGCTGGCCACCGGTGAGCGCACCTTTACCCGCTGGGGTTTCCGCCCCCTGATCGAATCCGGCTGCATCTCCATTGCGCAGCCCGATATCGGCAACTGCGGCGGAATCACCGAGTGCAAGAAGATCTGTGACTTTGCCCACCTGTATGATATCGGGATCCAGACCCACGTCTGCTCCAGCCCGATTTCCGTGGCTGTTTCCCTGCAGTTTGAGGCGGCCCTCCCCAACTTTGTCATCCATGAGCACCACTGTGGGAACACCCTGCCCGGCATCCGAAATCTGGGCAAATACGACTACCAGCCCAAGGACGGCTGCTTTGAGATCCCCGACCTGCCCGGCTTTGGGCAGGATCTGTCGGAGTACGCCATCGCTACGGCCACCGGCGAAACGATCCGTTAAAATGGAAGGAGGATATTCCTGTGAGTGAAAATAATGGCCTGAAACGCACGCTGACCTTGTTCCCATGCGTCATGATTATGATTACAAGCGTGATCGGTTCCGGCATTTTCACCGTTCCCGGTGAAATCATGGCGGCGGCGCAGGGCAGCGGCACCATTTTCCTGGCGTGGATTCTGGCGGGCATCTGCGTATTTTTGATGTCCCTTGTCTATATCGAGCTCGCCCCCGCCATGCCCCAGGCAGGCGGCGCGTATAATTACCTGAGAGAAGCCTTCGGCACGAAATTCGCCTATTTCTACGGCTGGGGGAAAATGGTCAATGAGGTGGCCGTTATGGCCCTGTATGCCCTGGCGGTGACAAACTACCTCACGTTCTTCTTTTCCCTTTCGCCGGTTGTGTGCAAAATCATCGGCACGGTTGTGATTTTGTGCGCCGCCATCTTTAACATCTACGGCGTAAAGCAGGGCTCGGCAGTCACGTCCGGGCTGACGGTCGCAAAAATCCTCGGCCTCGCCGTTGTGATCTTCGGCGGCCTGTTCATCTTCAAGGGCGGCTTCGATTTCCAGCCCGTGGTGTCCTCCACCGTCGGCTGGAAGGGGGCGATTGCCGCGGCGGTCCCCGCGTTTTTCGCCTTTGGCGGCTACAACCAGCTGTGCTACATGAGCGAGGAGATCAAGGACGCCAAGAAAACCCTGCCCAGGGCCATCCTTCTCGGCATTTCCTGCATCATCGTCATCTACATGCTCTTGACGGTGGTGTGCATCCGCACCCTGGGCGTTGAAGGGCTGGCAAACAGCGACAAGGCCGTCGCAATGGCCGCGTCCGCAATCTTCGGCAACGCCGGAGGCGCCATCCTCGCCATCTGCGCGCTGGCGTCCATCCTCGCCTCCCTCAACGGTATGCTCCTGACCACCCCCCGCGTGGCCTTCTCGCTGGCGCGGGACGGCTCCTACCCCTACCCGCTGGCAAAGGTCCACCCCAAAACCTCCACCCCTTACGTGGCCATCAGCTGTTATGCCGTGTTCGCGATCGTCCTGCTGTGGCTGGGGAACTTCACCACCCTGCTGGGCATGTGCGTGTTTATCGCGCGCATTATGGATGTCTTTGTGGCGCTCTCCCTGGCCGTCCTGCGCAAGAAGCGGGCTGACCTGGACCGCCCCTTCAAGATGATCGGCTATCCCGTCACCCTGGTCATTGCAATCGCGCTGTGCATCATCTTTGCGTGTCAGGTTCCCGTGGAACGGATCATCCTCTCCGTTGTCCTCTGCGCCATCGGCGTCCCGGTGTACTTTATCACCATGGTGGTCAACAAAAAGCACGCCGAGGCGGAATCGAAGTCCGAGTGACAGAGCTTCCCCCTTGGCAGGGATGCGCAGGGCCGATCCCTCCGGCCCGGCCGTCCAGGCCGGCACAATACAAAAAGTCCGTGAAATGAGTCATTTCACGGACTTTTTGCGTGCCGCTGGAGGGGCGGGGGATAACTACGCCCGGTTCCTCCTCGACAGGGCGGGATCTGGTATACTATGCCGCAGAGCCGCATTCGGTGGGACGGGGCCGCTTGGGAAGCGGACCCGCTGCAAATCACATCGAAGCGGCCGTCGATACAGAAAAATTTCAGCGCGGCGGCGATATCTGCCCGTATTTTGGGCTTCCCCTTATTTGTTGAACGACTGCATCATCTGCTCCGCTTCCGCCGGGGTCACGGCGTCTTTGGGACCCAACCGCCCCTCGGCGGGCACCAGGCCCTTCTGATGGGCCCAAGCCAGTGCCGGCTGGGCAAAGCGGGAGATGTCGCCGGCATCATTGTACTTGGTCAGGCCGGGATAGTCCATCAGCATGGGACTGCCCGCCTGCCGCCAGAGGATAACGGCCAGCTGCTCCCTGGTCACGGGGTCCTCGGGGCCAAACCTGCCGCCGCCGTAGCCGGACATCAGCCGCTGGCTTGCGGCCCAGCGGACCGCCTCGGCATAGGGGGCATCCTGAGCCACATCCTCAAAATCCATGGCATAGTTGACCACCGGGCTGCCCTGGGCGGTGTGGAGCAGGACCGCCAGGGCGGAACGGCTCAGGGACTCCTGGGCCCGGTTCAGCACCATGATGTGGCCGGCGTGGGCCTGTCCGGGATAGGATAGAGCCACGGGGCCGTACCAGGCCATAATATGGGAACCGGCTTCCACGTCACCCAATCCGGCGGGGGCGGACCCCGCATAGGAGGAGAGGGACGTTTCCTGATCGGCCAGCAGGAACAGCCCGCCGCTGTCCGTTGTAATGCAGAGAGCCCCGTCCTTTTCCTCTACGGCCTCCACCTTGTGATAGTGAGCGCAGGAGGCGTCCTGGGGTACGTTGCGCACAATGGCAAAGGCGGCGGACTGAGGCGGCATGGACCGGGTGGAGACGGGGCTGTGGAACACATAGAGCCCCTCGCCCTCTTTCAAGTCGGCGGGATCGCTGGCGGCACGGTTCCCGCTGTCGATCCATACGGTGTCGTCAGATACGCGCATAACATATTCACCGTATCGGTCAGAGGACATATGCAGGGCGGTCATCTCCCCGTCCTCATTGTGGGAGATGGCCTCAACCCTGCCGTAATAGAGCACGCTGTCCGGCAGGGGCTCCCCCGTGCCGTCCTGGGCGGCAAAGGCGGTTGGGATCGCGCCGCAGCACAGGGTCAAAGCCACCGCCAGGGCGAAAACGCGGGGAAGGTTTCTGCTTTTCATGGTGTGGACCTCCTTTGATCCGTGTTAAGATATTCTTTTAACCGGGGTCTGACCCAAAGCGCCAAACACCGAATCAAAAGCGGGATGGAGCGCAAGCCTCATGCAGGTGTCGTTTTCACATTCCTCTGCGGTGAAGCGGTCGGTCACGACGCCCAGGGACAACGCCCGCAGGCGGCTTCCATATTTTTTGACGGCTGGGGGATGGCGCCCTCGTCCCTGCTGAGATACAGGTCATCGATGCTGCTGTCCTCCAAATCAGCCGCTTTGTTCCCGTCCTGTCATTCCGCGTATTAGCTCCGTATTCTCTATGCTGCTCTTTTTTTAACTTGAAATCCTAGGCGGCAGTTTTAAATGCCGCGCGGATGGTCAACCCCATGTATGATATCATATCCGGGCCGCCGGCGCAAGAACGGTTCGGCTGGGCCACTACAGTGCCGGAGTTACTCTGGATGCCTGCGCCCACGTTACTGCCCAGGCACAGCGGCAGGCGGCGAATACCATGGACCATGTCTCTTTTTAATTTGCGCATCTTATTGTACCTTATCGGAACAGGAAAGCGTACTTTTCATATTTGAGAAAATTACTTGAACCGCTAAACAAAATGATATATAATATCCAGGTATTATTATAGATAGAAATTATGTTATTTATGGTGCCTAAAACCAATTGAAACAACTTGAGCTAAGTATTTGTACAAAGATTAAAAGGATTTTTCCCATAAGGTGATTAAATGAAGTTGATAGAGAAATTGACAACATATACCGATGTAGGAAGTACGGACTCTGGGGCATTCACCCATGGAATACATCCATACCCAGCTAAGTTTATACCGGAACTGCCAAGAGAGATTATCCGTGAATGCACAAAGGAGCGGAATATTGTGCTGGACCCTTTCTGCGGGAGTGGCACTACGTTGCTTGAAGCCTGCATAGCGGGGCGGAAGAGCATAGGCATTGACTCTAATCCAGTTGCGGCACTTATTTCGCGGGCTAAAACGACTGCGCTGACTGTTTGCGAGCAGGAACAGATTTTGGCCATTGCTAACAGATTAAGTAAAATGGATCTTACAGAAATTAAAGCAGCTTGGATTCCTGCTGTTCAAAATCTGGAGCACTGGTTCCAAAAAAATGTAATTACTGAATTATCATGGTTGAAACAATTTATACTTGATAATTCGAGCGGTAATTTGCAAGTGTTTTTGCTCTGCATTTTTAGCAGTATCATTGTAAAGGTAAGCAACCAGGAAAGCAACACAAGATATGCAGCGATTGAAAAGAACCTGACGGAGGGTGCTGTCATTGCCGCATTTGTAAGAAAGTTAAAACAAGAATATGAAAAAATTGTTTTGATTTCAGCGATGAGAACAGTTAATAAAAATATTCCCACCGTAATATTAGGAAGTACTGAGAGTATTTCGAGCGATACAGTTGCCGACAGCAGTGTGGATGTTGTTATTACATCTCCCCCTTACGCAAATTCGTATGACTACTATTTATATCACAAGTGGCGCATGATCTGGCTGGGCTATGATGTGAAGCAGGTGCAGGAAACTGAAATTGGATCACGCCATGAGCATTCCAGCAAAAAGGCGCCGATTTCTACTTTTGAAGATAGAATGATTCCAGCGATGAAAAATATTTCCAGAATGTTGAAGCCCAACAAACTCGCATATTTCTTTGTGGGAGATTCCATTATTTCTGGAGAATTTGTTGACATGGAAAGCTGCTTTAGGAAAATTGGAGAGAAGTCAAATTTTGCTTTTGTTGAGAGCTCTAAATATACAATGAAGAGCATTACACGGAGCTTTCGAGAGAAAAAGTATGACAATGCAGAAAAAAAGATGCAGCACATTCTGGTTTTTGAGCCCATTAAACCAAAAACAGTGGTTACAATTGATAAGGCTGTTATCGCCAAGCCAAAATCTGTATGTAAAACAGTAGATTTGTCCACAACAGAACCAGCGGATCAATCTATAATCTCTATTAAAAGCAGCGGACAATACTATAAAATTCATGGATTTGGGAAATATCCCGCAAAGTTTATACCTGATTTGCCTGCGTGGGCGATTGAACGGTACAGCGCTCTGGGGGATGTTGTTTTAGATCCGTTTAATGGCTGCGGAACAACTACAGCGGAAGCGAGAATAAAGGGCCGGGAAAGTATCGGCATGGACATTTCACCATATGCTTGTTTGCTTGCCCGCGCAAAATCCGGCAGTTATGATGTTGAAAAAATATCTCGTTCCACCGATGAATTCCTGCAATTTTTGTCTAAAAAAGAGAATAAAAAGACCGTTCGGGAACTGTTTTTTGAAAACGATTTGTTTTGGTTTAGCGAAGATGCGCTGTTGGGAATAGAAACTATTCACGATTATATCAATCATAACTTTGACGGTTCGTTATTTGATTATTACTTATCAGTGTTATCTACAATTATTAAACCGTGCAGTTATTTAGACGAGGGACAGATTAAGGTCAAGCGAGACCAGCGAAAAGTGCTGAAAGGCGTGCCTTGTCCATTTGAGCTGATGGGAAAAGCCCTGGTTAAATATCGTGATATTATGGCCACCGAGAGTGTGTGTTCAGCGGATCTGCCCAGGCCGGCGATTATTAATGAGAGCGTTCTCAATATTGGGAAATATGTGAATCCGGAGAGCGTTGACTTAGTGGTAACTTCTCCCCCCTATATTAACGCAATGAATTATGCAATGAATAATCGGTACGAAAGCTTTTTGCTCTCACTTATCCATCCAAAGGATAGTATAGCATATCAACAAAGATTTATTGGGACTGAACGTGTTTACTCAAAAGATTATATGGTTTTGCATCAATTTGAGGAGGATTCAGTATTAGGAAGGAAATTGAATAAGACGCTAAAGATGATATATGACAATGAACCCAAAAGGAGCTTTATTGTTTATAAGTATTTTAGCGAAATGGAAGAAGCCCTGCATCGTATTTCTGATACCCTCAAAGGTGGGGGTAAATTCGTACTTGTCGCTGGGACAAATAAGATAACAGGAGTTCCCATTGATACATTTGCGATTCTTGTAGAGTTATTAACAAGCTATGGCCTGCTGCGGGAAAAGGTCTTTCACTATGAAATTGTAAAAAATGCCCTGAAAATTACCCGGCATAGGACGTCAGATATTATTCAATATGATGGTGTTGCGGTACTGGAGAAGGAGCGAAGGCTATGAATCATTTCATAATATTTCATCATAAGGCCAGACGATTTGCTGAGTACGTAGAACACTATTCAAAGATTGAGGAGATGTCCCGCAGAGGAAGTGCAACATGCGAAATTCGAAATCTTCCCGACAATAACAATGTTTGTTTTGCGGAGCTGCCAGATGCGCTTCGAAGATTGTTGTTTTTCGCAAAGCCTGATGTGGTAATTTGCTATGACAATGAGGTTCGTCCTGTTTTTCCTATTTTTGCCTTTGAGGTTACAAATCACGTTCCCGCCCGAGATCACTGGCTGCAGCGGTTCAATAATCTTGTGGGATGCGCACAGATTGGTGTCCCCGGGGCATACGTTTTGCCGTTTGATTTATCTAACCATCCGAGCTTTCCCAGCAAGCTGGACTCAGCTTTCTTTTACGCATATGATCGGGTAATGGAAATTCATCAAACGCCGTTTTATATTGCGGAGTGGGAATCGGACGACAAGAAGATATTAAATATCGACTCTGCTTTTTCTGATTTGCCTGAGCATGATTCTCAGCCAATTGTCAAAACCATGTCTTTTTTAAATAAAGCGCTGGACGCTGCAATTAACGGAACACCGGTTTCCCTGCTGCTCCAGGAACGCTTGATTGTTAACCTCCGGGATGATATGAGGAGAAGAGCGTATTCACCGATTCCCCAAATTAGTGATTTTGCGAGATTAACAAAAAATATGGTAAATGGTGATTTCTTGTCTTGGGGAGATATCGTAAATTGGCTAAAAAGAAAAGGCATATCAATTCCGAACAATATTCCCGAGCGCATAGTAAAGCGGACGCGTAATTTAATTTTTACTCCAATCGTTGATGAACGGGGGAAAACAGCGGAACAGCTCAGAGCCAGTCTCAATAAGCGAATTAAGGAGAAAGGCGCTGATCCATATCTAGGACAGCCGTTAGCTTTTGACTACATGTTTTGCAGATTGGGAGCAACTCCTTATGAACGTGACGCAAATATGATTATTGATTTATCTATGTTGAGTTTTGAGGATTTTTCTTGCTATCATAGTAAAGTTTGGCGTGGTTGTCCGCTGCAGAATAGCGATTTGAAACAGATCAGGAATATACCAGAATATACTATGTACTTAACGGAAGGGTGTGCGCAAGTAATGAAAAACTTCTTGCGAGTATACTCCTTCACTGCCGATCTTATCATTTTCAAGGAAGGCCTGGTCTATTTTGCATGAGTGCGGATCTGTATAGAGAGGATGACTTGTTAGCCGATTTTGGTCCGTTTTTGCAAACTCATGGTTTCACAGTTCTTGCTTTGAGCGGGAACCAACAGGGCCGCTATTGGTTTAAAATGGGAGAATATCGCAAAGGCCCTGATATTGTTGCTGTACGCGGAAATATGATTCTTGTTGGAGAAGCTAAGGTGCGCAGCCGAGGCCTATTTCAATCAACGAGGCATGGATGGTCTGATTATCAATCCCTGCAGTTTTTGATAGATACACCGTCTGCCTATCAGCAATTATCAGATATGGTATCCGATAGCATGGAATACCTTGGAAAACCTTTTAGCGGTACGCCGCAAATACAGGCTGTTGTAGTTGGCGGAGATTCTTTTTTATCCCTCAAAAGCAGGTTGACGGATACTCGTATCTGGCATATAACCGCAGGAAGAGAGAGCGAAGGCGTTGAGTATAGCGGCTTTTTTGATGGCCATGACATTTGACAGATGACACGCAGGCATATGCTGGAAAAATCGGTAGCTTGAATAACTTTTGCAAAAGAATGTGTTGTCGGGCGCGATTAGCAAGAACTAACCGCGGGCTGCCCCGCCATAGGCAGCGGGGTGCTGGAGGAAATGAAGCTTGAGCCGGTGTTTGCCGCTCAGAAAGGGGTCCTCAGCGGCAAACGGATCGCTCTGTTCGCGGCCCTGTGGCTGGGGTGACGGCCGGTGGATGCGGGGCTGTCGCGGCCGCGCTGGGGCCAGCCTCCTGGACGAAAACGGCCTGATGGCCAACGAGGCGCCGGACACAGAGGGCGAGGAGGCCTGCAGGGAGCTGGGCAGGCGGAAGCTGTGATCCGAAGGCCGCGTGATTTGGGCATCCGGCGGCCCGTCATGCTCACTGGAGGCAGTGAGCGCGTTGCCGGCCAAATGGGAATAGACGAATGCTAGGCGGATATCCTGCCGGTGGAGGAGGCCGGGGATAGAACGGACGAAAGGGCATACCGTCATTATGATCGGGGACAGTTTTGCTTTGCGCTGGTCAGGTTGATTTCAAAGGACAGCGATCACAGCTCATGCTGTTCGTTCCGCCCGCGGCATGTGCCTTGATTATTTCAAAGGTCTCATCGCTCAGATCGTGTTCTACCTTGCAGGCGTCTGCCGCCGCTGCCTCCGGAGAGACGCCCAGCTGAATAAAAATCTGTGTCAGCAGCTTATGCCTGGCGTAGATGCGCCGGGCAATTTCCTCGCCGGGAGGCAGAAGTGTGAGATAACCGTCATCATCCATCTGAATGTATCCGTTCTCCCGCAGATTTTTCATGGCTGCACTGACACTCGGCTTGGAAAAACCCAGTTCCCGGACAACATCAATGGAGCGCACCATGCCATAAGTCTCCCGAAGTTTTAAGATCGCCTCCAAATAGTCCTCGGCGGATTGGTGAATATTCACAAAAATCCCTCCCTGAGCGAATGCTTCTGTGCATAGGTTAGCATATTCTAACTTTAAAAGCAAGTTTTTCTTTTCAGGGTCTTGACATTTGCGGTTAGGGATAGTAAACTAATGCTGATTTCAAGGTTAGAGATTGCTAACTCGTTGGAAAGGGAGGCGAAGGAATGATGCCGCTGACAATGGCAAAGTCAGGAGAGACCGTCACGATTCGCAAGATCTCCGGTAAGGATGAGGTGCGCCAGCATCTGGCGGAGCTGGGCTTTGTGGTGGACAGCGATGTGACAGTGGTCAGCGAGATCGCGGGAAACCTGATCGTACAGGTGAGAGACAGCCGGATCGCGCTGGACAAAACCATGGCAAACCGCATTATGGTTTAGAAGCGCGCGAACAGGCGGGGCTTGACAGGAACACATAAAGGAGGAGAGCACTGTGAAGACACTGAAGGATGTAAAGGTGGGCGAAACGGCTACTGTGGCGCGGCTCCATGGGGACGGTCCGGTGAAGCGCCGAATTATGGACATGGGCATCACCAAGGGCACGGAGATTTTTGTGCGCAAGGTGGCCCCCCTGGGCGACCCTATGGAGCTGAGCGTCCGGGGCTATGAGCTGTCCGTCCGCAAGGGCGACGCAGAGATGATTGAGATAGAAGCGTGAAGCACCGGCCCGCGAGGGAGCTTGGAGCGGAGCGAGGGAGAGCGCAGGGGCGCAGGGCGCCCCGGAGACCAGCCCGAGCCGGAGGGAAAGCGACCGAGCGCCTGGGGCGGTGCGGAGCGTGACAACCCAGAAGCATGAAGCACCGGCCCGCGAGGGAGCTTGGAGCGGAGCAGACGAGGCGGCAGCAAATCAGCGCGGCGGAAGGCCGCTGTTATTTGCACCAGAAGTTAGCTTTGGCTAACATTTGAAAGGAGAGAATCGAAATGGACATGAAAATTGCCCTGGCGGGCAATCCCAACTGCGGCAAGACCACCCTGTTCAACGCCCTGACCGGCTCCAGCCAGTATGTGGGCAACTGGCCGGGGGTCACGGTGGAGAAAAAGGAGGGCAGGCTGAAGGGCCGCAAGGATGTAATTATCCAGGACCTGCCCGGCATTTACTCCCTGTCCCCCTACACCTTGGAGGAGGTGGTGGCCCGGAGCTATCTGGTTAAAGAAAAGCCGGACGCCATCCTCAACATTGTGGACGGCACCAATATTGAGCGCAACCTGTACCTCACCACCCAGCTCATCGAGCTGGGCCTGCCCGTGGTGGTGGCGGTAAATATGATCGACCTGGTGCGGAAAAACGGCGATGCCATCGACCTTAACAAGCTGGGCAAGGCCCTGGGCTGCGAGGTGGTGGAGATGAGCGCCCTCAAGGGCGAGGGCGGTATGGCCGCCGCTGAAAAGGCCGTGGCCCTGGCGCAGAAGAAGCAGGCCGGGGAACTGCCCCATGTGTTCACCGGCAGCGTGGAACACGCCATCGCCCATATCGAGGAATCCATCCAGGGCAAGGTGGCGGACAGCTATCTGCGCTGGTACGCCATCAAGATCTTTGAGCGGGACGAAAAGGTGATGGAGGAGCTGAACCTATCCGCCGAACTGAAGGCCCATCTGGAGCAGCACATCGCCGACTGCGAGAAGGAGCTGGACGACGACGCTGAGAGCATCATCACCAATCAGCGGTACTCCTACATCAACTCCGTTGTGACCAAGGCCGTGAAAAAAAAGGCGGCAAAGCACAGCCTCTCCGTCTCCGACAAGATCGACCAGGTGGTCACCAACCGTGTCGCGGCCCTGCCCATCTTTGTGGCGGTGATGTTTCTGGTGTACGCCATCGCTATGGGAGGCTGGCCGGTCTCCATCGGCACCGCCCTCACCGACTGGGCCAACGACGGCCTGTTCGGCGACGGCTGGCTGGTCCCCTTTGTCTCCGACGTGGACGGCTGGGATGAGGCGCTTGGCGAGTTTGAGGACGCCGGGGTCATTATCGAGGCCTACGAGGCCGGCGATACCGAGGCGTATCTCTATGATGACGACGAGGGCACTACCGACGTGGTGGAGGTCAACGAGGATGTCTATAGTGAAGCCCTTGCGGTAGAAGAGCCTGATCCCACCCAGTACGGTGTATGGGTGCCCGGCATTCCGGCGCTTGCCGGGGAGCTGCTGGCCGCCATGAACTGCAATGAGATTGTGGAATCCCTGGTGCTGGATGGCATCATTGGCGGCGTGGGCGCGGTGCTGGGCTTCGTGCCCCAGATGCTGGTTCTGTTCCTGCTGCTGGCCATTCTGGAGGACATCGGCTACATGGCCCGCATCGCTTTCATTATGGACCGAATCTTCCGCCGCTTTGGCCTGAGCGGCAAGAGCTTCATCCCCATGCTGGTGGCCACCGGCTGCGGCGTGCCCGGGGTCATGGCCTCCCGCACCATAGAGCAGGACCGGGATCGGAAGATGACCATCATGACCACCTGTTTTATCCCCTGCGGGGCGAAAATGCCCATCATCGCCATGTTTGCCGGGGCGCTGTTCGGCGGCAATAAGACATTGGTCGCCACCTCCGCCTATTTCATCGGCATCGCTGCCGTGGTGGTGTCTGGCATCATCTTAAAAAAGACCAAGGGCTTCGCCGGGGACCCGGCCCCATTCGTCATGGAGCTGCCCGCCTACCATGCCCCCTCGGCCACTAACGTGCTGCGGGCCATGTGGGAGCGCGGCTGGTCCTTCATCAAGCGGGCTGGTACCGTTATCCTTCTGTCCACCATCGTGCTATGGTTCCTCCAGGGCTTCGGCTTTGGGCCTGACGGCTTCGGGCTGGTGGAGGACAGCAACACTTCTATCCTCGCCTCCATCGGCAATCTGGTGGCCTGGATTTTCACTCCCCTGGGCTTCGGCACCTGGCAGGCCTCCGTGGGTACAGTCACCGGCCTCATTGCCAAAGAGAACGTAGTGTCCACCTTCCATGTGCTCTATCCGGGCGGCAGCTTCGCAGCCAACATTGCCGGGGCCTTTACCGGCCTGAGCGCCTATTCTTTCATGATCTTTAACCTGCTGTGCGCCCCCTGCTTTGCCGCCATGGGCGCCATCAAGCGGGAGATGAACAACGCCAAGTGGACCTGGGCCGCCATCGGCTATATGTGCGGGTTCGCCTATGTGATCTCCCTCATCGTCTACCAGATCGGCGGATTGATTGGCGGTGTGGTTTCCTTTAACGTGTTCACCGTTGTGGCGGTGCTCCTGCTGATCGGTATCATCTACATGCTCTTCCGCAAGGGGTATCAGGGGGTGGAGCAGTCCCACAGGCTGAGCTCCGTAGCCGCTGCCGCGAAGTAACCGTCCGGGAAAGGAGTGACTGAGAATGCCTGCTATACTGGGAAATATCATTGTGGTTGCCATACTGGCCGCTGTTGTGGTGCTGGCTGCCCGCTCACTGTGGAGGGCCCGCAAGTCCGGCGGAGGCTGCAGCGGTGACTGCGGAAACTGCCGCGGCTGTCACTAAAAGTTCAAATAAGCAAAACGAGGTGAGGAGGCATGGGCAGAGGAATCTGCTCATGCCTCCTCCCGTTGGGGGGAAACGATTCATATGGCGGAGTTACGGGAGGCCCACCTGCGCTATTTGCTGGCGATTCATGAACCGGGATGGATCAAGCCGGACGCAGGAACACAGGACATCGCGAAAACTTTGGGCTGCGCAAAGGCGTCCGTTACCAAAATGGCGGGAATTCTCATGGAAATGAATCTGCCGGTGCGGGAACGCTATGGAAAGATCTATCTGACGGATACAAAGGATTTGCTCCGGCACGTTGAGGTGATCTGCGAACGGTTTCCGGCACTGGAGCTTGCCCTTACGGAAGAGGAAAACGAGGAGTATATCCGCAAGATGGCGGTGAGGCTGCCGGAGCATTGCCGGAAGCCCTGCGCCGCCGTGCTATTGGGAGGAAAGCGTAAAAATGATCCAACATGTATTGGCTGAACTGCTCCTTCCGTTTTTGGGCACTTCTCTGGGGGCAGGGTGTGTATTCTTTCTGAAAAAAGGCATGAACCCGCTGGTACAGCGGGCTCTCACCGGCTTTGCGGCCGGCGTCATGGTGGCGGCGTCTGTCTGGAGCCTGCTGCTTCCCGCGATGGAGCAGGCGGAGGATATGGGACAGTGGGCCTTTCTGCCGGCTGTGGGCGGGTTCTGGCTGGGCATCCTGTTCCTGCTGATCATGGACAGGACGATCCCCCATCTGCACCAGGACAGCGACCAGCCGGAAGGTCTTCCCACGCAGCTGAAGCGGACGACCATGCTGGTGCTGGCGGTCGCCCTCCATAACATTCCGGAGGGTATGGCGGTGGGGGTGGTGCTGGCAGGCTGGATGGCCGGAGACAGCGGTATCACCGCCGCCGGAACGCTGACCCTGTCCCTGGGCATCGCCATTCAGAACTTCCCGGAGGGCGCGATTATTTCCATGCCCCTCCAGGCGGAGGGAACGGGAAAAGGACGCGCGTTCCTGTACGGTGTCCTTTCCGGTGTGGTGGAACCGCTGGCCGCTGTGCTGACCATTTGGGCGGCCGGTCTGATCCTCCCCGCGCTGCCCTGCCTGCTCAGCTTTGCGGCTGGGGCCATGATCTATGTCGTGGTGGAGGAACTGATCCCGGAGGCGTCCGCCGGGGAGCACTCCAACCTGGGAACGCTGTTCTTCGCCGCGGGATTTACCGTCATGCTGGCGCTGGATGTGGCGCTGGGATGAAAGTCTGCAAATAAAAAGTCAAGGTTGAATTAGCAGAAAAGATAAAGAGAATGAGGTGATAGAAAAGGGCACAAAAACAAGGCTGCCACCGTAGTGCCGGCCTCCGCACGCAATCCACGCCCCCGCGAGGGGGGCGACTGTAACACCGGCCATTATCATAATCACTTTGTCCTATTTCAATCCACGCCCCCCGCGAGGGGGGCGACAGCAGACCAATGATTAGCGACAACTACATC
>CAJUEG010000021.1 GCA_910584835.1 uncultured Oscillospiraceae bacterium | reverse complement strand
TGTCCCTTCTGCCCCCCGGCGGGCGGGTGCTGGACCTGTGCTGCGGCGCGGGATATGAGACCGGGCGCATCCGGGAGCGGGGCTTTGACGCCCTGGGGCTGGATTTCAGCGGCGAGAGCCTGAAGATCGCCCGGGAGCGCAACCCGGACATCCCCTTTTACCAGGCGGACATGCTGGGGGACTACTCCCAAGCCGTGGGCATGGTGGACGGCATCCTGCTGTCCGCCGGGCTGGTCCACGTGGAGACGGCAGACCTGCCCCTGGCCTTTGCCCGGATGGCGGAGGTGGTGCGCCCCGGCGGGCTGGTGCTGGCCTCCATCCGGGAGGGAAGCGGGAAGCTGGACGAGTGGAGCCTGCGGGAGATCGACGGCGAGCAGTACGACCGCAATTTCATCGCCCACACCCCGGAGGAGGTGATAGGGGCGGCGGAGGGGCTGTTCTCCTATTGCCGGGAGCTGCCCTCCGACATGCCCATCTGGCGGCAGCTCCTGTTCCGGCGGGAGGGGGAGCGGTGAACTGGAGAGTGGTCCCCGCGTCCCCGGAGCACATCCCCCAAATCGCCGCGCTGGAAAAGCGCTGCTTCCCCGCCGACCCGTGGAGCGAGGCGCTGTTCCGGGAGGCGCTGGAAAACCCCGCCGCGGCCGTCCTGCTGGCCCAGGGGGAAGGGGGGGCGGTGCTGGGCTACGCCGTGCTGTCGGTGGTGCTGGACGAGGGCAGCCTGGACAACATCGCCGTGGCCCCGGAATACCGGCGGCAGGGGGTGGCGGACGCCCTGCTGGGTGCCCTGACGGGCTTCGGCCGGGAGCACCTGGCCGCGCTGATGCTGGAGGTGCGCTCGTCCAACGCTCCCGCCGCCGCGCTGTATGAGAAGCACGGCTTCGCCGCCGTGGGACGGCGGAAAAACTACTACGACGCGCCCCGGGAGGACGCGGTTCTGATGACCCTGAACTTTGGGCCTGAATAAAGGCGCGCAATGTGCGCCCCTACAGATGGAGGAACCTATGGAACTGCAGATGCTGAGCAAAGAGGAGCTCGCTGCCCTCTATGAAAACGAGATGACCATCGACTTTCCCAAGTCGGAGCTGAAGCCGCTGGCGGCCATGCTCCGGCTGATGGATATGGGCCGGTACGACCCCCTGCTGGCGACGGAGGGAGGGGAGCCGGTGGGCTACGCCATGCTGTGGCTGCCGGAGGGCCGGGCGGGGGCGCTGCTGGAGTACCTGGGCGTCCTGCGGGGAAAGCGCAACGGCGGGCTGGGCACGGCAATCCTGGGGCTCTTGGTGGAGCGCTATGGCCAGATTTTCGGCGAGGCGGAGGCCCCCGGGCCCGACGCGCCGCCGGCGGAGAACGACCTGCGCCGGCGGAGAATCGCCTTCTATGAGCGCAACGGCTTCCGGGTGCTGGACTACCAGTGCGCCCTGTTCGGGGTGCGCTTTCACTGCCTGTACCGCGGCCCGGAGACCGACGACCGCAGGGTGGAGGCCCTCCACCGGGGGGTATACGCGGGGTATTTCTCCCCTGCCCACATGGAGCGGTATATTCAGCTGCCGCTGAAGCCGGGGGAGGCGGTGAAGCCCGCCCCGGAGTGGGTGGAGGAGGCGTTCCCGCGCGGGGAAGCCGGCGCGGCCCAAACACAGGGAGGGGTAACTGTATGAATATTCTTGCCTTTGAATCCTCCTGCGATGAGACCGCCGCCGCCGTGGTAAAAGACGGGCGCACGGTGCTGTCCTCTGTCATCGCCTCCTCGGCGGACATGCACGCCGTCTACGGCGGCGTGGTGCCGGAGATAGCCTCCCGCAAGCACGTGGAGGCCATCTCCGGGCTGGCGGACGAGGCCCTGCGGCAGGCCGGCATATCCAAACCGGGCATCGACGCCGTGGCGGTGACCTATGCCCCGGGGCTCATCGGGGCGCTGCTGGTGGGGGTGTCCTTCGCCAAGTCCGCCGCCTTCGGCCTGGGGGTGCCCCTCATCCCCGTCCACCACGTCCGGGGCCACATCGCCGCCAACTACATCGCCCACCCGGACCTGGAGCCCCCCTTTTTGTGCCTGTGCGTGTCCGGCGGCACCACCGCCATCGTGGACGTGAAGGACTACACCCGCTTCGAGGTGCTGGGCTCCACCCGGGACGACGCGGCGGGGGAGTGCTTCGACAAGACCGCCCGGGTGCTGGGGTTGGGCTACCCCGGCGGCGGGCCTATGGACAAAATGGCCCAGGGAGGGGATGACAAAGCCTTTGCGTTCCCCCGGGCCCACGTGGCCGACCATCCGCTGGACATGTCTTTTTCCGGGCTCAAGACGGCGGTGCTCAACGCCATCCACAACGCATCCCAGAAGGGGGAGGAACTGGAGCTCCGCGACCTGGCCGCCTCCTTTGCCGCCGCCGTGTCGGACTCCCTGGTCCCCCGGGTGATGGAGGCGGACCGCATGACGGGATATCACAAAATCGCGGTGGCGGGGGGCGTGGCCGCCAACAGCCGCATCCGGGCGGATCTGGAGCGCGCCTGCGCCCAGGCCGGGGCCAGGCTGTGGCTGCCGCCGCTGGCGCTGTGCGGCGACAACGCCGCCATGATCGGCAGCCAGGGGTATTACGAGTACCTGGCGGGGCATACCGCGGGGTGGGAGCTGAACGCGAAAGCGAGTTTGGAGATTTCCAAAGGCTGACGGGAATGGCGGCGTTGCCGCCGGGGCCCCGCAAGGCGGGGCGGCGCCTGCGCCGTACAAGTGTTTTTGCGCAGCAAAAACCTTGAAACCGGCGGAATTCATTTCCGCCGGTTTGAGATCAATTGAGGGGTCCCCGCGGGGCCTGCCCCGTGGGGAGCACAACGCCGCCATGATCGGCAGCCAGGGGTATTACGAGTACCTGGCGGGGCATACCGCGGGGTGGGAATTGAACGCCAGGGCCGGCCTGGATATCTCCAAGGGGTAATATTTCGAATTATGTCAACTAAAACGGCGCTTTAACCTGTGATAAAACTAGGGTTTTCCGGGTTGAATAAATATGTGAATTTCTGTAAGCTGGTTGGGGCGCCAGGCGTTGAGGCTGTTGAAAACCTTGTGGAAGTTGTGGATAACTCTCCGTATCAGGAGTTATGAACGTAATTATGGAAACTGAAAAATGAGGAGGAACCGCCGTGAAAACCGACATTGAGATTGCCCAGAGCGCCAATATGCTGCCCATCAGCCAGGTGGCCGCACAAGCCGGCATCGACGGGGAGCTGCTGGAGCATTATGGCAGGGTGAAGGCCAAGATTGACACCGGCCCTCTGCGTGAGCGCCCCAGAAAGGGCAGACTGATCCTGGTCACCGCCATCAACCCCACCCCCGCCGGAGAGGGGAAAACCACCACCAGCGTGGGGCTGGCGGACGCGCTGAGCAGGCTGGGCAGGAATGTGATTTTGTGTCTGCGGGAACCCTCCCTTGGCCCCGTGTTCGGGGTGAAGGGGGGAGCGGCCGGGGGCGGGTACGCCCAGGTGGTGCCCATGGAGGACATCAACCTCCACTTCACCGGGGACTTCCACGCCATCGGCGCGGCCAACAACCTGCTGGCGGCGATGCTGGACAACCACATCCAGCAGGGCAACGCCCTGGGCATCGACGTGAAGAAGATCACCTGGCGGCGGTGCGTGGACATGAACGACCGGCAGCTCCGGAACATCGTGGACGGCCTGGGGGGCCGGATGCAGGGGGTGCCCCGGGAGGACGGCTTTGACATCACGGTGGCCAGCGAGATCATGGCGGTGCTGTGCCTGGCCTCAGACCTGAAGGATCTGAAAGAGCGGCTGAGCCGGATCATCGTGGGCTACACCTATGACGACAGGCCGGTCACCGCCGCCGACCTCAAGGCCCAGGGGGCCATGGCAGCGCTTTTGAAGGACGCGATCAAGCCCAACCTGGTTCAGACGCTGGAGAACACCCCGGCGCTGGTCCACGGCGGGCCCTTTGCCAACATCGCCCACGGCTGCAATTCCGTGACCGCCACCGACACCGCTTTGAAGCTGGCCGACTATGTGGTCACCGAGGCGGGGTTCGGCGCGGATCTGGGGGCGGAGAAGTTTTTGGACATCAAGTGCCGCGCGGCGGGGATGGACCCCGGCGCGGTGGTAATCGTGGCCACGGTGAAGGCGCTGAAGTATAACGGGGGCGTGCCCAAGGCCGAGCTGGGGGAGGAGAACCTGGAGGCGCTGGAACGGGGCCTGCCCAACCTTTTGAAGCACGTGGAGAACATCACCCAGGTGTACGGCCTGCCCTGCGTGGTGGCCGTCAACCGCTTCGTCAACGACACCGACGCCGAGCTGGCCCTGATTGCCGATAAGTGCAGGGCGCTGGGGGTGAACGTGGCCCTGTCCGAGGTGTGGAGCAAGGGCGGCGCGGGCGGCGTCGAGCTGGCGGAGGAGGTGCTGCGGCTGTGCGGACAGCGCCACGACTTCCGCTTTGCCTATGAGCTGGACCTCCCCCTGCGGGACAAGATTGAAACCATCGTCAAGCGGGTGTACGGCGGGGCCGGGGTGAGCTATTCCGCCGCCGCTTCCAGAGAGCTGGACCGCCTGGAGGCCATGGGCTTCGGCAATCTCCCCGTGTGCATGGCCAAGACCCAGTACTCCCTGTCCGACGACCCGGCGAAGCTGGGCCGCCCGGAGGGATTTACCGTCACCGTGTCCAAGGTGAGGGTGAGCGCCGGGGCCGGCTTCGTGGTGGCGCAGACCGGGGACATCATGACCATGCCGGGGCTGCCCAGGGTTCCGGCGGCGGAGAAGATCGACGTGGACGAGAACGGCGTCATCAGCGGACTGTTCTGAAACGGGCAGCGCCGGTCCCGCCCCCGGCGGGACCGGCGCTGTGCTGTGGAGCGCAGGGAGAAGACGCTTTTTATTCTGCCGCAGGAAATCAGATGACGTTGTATTCCCTCAGCAGCTTTTCAATATCCGTACCCTCAATTTTCTTCAGGGCCTCGTGGAGCACCAGCTTCTCCTTCAGTCCCAGGTCCATCTCCGTGATCTTTTTCCCGTCCCGGAGCTTCACCGTGGCGTCCAGCAGGTCGCGGATGTCGTAGGTGCTGCCCCACACCTCGGGCACGCCCCGGTCCACGTTCAGCAGGGTATACACTGCCTCCATGCCGGTGCGCATGGAGTATTCGGTGGTGAAGATGGTGTCCCGGGCGATCTCGGCGAACTGGCCCAGGAAGGCAAAGTTCACCGCGCCGTCAGGCACGACCTTGGGCCGGTCGGTGTCGCTGCGGGGCATGAAGAAGGCGTCGATATAGGGCATCATCACGGGCACCGTGTTGGCGCTGTGCTCCGCCATGTCCTCAATTTGGTCCTCGGGCACGCCGATGTGATACAGCCACTCCATGCAGATCTCCTTGCCGGTGCACTCCCGCATGGGCTTCTTCACGTAGTCGCCGGGCACGTCGGTGAACAGGGAGTATACCCACACCAGGCAGTGGTCACGGGGCTGCTCCCGGAACTGGGGCTGGCGGTTGATGGTCCAGCTCATAAGCCAGGAGGAGTCCTTCACCGTGACGATGCCGCCGGTGACCACCCTGCCTGTAAAGGGGTCGCGCTTGCAGATGCCGGTGATATAGGGGATGATGCGCTGATCCAGGGTCTCCACCGTGGCGGACATCCAGTTGGTCTGCTCCGGGTCGTGGCAGAACTTGTCCGGGTTGCCGAAGGCGGGGTCCTGGGCGGCGATCTTCCGCCACATATCCCAGCCGCCGCCGGGCTTGATCTCGGTGTTGTAGGCGGCGGGGGTGTGCTGATCGCCCATGGAGGAGTTTTCCACACAGCCGCCGTTGGTGATGAACACCAGGTCGTTCTCCGTCAGGTCCACAAATTCCTGCTTTCCCTCCCGCAGCAGTTCAATGCGCTTGGCTAGCTTGCGGTCTGGATGAATATCGAACTCCACGTTCACCACCTTGGTGTTGTAGTGGAACTGGACGCCGTGATCCTCCAGATACTTTACCATGGGCAGGATCATGGACTCGTACTGGTTGTAGCGGGTGAAGCGCAGGGCCTTGAAATCGGGCAGGCCGCCGATGTGGTGGATGAAGCGCTTGATATACCGCTTCATCTCCAGGGCGGAGTGCCAGTTCTCAAAGGCGAACATGGTGCGCCAGTAGAGCCAGAAGTTGGAGTTCAGCACCTCGTCGTCGAAGTAGTCGGTGATGCGCTTGTCGTAGAGGTCCTCGTCGGGGGTGAAGAACAACTTCATAATCTCCATGGCCGCTTTGTCGGAGACGGCGAACTGCCCGTCGGTGTGGGCGTCCTCGCCCCGGTTGACGGTGGCCCGGCACAGGGAGTAGTTGGGGTCCTCCTTGTTCAGCCAGTAGTACTCGTCCAGTACGCTGACCCCCTCGGTCTCGATGGAGGGAATGGAGTGGAACAGGTCCCACATGACCTCGAAATGGTTGTCCATCTCCCGGCCGCCCCGCATGACGTAGCCCACGTTTTCAAACTTCCATCCGTCGCAGGCGCCGCCTGGGGTGGGGTCCTTCTCAAAGATGTGAATGTGCGCCCCGTTCATCTGGCCGTCCCGCACCAGGTAGCAGGCGGCGGTGAGGGCCGCCAGGCCGGTGCCGATGATGTAGGCGGATTTGTGATCCACGCCTTCCGGCTTTTTGGGACGGGCAAAAGCCTCATAGTTGCCGCTGGAATAATACATAGATGACATCCTTTCCCGAACCGTTTTGCGGTTCTCTGTTTGATGGAGTTATCATAGGATAGTTTTCCCCTTTCCACAATAAACACAACGCCCGCCGTGATTAAAATTTCATCACGGCGGGCGCTGTGTTTATTTTTTAATCATTTCCCCTTGAATGTAAGAACCTGCGCGGACAACGGGAACCGCCGAATGGGAGAGGATGTTCCCGCCGCGCAAGACAAATTTTCGCGTATTCCAAGGAAATGCAGCGCAGTGCGGCGAGAAAAGGCAAGTCCCGACGGCCTCCTGAGGCTGCGGACACAGGTGCTAACCGCCGGCGCGGAAGGTCTCCAGCGCCCGGAGAATGCTGCCGTGGACCACCCCGCTGGTGCGCTCCACGATGGCGGCGGGGTCCTCCCTCATGCCGTCCTTGATCCACTCCAGCATGACGCCGATAAAGGCGTACTCATAGAAGCTGGCGATAAACCGCTTGTCTCCTTCGCTCACCGCCATACCCTCCGCCCTCTCCTCCACCACGCCCAGAATCAGGCTGTGGATCAGCGGGTTCAGATACTGCTCAATCCGCTCCCGGCTGACGCAGCGGTAGACGTTCATGATGAGGGGCTTGTTGGCCTGCACCGCGTGGAAGATGTTGAGGAAGCCCTCCTGCCAGGTGTCATAGGTTTTCTTCCCCTCCAGCGCCCGGGCGGCGTCCTCTGCGCAGGTCCATTCCACCAGGTCATAGATGTCTTTGAAGTGATAGTAGAAGGTCATGCGGCTGATGCCGCAGTCCTCCGCGATGTCATTGATGGTGATTTTGGTCAGCGGCTTCCGAAGCAGCAGGTTTTTCAGCGACGCGGCCAGCGCCCGTTTCGTCATCTGCGACATGACGGTCCCCCTCCCGAGATCAAGCCGCCGCAGACACGCGCCCGGACGGCCCGGCTTGTGTCTTGCAGTATAGTATATCGCAGATCAGCCGTCAAGATTTTATCGCGCGGCAGGTGCTCGCCGGCGTTTCCGCTCCGGCAGGGCGGAGCGCCCGGACGCGCGGCAGCAGGGCGCCCGGCCGGCTCGGCGGAGCTGCGCGTCTCGGGCAGGCCCTTGACCGGCAGCGGTATTTTTTGGGGCTGACTGTGGGAAGTCCATAAATAAAAATTTATATTAAACTGGAAAAATAGAAAAGCGTGATATCTGGAAAACGCGGAAATTATATGAAAAAATGAGAATTTACAAAAGAAATCGAAATAAATAATTGAAAATATAGGAAATAGAGTAAAATAAAAATTAGATAGACATTAAAATATTGACATACTTCGACAGCGATGATATAATCGGTATCAAGCAGAGCGCCGCGGGGCCGCTTTTTTTTCAAGGGGCGTTATGCGGAGATTGGTATAACGACCCGTTGGAAAATCAGCCAGGCGCGATGGACCGACAGGAGATAGGGCGTGGAAGCGCGGTTTCGGGAGGTCGATGGATATGAAAGGCTTGGCCGCGGTGATTTTGGCGGCGGGGGCGTCCAGCCGGATGGGGCAATTCAAGCCGCTGCTGGTAATCGACGGGCAGACAATGATTGGACGGGTGACGGACTCCATGCAGAAAGCGGGGGCCAGCCCTGTGGTGGTGGTCACGGGCTATCAGGCGGAGCGGCTGAGATCCCATCTGTCCGGGCGGGGGCTGACCTTTGTACATAACGACCGCTATTACGAGACGCAGATGATGGACTCTCTGCTGATGGGGTTGGAGGCCCTGCCGCCGGATACCAGGCGGGTGCTGGTTGCCCTGGCGGACGTGCCCCTGGTCAAGGAGAAAACGATTGAAGCGCTGCTGGCCGCTCCGGGGGCGTTTGTGCGGCCGGTGTGCAGCAAGAGGGGCGGGCACCCCGTCTTGATAGACTATGCGCTGTATCCGCATATCAAGGCGTACACCGGGAAGGGCGGGCTGCGGGGGGCGGTTG
Source organism: uncultured Oscillospiraceae bacterium (assembly GCA_910584835.1). GTDB lineage: Bacteria > Bacillota > Clostridia > Oscillospirales > Oscillospiraceae > Enterenecus. The sequence continues at coordinate 28,374 of CAJUEG010000021.1, read as the reverse complement.
CCGACAGCGGGGTGCGGGTGGTGGACGTGCCGGTGGACGACCGGGGCGTCACGCTGGACAGCGACACGCGGGCCGGGTATGAGAGACTGCTGAAATACAATCGGGAGGAAACCAACCGGCCTCAGCCGCTGCAACTGGACCTCCAGCTGGGGCTGCGGGCGGAGACGGCCTTCTGGACGGCCACTACCGCACAGTTTCTGGAGCTGATCGCCGCGACGGGCGCGATGCTTTCCGCCTGCCAGTGCATGCACATCTCCTATACAAAAGGCTGGACGATGATCAACGAGGCGGAGCGCCAGCTGGGCTACCCCCTGCTGCAGCGCAGCCAGGGCGGCAGCGGCGGAGGCGGGTCGGAGCTGACTGCGCAGGGGCATGAGCTGCTGGCCAGATGGCAGGCCATGCAGGCGGAGCTTCAGGCGGCGGGCCAGGCGGCGTTCCAAAAATATTTTGGCAGATGGGAGGAGGGCGCGAAATGAAGCTGATTCGGACGCAGGACGCCGTGGGGCAGGTGCTGTGCCACGATATCACCCAGATTATTCCCGGCGTGACAAAAGACGCGGTGTTCCGGAAGGGGCATATCGTCCGAGAAGAGGACATCCCTGTGCTGCTCAGCGTGGGCAAGGACCACCTGTACGTCTGGGAGAACGACGAGACGACGCTCCATGAAAACGACGCCGCGGACGTGCTGAGAGAGCTCTGCCAGGGGGAAAACATGCACGCCACCGGGCCGAAGGAGGGGAAGATTGAACTGGTGGCCGACTGCGACGGGCTGTTTTTGGCGGATTTGGAGCGGCTGAGGGCGGTGAACGCGCTGGGGGAGATGATGATCGCCACCAGGTCCTCCGGCTTTGCGGTGAAAAAAGGGGACAGGCTGTGCGGCATGCGCGTGATTCCGCTGGTGATAAAAAAGGAGAAAATGGAACGCGCCCGCGCGGCGGCGGGCGGCCCGCCGCTGCTGCGCCTGATCCCCATGCCGCCCCGGAGGTATGGCGTGGTGACCACGGGAAACGAGGTGTTCTATGGGCGCATCGCCGACCAATTCACCCCTGTTCTACAGGAAAAACTGAGCGAATTTGGCTGTGAAATGGCCGCCCATGAGATCGTGGGCGACGACTGCGAAAAGATCACGGCCTCGATCCGGCGGATGCTGGACGGCGGCTGCGAATTGGTGCTGTGCACGGGGGGCATGAGCGTCGATCCGGACGACCGAACCCCCCTGGCGATTAAAAATACCGGCGCGGCCATTGTCGGCTATGGCGCGCCCGTGCTGCCGGGGGCCATGTTTTTGGCGGCGTACATGGAAGACGGCCGTGCCGTATGCGGGCTGCCGGGCTGCGTCATGTATGCCAAACGCACGATTTTCGACCTGGCGCTGCCCCGGCTGCTGGCCGGCGTGCCCATAACGGCGGAATGGCTGGCGGGGCTTGGGAACGGCGGGCTGTGCCTGAACTGCCCCGAGTGCCGCTTTCCGAACTGCGGCTTTGGGAAAGGGGTGTGAAGGATGGACGGCGGGTTTACCCATGTGGATGAAAACGGAAACGCCCGGATGGTGGACGTGGGGGGAAAAAGCCCCTCCCGGCGCACCGCCGTGGCGTCGGGCCTGATCTCCATGAGCGCGGAGTGCTTCGCGATGGTGGCGGAGGGCCGCGCAAAAAAGGGCGACGTGCTGGGCGTCGCCCAGGTGGCGGGCATTATGGCGACGAAGCGCACCGGGGACCTGATCCCGCTGTGCCACCCGCTGTGCCTGACCAAGAGCGCGGTGGAGTTTGTGCTGCGGCCTGGGGAAAGCCGCATTGAAGCCCGGTGCACGGTGGAATGTGAAGGAAAGACCGGCGTGGAGATGGAGGCGCTCACCGGCGCGGCGGCGGCGCTGCTTACGATCTACGATATGTGCAAGGCGGCGGACAGGCGCATGGTGATTTCGGAGCTGCGCCTGCTGGAAAAAAGGGGCGGGAAGAGCGGAGAGTTCCGCTTTGAGGCCGGCGCCGATGACTGACCAGTTTGGACGCGCCATCCGCTATATGCGCCTTTCCATCACGGACCGATGCAATCTGCGCTGCCGCTACTGCATGCCGGACGGCGCCGCGCTGTGCCGCCACAGCGATCTGCTCACCTATGAGGAGCTTTTGCAGGTGGCGGAGGCGGCGGTGGGCCTGGGAATCACCAGGTTCAAGGTGACCGGCGGAGAGCCGCTGGTGCGCCGCGGCTGCGTGGAATTCCTGGGCAGAATGAAATCGCTGCCCGGGGTGGAGCAGGTTACGCTGACCACCAACGGCCTGCTGCTGGAGCCGCTGCTGCCCCGGCTGGCGGCGATGGGGCTTGACGGCGTCAATATCAGCGTGGACGCCGCCGACCCGGCCGTGTACGCGGCCATCACCGGCTCCGACCGCCTTGACGCCGTGCTGCGCGCCATCCGGGCCAGTGTGGGCAGCGGGATCAAAACCAAGCTGAACTGCGTGCTGCTGGAGGGCTGCGAGGGGCAGATTGTGCCTCTGGCCCGCCTCGCCGCCGGGCTGGCGGTGGATGTGCGCTTCATTGAGGTGATGCCCATCGGCGCGGGGGCGGCCAGCGCAGGCGTGAGCTCGCAGGCGGCGCTGGACATACTGCGGGCCGAGTGGCCCGACCTGCATGGGGTGGAGGAAGAACGGGGGAACGGCCCGGCCCGCTATTACGCCGGCGCCCGCCTGCTGGGGCGCGTGGGCATGATCGACGCGGTGAGCCATTCCTTCTGCCGGGGGTGCAACCGGGTGCGGCTGACCAGCACCGGGTGGCTGAAGCCCTGCCTGTGCTACGGCGAGGGGACCGACCTGCGCGCCGTGCTGCGCAGCTCGCCGGAGGAGCTGCCCGCCGCACTGCGCCGGGCGGTTTGGGGCAAGCCCCGGGCCCACTGCTTCAAGGAGGCGGCGGAGGTCACGGAACGGAACATGATGAGCGGGATTGGAGGATAACATGGGAAAGGTGACGGCGGTATGCGCCAGCCCCGGCCGGGGCACGCAGAAACAGAACTTGGGCAGCGGCTGCTTCGCCGTGGAGTGGGGGATGGAGGGCGACGCCCACGCCGGGCGCTGGCACCGGCAGGTGAGCCTGCTCAGCGCGGATAAAATCGCCGCGTTCAATGAGCGCGGCGCGGGGGTGGAACCCGGCGCGTTTGGCGAAAACCTGGTGGTGGAGGGGCTTGATTTCCGCGCCTTGCCGGTGGGGACGCTTCTACGCTGCGGCGAGGTTCTGCTGGAAATCACGCAGATCGGGAAGGAGTGCCACAGCCACTGCCGGATATATCAAAAAATGGGCGACTGCATCATGCCCCGGGAGGGGGTGTTTGCCCGCGTGCTGCACGGGGGGGTGATCCGGGTGGGCGATGAGATGACGGCGGAGGCCCGAAGGGATGCGCGCCCCTGGCAGGCGGCGGTCATCACCCTGAGCGACAAGGGAGCGCGGGGCGAGCGGGTGGATGAAAGCGGCCCCGCTGTCGCGGAGCGGCTGAAGACCGCCGGCTACGAGGTGGTGGAGCAGCTTCTGATCGCCGACGACGCCGGGGCGCTGCAAAAGCAGCTCTGCCGCCTGGCCGACCAGAGGCAGCTGGATCTGATCCTCACCACCGGCGGCACCGGATTTTCCCCCCGGGACGTCACGCCGGAGGCCACCATGGCGGTGGCGGACCGCAGCGCCCCCGGAATTGCCGAGGCCATACGGGCGGCGTCGATGGCCATCACCCCGCGGGCGATGCTTTCCCGCGGAGCGTCGGTCATCCGGGGCAAAACGCTGATTGTCAATTTGCCGGGCAGCCCAAAGGCATGCATGGAGAGCATGGACGCGTTTTTGGACGTCATTCCCCACGGGCTGGGCCTTCTGCGGGAGGCGGTGTCCGACTGTGCCCGGAGCTGAGGGCCCGACGGGACGGGCGCGGCGCGTACATGAATTCAGAAGCCGCGCCAATGCTCCCCCGGATACGCCTTTGCGGACCGAGCCGCGGCGGGCGGCGTCAGGCTTTGCCCGCGCATCCGCGCACTTTGACTGCCGGTAAACCTTTAAAAACACAGGATACAGAAAGCGAGGAGTAAAAAATGAAGAAAATCATGAACATTCTGCTGCTGACGGCGATGCTGCTGGCGCTTGCCGCCTGCGGCGGGGAGAGGAAAAACCAGGACGTGGAGCTGACGGTATTTGCCGCCGCCTCCATGACGGAGACGCTGACCGAAATTAAGACCGCCTACGAGGCGGACCATCCCGGCGTTGTCTTGTCGTTCAACTTTGACTCCTCCGGTACGCTGCTCACCCAGATTCAGGAGGGCGCGGCGTGCGATCTGTTCATCTCCGCCGCGCCCAAGCAAATGGATGCGCTGGAGGAGGCGGGCGCGCTGGCCGGGGACAGCCGCGTTGACCTGCTGGAAAACCAGGTGGTGCTGTGCGTGCCCGACGGGAACCCGAAGGGGATCGACAGCTTTGACGCCCTGGCCCAGGCGCTGAAAACAGGGGATATCCTGATGGCCATGGGCAACAGCGACGTGCCTGTGGGACAGTACACCCAGAAGATCCTGGCGTATTACGGCCTGGATGAGGAGGAGCTGGCCGCCGCCGGATGCATTACCTATGGCTCCAACGTCAAGGAGGTCACCACTCAGGTCCACGAGGGCAGCGTGGACTGCGGCATTATCTACTGCACCGATGCGTTCAGCGCGGAGCTCACGGTGGTGGACAGCGCCGCGGCGGAGATGTGCGGCCAGGTCATTTATCCCGCCGGCGTGCTGAAGGACAGCAAGAACGCAGAAGCGGCCCGGGCGTTCCTGGACTATCTCACCTCGGAGGCCGCCATGGACGTATTTAAGAAGGTGGGGTTCGTCCCCGCCGGATAAGGAGCGCGGTATGGACTGGTATCCACTGCTCAACTCCCTGCGCATCGCGGCGGTGAGCTGTGTCATCGTATTTTTCCTGGGCATTCTGTGCGCCTGCTGCGCCGTCCGCCTGCCCCGCGCGGCCAAGGGCGCGCTGGACGCGGTGCTCACCCTGCCCATGGTGCTTCCTCCCACGGTGTGCGGGTATTTCCTGCTGCTGATTTTTGGGGTCAGGCGGCCTTTGGGGATGTTCTTGACCCGGCTCGGCGTGCAGTTTGTCATGACCTGGTATGGCGGGATTCTGGCCGCCTCGGTGGCGGCGTTCCCGCTGATGTACCGCACGGCCCGCGGGGCGTTTGAGAGCTTCGACGAGACGCTGGCCTATTCCGCCCAGACGCTGGGGCTGTCCAACTTCTTCATTTTCTGGCGCATCCGCATGCCCGCCTGCCGGCAGGGGATTCTGGCAGGCGCGGTGCTGGCGTTCGCGCGGGCGCTGGGCGAATACGGGGCGACCAGCATGCTTGTCGGCTACACCCCCGGCAAGACGGCGACCATCTCCACCACGGTCTATCAGCTTTGGCGGATCGGCGACGAGGCGGGCGCGATGCGCTGGGTGCTGGTGAATCTGGCGATCAGCGCGGCGGTGCTGGCGGCGGTCAATATGCTGGAGGACCGCCCCAAAAGGCGGTGAAACGATGAGCCTGCAGGTGCGAATTCATAAAAAATTAGGGGAGTTCCTCCTCGACGTGGACTTTGAGACGGATGAGGCGGGGCCGGAAGTGCTGGGACTGCTGGGGGCCTCCGGCTGCGGGAAGAGCTTCACCCTGAAGTGCATTGCCGGGATCGAGCGGCCGGACCGGGGGTACATCGCGCTGGACGGCGTGACGCTGTTCGACTCGGAAAAAAAGATCGACCTGCCGCCGCAGAAGCGCAGGGTGGGATATCTCTTCCAGAGCTATGCGCTGTTCCCCAATATGACGGTGGAGCAGAACATTCTCTGCGGACTGGCCAGGGAGAAGAATCCGGAGGTAAAAAAAGCGGAATTGGGCCGGATTCTTTCCATGATGCAGCTGGAGGGGCTGGAGAGCCGCCGGCCCTGCCAGCTGTCCGGCGGCCAGGCCCAGCGGGCCGCGCTGGCGCGCATCCTGGTGAACAAACCCCGGCTGCTTATGCTGGACGAGCCGTTCAGTGCGCTGGACAGCCATCTGCGGGAGAAGCTGCAGTTCCGGGTCAAGGAGATTTTAAAGGAGTTTGGACACACGGCGCTGGTGGTTACCCACAGCAGGGACGAGGCCTGCCGCCTGTGCCGCCGGGTGGCGGTGATGGACAAGGGCAGGCTGCTGACGGTCAAGGACACCAAGGAGCTGTTTGCCGACCCCGAAAGCGTGTGCGCCGCGCGGCTCACCGGCTGCAAAAATATCGCCCCGGCGCGCAGGACCGGCGAATACGAGGTGGAGGTGCCGGACTGGGGAATCCGCCTGCAAACCGCACAGCCGGTGCGGGAGGGGGTGCGGGCCGTGGGAGTCCGTGCCCACCATTTCGCCGCCGGGACGGAGCGGAACCGCGCCGCGGTTGAATGCCTGCGGGAGATGGAGGAGCCGTTTGAGCGGATTGTGGAGTTTCGGTGGAAAAACCAGCCCGCCCACACCCCGGCGCTGTGGTGGCGGGAGGCGAAAGACCGCGGTTCCCCGCGGTTCCCGGACGCGCTGGGCGTGGAGCCCGCCGACGTGCTGCTGCTGTATGAATGAGGGGAGAGGGTGAGAGCCGTGAATCTGTTTTTTGCCGATCTGCTTCAGATGATGGAGCGCCGGCAGGATGCGGTGCTGGCCGTAATTGCCGCCAGGCAGGGGTCGGCCCCGCGGGAGGCCGGCGCCTGGATGCTGGTGAGCGGCGCGGGCCGGGCGGCGGGCAGCATCGGCGGGGGCGCCGTGGAGCTGGACGCCGTGAACCGCGCCAAAAGCCTGCTGTGTGAGAGGCGCTGCGGCCGGAAGGACTACCGCCTGCACCCTGATCCGTCCAATGAGACGGACGCCGTCTGCGGCGGCGGGGTGACGGTTTATTTTCAGTTTATCCCGTGGGATGACGAGGCGTGGAAGCGGGTTTCTGTCCAGGCGCTGGAGAAAATCGCCGCCCGCCAAAGGGCGAGGCTGGCGCTGGACCTGAACGGCGGGCCTCCCGCGCTTTCGGAGGGGGGCGGCGACGGGCGCCGGGACGGGGAGAACCGCTTCTTCATGGAGGTGTTTGCCGGGGAACGGGCCGTAATCTTCGGCGGCGGGCACTGCGGCCAGGCGCTGGTCCCGGTTTTGGCCAGCGTGGGATTTTGCGTTACGGTCTGCGACGACCGCCCCGATTACGCGGATCCGGCCCTGTTCCCGGCGGCGGAACAGGTGGTGTGCGGCGGCTACCCGGAGCTCTGCGCCCGGCTTGGGCTGACGCCGGAGGACTACGTTGTGGTGATGACCAGCGGCCACGCCCACGATTTTGAGGTGGAGGAGCGGGTGCTGCGGGCGGGCCCGGCCTATGTGGGCGTGATCGGCAGCCGTTCCAAGGCGGCTGCGGTCAACGAGAAGCTGCGGGAGCGCGGCGTCCCGGAGCAGGCGATTGAAAGCGTGCATACGCCGGTGGGCCTGAATATCGGGGCCGTAACGCCGGCGGAAATCGCGGTGAGCATCGCCGCCGAGATGATCCTGGTTCGCGCGGAACGGCTGAATCGGACGGGCGCGGTTGAAAAAACGTGCCCGATGCGCGAATAGGCGGACGCGAGACCGCCGGGCGTCCGCATCAATAAGAGCTTGAATTTGGAAAACTCCCGCCCCGGACGGCCGCAGGCCGCCCGGGGCGGGGGTTTGAACTTGGCGCGTGAATCTTGTCCTGCGCGGGAGGCCCGCTTGAGTGGCCGCGCGCCTCAGAAGCGGTGCCGGCAGACCCGGGCGGGCCTCCTTGCGGCCCGCATCGCCGCCGGACGCGGTTTTCCCGCAGCCCTGCATGCTTCGCCTGTTGACGAGGCGTCTTAGAACCTGTATTCACAACCTCAATCCACCGCCTGGACAGGCCTTTTCCTGCCGGGCTTCGTTCCGTTTTCTTGCCATACAGTTAAGTATGCCTGCGAAAACGCGCCTCGTCCGACAGGAAAATCCCGCGGCCATCCGGCGGCTTCGGCTGTGAATACAGGTTCTTACTTTTCGCAGAGAAAGGACAGGAGGTTTTTGTATTCTATGCCGTCATGGGGGTTCGGAAGAGTCTTGTCCATGGAAAGGATCACCTTCCGGGCGCAGGGGGACTTAACCTGGAGCAGAGGCTTGTACTCCCGCTCAAAAAAGTCGGCCTTTGAGGAGATGGTGCGGCACACCTGGTAAAATTCCGTGCGGTCGTCTATTGTGGCGATGAAGTCGAGCTCGCCCTTTCCAATCTTCCCGATCTGGACCTGGTAGCCGCGGCCCAGCAGCTCAAACAGAACGGTGTTTTCCAGCTCATAGCCCACATCGTCGTAACTGTTGGTCAGCCCGTGGCGCAGTCCGGTGTCCACAATGTAATGCTTGCTGCGGCTTTTCAGCTCCCGCTGGGCAAGGATATCGTAGCGGGGTATTTTGTAGAAAATATAGGAATTTTCCAGGGCGGCCAGATAGTTGGCGATGGTGTCGCTGGCAATTTTGTAGCCAATGGAGGCAAAATGGTCGCTGATGCTTTTGGGAGAGCCCAGGACGCCGATGTTTCGCATCATGTACTGGGTGAGCCGTTCAAACATGGGCATATCCTTGATGGTGTTGTGGCGCATCAGGTCGTTGGCGAGGATGGTGTAATAAATGCCGGAGGAGATGGAGCGGGCGACCCGGTCGTCAACCAGCGCCAGATTGACGGGCAGCAGGGAGCCGTAGTGAAGGTACTGGGTGAACAGGGCCTCGGCGGAGTGGAAGCCGCGGGGGCCGCAGGCCTCCATGTATTCCGAAAAGGAGAGGGGATAGACGGGAAATTCCGCATATCTGTCCTCGAACAGGGCGTGAAAAGCGTCGGTATGCCAGTCGGCGCAGGAGGCGGACAAGAAGAAGCTGATGTTATATTGCTTTTGCAGGGTGTGAATCGCGGATTCCCAGCCGTTGATAAAATTGACCTGTTTCAAAAACACATAATACCGGGTGTCGCGGGAAGCCAGCCGCTGCTGAAGGATGGTTTGAAACTGCAGGCTGTCGCTGCTGGTGTCCCACAGGATCTGCTCCAGGTTCAAGTCGATAATCTGGTCTGACGAGACGCCGTTGGTCATGAGAAACTCCTCCAGTTTCTGGAAGAGCGCTGCCTTGCCGGAGCCGCGGACCCCGGACAATATCTTGATGTCGTCGGTATCACAGACCTGAAACAGCGTGCGGAGTGTCTGAAGCTGGCGGCGGCTTAAGTTGGTTTGGCTGATCATAATGTTCCTCCCCTCGAAGGCCCTGCAAAGCGCAGGAGAAAATTCCGTATTCATTATATCAAAATAAAACTGTTTGGCAAGGAAATCATTTCAAACTTAAAATTACGCAGGCCCTCACAGAGAAGCCGAATGCTTTCAACTGAGAGAGGAGAAGATAAAAATTTCAGATAAAACTAATTTTTAAAATTTTTGGAACCTGTGCGAAAATAGGGAAATCTGCCGAAATACAGGGTTGCGGCAGAGAAAAAGCGAGAGATTTTTGGATGAATAATCAAAGAAATAGGGGATGAATGATGTACATTTGGTAGAAAATCCTGTGTTCGCCAAATGAGCGACGCCAAAAGAGAACATAAAATTTTCAGTTATAACTAAAAAAGTGTTGACACAGGATTGGTGGGGATGCTATAATCATCGCAAGCGAGGCGGCTGTGGCAATCGACTTGCAGCTTTGCAGGAAGGGGCATTTACTTAAAATGACAAGAAAAAATTTGGATCAAGGACCGTGGAAAGGGGCAAACTGGTGGGTAAGCCAATTCAACTTTGACGAGCAGGTGACCGCACGGACGGGGCTGCAGGGGCGGAAGGTGTTTTTCCACGATTCAACCCTGCGCGATGGAGAGCAGGCGCCGGGGATCGTCTTCAGCGCGGAGCAGAAAATGGAGATTGCGAAGCGGCTGTCCGATGCCGGCGTGCAGTACATCGAGGCGGGGTTCCCGGCAATTTCCGAGGCGGAGCAGCGCAGCCTGCGGGCGATTTCTGAGGCCGGCCTCAGCGCGAAGGTCACCTGCCTGTGCCGCGCCATGGAGAAAGACATTGATACCGCCAAAAGCTGCGGGGTCCACGGCGCGATCATTGAACTGCCGGTCAGCTACCCGCGCCTGAAGTATCAGTTCGGGTGGGAAGAGCAGGCCGTGATTGAAAAGGCGCTGCGGGTCACCGAGTACGCGAAGAGCAAGGGGCTTGCGGTGTACCTGTTCATGATCGACTCCACCCGGGCCCACGAGGAATTCCTTGAGGAGCTGACCAAGACCGTGACGGCGTCCGGGTGCGTAGACCGGCTGTCCGTGGTGGACACCAACGGCTGCGCCTCCCCGGAGGGAATGGGCCATCTGGTGAAAAAGATCAAAGGATGGGTGGACGTTCCCGTGGAGGTGCACTGCCACAATGATTTCGGCTTGGGCGTGGCCAATTCCATCAGCGGCGTGGAAAACGGGGCGGGCAGTGTGTCCACAACCCTGAGCGCGCTGGGGCAGCGGGCCGGCAATACCTGCCTGGAAGAGCTGGTGATGGCGCTGACCTGCCTGTACGGGGTGGATACCGGCATCGACATGGCGAAGCTCTATGACGTGTCCCAGATTGTCAGGGAGTGGAGCGGCTGGAGCTTCCCGCCCAACAGCCCGGTGGTGGGGGAAAAGCTGTTTACCTGGGAAGCGGGGATTCCCACCGCCGCGCTGATGAAAAATCCCTTTACGGTGGAGCCCATCCTGCCGGAGCTGTTTGGCCGCAGTCACGACGTCCTGCTGGGTAAAAAGTCGGGCAAGGCGAATCTGCAGTGGAAGGCCCGGGAGCTGGGCCTGCCGCTGGACGAGGAAAAGCTGCCGGCTTACCTGGACGAGGTCAAGGCCCAGGCCACGCAGCGGCAGCGCGCGCTGACCGACGAGGAATTTGCCGCCATCGTGCGGTAAAATGGCTGCTTATAAATTTACAAGGAGGAACACCACGATGAACAATGTAAACGCCCAGTGCTGCAACGAGGAGAAGTACCTGAAGTACCGCATGTTCGATATGTCATGGGTGGAGGTCAAGGAGTGGCTGGAGAAGACCGACACCGTGATCGTCCCCGTGGGCAGCATTGAACAGCACGGACCCGCGCTCCCCTGCGGCGTGGACTCCTATGCCGGCTACTATGTGTGCATGGAGGCCGCCGTCAAGGCGGAGGTCCCCGTGGCCCCGCTGATGCCCTATGGATACAGCTGCTTCCACATGCGGCCCAATGAGCCCGGCACCATCACCCTTCGCGACGAGACCCTGTTCAACGTCCTGTATGACATCGGCCGCAGCCTGGTGTTCCATGGCTTCAAAAAGATCATTTTCAGCACCGGCCATACCTCCAACTCCGCCACCATTGACCGCGTGATCCGGGCCCTTCGCTATGAGACCGGCGCGCTGTGCTTTGGCTGGGCGGCGGATACCGAGGTGTTTTCCACCATGTGCGCGGACCTGATTGAAGGCGCCGATCAGCTTCCCGGCTGGCACGCCGGCGAGATTGAGGCCAGCCTGGCCATGCTGGTGTGCCCGGACTCCGTACATAAGGAGCGCTTTGTAAAGGAGCTGCCCCACACCCCCGACTGGATGCCGGAGGGCAGCACCAAGGGCTCCGGAAGCGGATTCGGCTTTGAGTACAAGGGGTTCCCCGTCCGGGTGGCCATGGATCAGCAGGAGTATGACAACAGCGGAATTGCGGGCAATCCCCTGCTGGCGAGCGCGGAGAAGGCGGAAAAGATTTATGAGCGGATGACTTCCCTTTTCGCCGAGTTCATCAAGGGCATTAAGCCCATCCAGGTGGAGATCAAGAAGAGGGACTTCCCCGAGCGCTATTGAGAAACGCGGAGGCTGAAATATGGGAGCGGAAAAATTTTTGGCGGACAGGCTGAAGCATCACGGGGCCACGGACGACCGCCGGAAAATGCTGGCGCTGGCGGCCACAATAGACGACGTGATCAATCTGGGCCGGGGCGATCCCGACCTGGAGACGCCTCAGTATATCATGGACGCCGCCAAAGAGGGGCTGGACAGGCATATGACCCACTATACGCCGTGGGCCGGCCTGCCGGAGCTGCGCCGGGCGGTGGCAAAGAAGTTCCGCAAGGACGGGATTGACTGCGACCCCAATACGGATATCCTGATTACGGTGGGCGCTCAAGAGGCGATCTTCCTGACGATGCAGAGCATTCTGAATCCGGGAGACGAGGTGATTGTGCCGGAGCCCAGGTATACGCCCTACGACACCTGCATCACCCTGGCCGGCGGCAAAATGGTGTCCTGCCCCACCTGCGCGGAGGACGGGTTCCAGGTGCGCGCGGAGAACATTGAGCGGGTGATTACCCCGAAAACCAAGGCAATTCTGCTGGTGAGCCCCAACAACCCCACCGGCGCCGTGGTGGACCGGGCGACCATGGAGGCGGTGGCCGAGCTTGCCAAAAAGCATGACCTCATGGTGATCTCGGATGAACTGTACGGTTCGCTGCTCTTTGACGGAACGATCCGCACCAGCATGGCTTCCCTGCCCGGCATGAAGGAACGGACCGTCACGGTCAGCGGCGTCTCCAAGACCTACTCCATGACAGGGTGGAGAATCGGCTTTCTCTGCGCCCCCAAGGAGATCATCGACCCCATGCTGAGCATCAAGTACGCGGTTACCATCTGCGCCACCGCCATTGCCCAGTACGCGGCCCTGGCCGCGCTGGAGGACCCCAGGTCCGTGTTCGCCGTGGAAGAGATCGTCCGCACCTATGACGAGCGCAGGCGGGCGGCCATGAAGCGGCTGGACCGGGCCGGGATCGAATATACGGTTCCGAAGGGCTCCTTCTATGTCTTTTGCAGCATCAAAAAGTATGGGATGTCCTCGTTTGAGTTTGCCAGCAGCCTGCTGAAGGAAACAGGGGTCTTTACGTTCCCCGGCACCTGCTTTGGCGACATGGGCGAGGGGTTCATCCGGCTGTCCCTGCTGGTGCCCACGGAAAAAATCGAGGAGGCGTTTGACCGCATTGAACGCTATCTGAAAGCGCACGGCCTGTAAGAAAGACTTAAAATCCTGTGGTTTGGTTCCACGACGTTCCGTCCTCTAGATGCGGTGCATCTAAAAAATAAAATGAAACGAGGAGACAGAGCATGAAAAAGAGAAGTAAACGCATCCTTGCATTGATACTGTCCTTTGTCATGGCCGGCACGCTGTTGGCGGGGTGCAGCGAAACGCCTCAAAAAGCCTCCGATGCTCCGAGCACCCCGCCGGCGGCCGCTTCCGACGCCCCTTCGGACGCTCCCAGCACGGCCCCTGAGACAGACCGGAGCAGCTGGCCTTCCTATCTGGGCCTGGCGGCCGGAGGCGCCAGCTCCCAGACCGGCATCGTCGGCGCGGTGCTGGCCCCGGCCCTGACCGAGTATCTGGGCATCAGCATCAGCAGCGAGACCTCCTCCGGAATGACCGCCAACCTTTTGATGGTGGACGAGGGAACCTGCGAGCTGGGCTTCACCGGCACGGACTTCGCCTATGAGGCGTGGACCGGGACCGCCACCTGGACGGACAAGACCTGCCAGAACTTCCGCAGCGTTATGCCGCTGTTCCCCTTCATCCAGCAGCACTACACCCCCGCCGGCTCCGGGATCTCTTCCGTTGAGCAGCTGGAGGGGAAGACCGTGAACCTGTCCACGGCCGGCTCCAGCACGGACACATGGATGCGCCGGGTGCTGGAGGTGTCCGGCATCAACTGCAGCATCACCAACCTGTCCCCCAGCGACGCGAACCAGCAGATGAGCGACAGCCTGGTGGACTGCGCGGTGTGCAACGGCCTGGCGCCCCACAGCGCCGTGTCCGAATTTGCCGCCACCAACGACACGGTGGTGTTCGGCATCAGCGACGCGATCTACGACAAGCTGATTGCCAAGTACCCCTATGCGGACCGCTATACCATTCCCGCCGGCACCTTTGAGTGGCAGACGGAGGACATCCAGACCATCTCCACCAGCTGTATGCTGATTGCCAGCAAGGACCTGGAGGAAGGGCTGGTCTATGAGATGACAAAGGCCATTTTTGAGAACCTGGAGGAGCTGTGCGGCCAGCACGCGGCCTTCACCTACGTGGAGGCCGGCCTGGTGGTCAACTGCACCACCCCGCTGCATGCCGGCGCCGCCCGCTACTACACCGAAATTGGCATTGAACTGCCCGACAACATTAAGCCTATTGACTGATTTGTATCCGCTGACAGCAGAAATGGAGGGCACACCGCCCTCCATTTCTACAATCACTTGACTTAGGAGAAAAAGTATGAGGCTTTTTAAGAAAGATAAGAAAGAGGAGCAGGTCGCCCAGGCGTTGGAGGAGGCAAAGAACGACGGAAAGAAAAAGCGTGAGCTGCAGGGCGTGTGGAAATACATCGCCTCAACATTTGCCCTGCTCATTACGGTTTTTCACATTGTCGGCTTGTCGTTCTATCCCATGGATCCCTTTATGTTCCGGGCCGTCAGCCTGCTGTCCATTGCGGCGCTGTCCTTTATGATGGTTCCGCCCACAAAGAGCGCGAACAAAACCCGCCCCGTGGCGTACGACTTCGTGTGCATCGCCATAGCCCTGTCCGTGATGGTATACGTGATCCTGTTCTATAAGGACATTTATTACCGCGCGGGCTTCCAATCCACCACGATGGACATTGTCTTCTCTCTGCTGTGCCTGTTTGCGGTGATCGAGATGACCCGCCGCCTGATCGGGTGGACGCTGCCCATTATCGCGGGGATATTCATGCTCTATGCCGTGTTTGGCGCGTCCCTCCCCGGCGTGCTGGGCCATCGCGGGTACAGCTTTAACCGTGTGCTCAGCATCCTGCTCAGCACAGAGGGCTTCTTTGGCGCGGCCATGAGCGCGGCGGCCAACTATATCGTGCTGTTCGTCACCTTCGCCGCCTTTTTGACGACCAGCGGCGTGGGCGAATTCTTCACCCGCTTTGCCACGGCGATAGCCGGCCGGTACCGCGGAGGCCCGGCCAAAGTGGCCATCGTGTCCAGCGCGCTGATGGGGACGGTTTCCGGCAGCGCCATGGGCAACGTGGTGGCCACCGGCAGCTTCACCATCCCGCTGATGAAGAAGACGGGCTACTCCAGCGAATTCTCCGGGGCGGTGGAGGCGGCGGCCTCCACAGGCGGGCAGATCATGCCGCCGGTCATGGGCGCCGTGGCGTTTGTTTTGGCGGAATACGCGGGCGTCACCTACAAAACCGTGATGACGGCGGCCATTATCCCCGCGATCATTTACTTTTTGGCCGTGTTCTTCATGGTGGACTTCCGGGCGGTGAAGCTGAAGCTGACCGGCGTGTCCAAGGACGAGCTGCCCAATGTCTGGACGGAGCTGCGCACCGGCGGTTACCTGCTGATCCCGCTGCTGCTGTTTATCCTGATTATCACGGTGTTCAAAAAGTCCATCATCATGGGCGCGCTGATCTCCATTGTCGTGGCCATCGCGCTGAGCTGGATCGCGCCGCTGTTTATCAAGGCGGATAGCGTGAAGGAGGGCCGGGTGGACTTCAAAAAGGCGGGGAATGCGCTGTCCGCCGGCGCGATCGGCTCTATGGACGCGGTGGCCGCCTGCGGCACCGCCGGCATTGTGGTGGGCGTCATGTCGCTGACCGGCCTGGCCCAGCGCCTGGGCTCCGCCGTGATGGAGCTGACCAGGGGAAATCTCCCGCTGACGCTGGTGGCGGTGATGGTGTTCTGCCTGGTTCTGGGCATGGGTATGCCGACGGTTCCGGCCTATATCCTGGCCGCCTCCGTGGGAACGCCCACGCTGATTAAAATGGGCGTGGAGCCCTTTGTGGCCCATATGTTCTGCATGTACTTTGCCACCATCTCCACCATTACTCCCCCGGTGGCCCTGGCCGGTTACGCGGCGGCGGGGATCGCGGGCGCCAGCCCGTCGAAGACCTCGTGGGAGGCGATGAAGCTGGGACTGTCGGCCTATATCGTACCGTTTGTCTTTGTTTACAACCAGGAGCTGCTGGGGATCGGCAGCCTGCCGAACGTGCTGCTGTGCGCCGCCTCCGCCGTTTTGGGCGCGTACTGTCTGGCGGGGGCGCTGGGCAGCGGCTACCACCCGGTGCTCAGGGTGGCGCTGGCCATGGCCGCGGTTACGCTGATCGTCCCCGGATGGGCTACGGATATGATTGGCCTGCTTGTGCTGCTGGCGGTGATCGTTGTCAACCGGGCGCTGAAAAAGCGCGAGGCCGCCGCCGGCGGCTGAGCGGAAGAGGAGGCTTGTGATGAAAGCGGTCGTAATGGAAAAGCCCCATGAGCTGAGGGTAAAGGAACTTCCCACGCCAAAGGCGAAGCCGGGCCAGGTGGTTATCAAGGTCCACGCCTGCGGGATCTGCGGGTCGGACGTCCACGGCTATGAGGGCAGGCATTTCCAATTTACCTATCCGCGGGTGATGGGCCATGAGTTCGGGGGGTTCATTCACGAGATCGGAGACGGGGTTTCCGGCGTACAGGTGGGAGACCGCGTCTGCGCGGAGACCAACCAGCCCTGCAAGAAGTGCTATCTCTGCACCCATGGGATGCCGGGGCTGTGCCAGAATCGGGTCACCAACGGGTTTGACGTGGACGGCGGCCTGGCGGAATACGTGGCGATTCCCGCGGAAAATATTGTTCCCGTTCCGGAGGACATGGATTTGGACAGCGCGGTGCTGGCGCAGCCCTTCGGGGTGTCCTACCACGCGCTCCACGACCGGGCGGCGGTAAAGCCCGGCGATACCGTCCTGGTGATCGGGGCGGGCGGCGTCGGGATCGGCGCCATGATGGTGGCGAAATGTATGGGCGCGCGGGTCGTCATCTCGGATATTGTGGACTACCGCCTGGAGACGGCGCTGGCGATGGGGGCCGACTATGCGGTCAACTCCGCGGCGGAGGACCTGCCGGAGCGGGTGAAGGAGCTCACCGGCGGCGTGGGGGCCGATGTGGTTTTGGAGTGCGTGGGAGGGAACCAGTGCCTCACCCTTCAGCAGGCGGTCCACGCGGTGCGCTTCCGTGGGATTGTGGTCACGATGGGCACGTTTGCGGGCCCGGAGGTGGTCATGAACCCCAATCTGATCCGCTGGCACGAGATTGATTTCCGGGGCTCGCAGGGGCAATACGGCGCATATGCGCCGACGCTGAAGCTGCTGCATGACAGCGGATTCAACATCAAGCCCATGTGCACCCATATATTCCATCTGGACGACGCGCAGGAGGCCTTTGATCTGCTGCGCCATCCGGGCCCGAACGACCATGTCATCAAGATACTGATGAAACCGTGACCGCCGCAGCCTGAGGCGGGCGGCGATGACTGAAATAAGGGGGACTGACATATGCCGTTTATTCAAATTCACATGGTGGAAGGCAGGAGCGTGGAGCAGAAACGGGAAATCGCGGCGGCGGTTACCGCGGATGTATCCAGGATTGCGAAGGTGCCGCCCGACCGGGTCAAAATCTACTTTTTTGACATCAAAAAAGAAGATATGGCCAGCGGAGGGGTGCTCCGCGCCGATGAACACTGACGAGGCTCCCGCCTGAGCCGGAGGGGATAAATTACGATGAGTGAATATCAAGTTTTGGGGGTACGAACGCCGAGGACGGACGCGCTGCTGGAGGCGTCCGGCCAGGTGGTGTACGGCGCGGATATTTCCTATCCCAATATGCTGTACGCCGCGGCCCGGTACAGCGACTATGCCCACGCCCGCATTTTGTCGGTGGACGTGTCCGAGGCGGAGCGCAGCCCGGGCGTCCGGGCGGTCATCACGGCCAAGGATGTGCCGGTCAACCGGTTCGGATACAAGTTCCAGGATCAGCCGGTGCTGGCGGATGACAAGGTGTACTGCAAGCAGGACGCCATTGCGGTGGTGGCGGCGGAGACGGAGGCCCAGGCCCAGCTGGCCGCGGAGAAGATCCGTGTGGAGTATGAGCCGCTGGAGCCGGTGCTGGACCCGGTGGAGGGGATGAGGGACGAGGTGCTCGTCCATGAGGGGACCAGCAACACAGTCGCCCGCATTAAAATTCGTAAAGGGGATGTGGAGGCCGGCCTCGCCGCCTCGGACAGGATCGTGGAGGAGGAGTTCACCACGCAGAAGGTGGAGCACGTGCCGCTGGAGCCCCATGTGGCGCTGTCCGAGCTGAGGCCGGACGGCCAGCTGGTGATAACCACGTCCACCTCCCGGGCCTTTGCGTATATCACCCAGCTGCTGAAAATCCTCCAATTGGATATGACGCAGCTGCGGGTGCTGACCCCTCCGGTCGGCGGCGCGTTTGGCGGAAAAAACGACGTCTCTCTGGAGCCGTGGGTGGCGCTGATTACGCTGAAGACCGGCAGGCCGGCCAAGATGGTGTTCAGCCGCAAGGAGGAGTTTTACTCCACCCTGCGCCACCCCTACCGCATGAAGTATAAGACCGGGCTGAAAAAGGACGGGACGATTTTGGCCCGGAAGATCGAGATCATCAGCAATTCCGGGCCCTATGTGTGCCTGGGCAAGGATACGCTGACAAAGGCCTCCGTCCACGCGGCGGGACCGTATAACATCCCGAATATCAGCGTGGATTCCTACCTGGTCTACACCAACTCCGCGCTTGGCGGCGCGATGCGCGGCTTCGGCGTGCCCCAGGTGGCCTTTGCCCACGAGGTCCACACGGACACCATCGCCCACGAGCTGGGGATGGACCCGGTGGAATTCCGGCGGAAAAACCTGTTCTTTGACCGGGGGGAAGGGGCCACCGGCCAGCTTCTGGACAGCCGCGCGATGCGGGCGACCTTTGAGCGGGCGCTGGAGCTGGAGAAAGCGTCCGGCACAGGAAGAGGGGGGACACGGGCATGATCAAAAAGGGAACCGGGATGGCCTGCATGTTCTATCCCAACGGCTCCACCGGCAAGGCAAATCCGGCCGGCGTGTTCATCAAGATGAACCATGACGGCACGGCGGTGCTGAATGTGGGGGCCACGGACATCGGGCAGGGCTCCAACACGTGCATGGCCCAGATCGCGGCCCAGGAGATGGGGCTGAAGCTGAGCCAGGTCCGGGTGGTCACCGGGGACACGGAGGTGACGCCTTACGACGCGGGTACCGGCGCCTGCCGGGTCACGTATATCGCGGGAAACGCGGTGCAGAAGACGGCGAGAAAGGTGAAGGAGCAGCTGCTGGACGCGGCGGCCCGGAAGATGGGGGTGATCCACTCCGGCCAGCTGATGATCGAGGACGGAGAGATCTTCCTGCGGTATTGGCCGGCAAAGCGGATGACCATCGCGGAGGCGGCCACCTACAGCGAGCGGGTTTTGGGCCATCCGATTCTTGCGGTGGACTCCTACTCCCCGGCCACAATGCCCCTTGACGAGGAGGACGGCCAGGGCATGCCCTTTGAGGTGAGCATCTATGCCACGCAGATTGCCGAGGTGGAGGTGGACACCGACACCGGCGAGGTCAAGGTCACCAGGCTGGTGGCGGTGCACGACTGCGGCAATATGATCAATCCCATGCTGGTGGAAGGGCAGATCGAGGGGGGGATCGCCACCGGGATCGGATACGGCCTGTATGAGCAGATCATGGAAGACCCGGTGAAGGGCGGCATTCTGAACCCGTCGCTGGCGACTTATCAGATCCCCACGTCGCTGGACATGCCCGAGGAGCTGATCACGGAGTGCGTGGAGATCCCGGAGGAAAAGGGGCCGTTTGGCGCGAAAGGCGTTTCGGAGCCCACCTGCAACCCCACCGCTCCGGCCATTATCAACGCGATCTACAACGCCACGGGCGTACGCATCCGAGACCTGCCCGCCACGCGGGAGAAGGTTTTGTTCGGCCTGCGTGAGCTGGAGCGGAAAGAAGAGGGATGAGCATGGGCTATCAATTTATCACCGCCGGCAGCGTCCCCCACGCGCTAGAGCTGCTGAAGGAGCATGGACAGGCCGCCCGTATTGTGTGCGGGGGAACCGACCTGATGGTGCGGCTCCATTTGAAGCGCCTGCCGGAATGTGTTTTCATCAGCATCCGGGAGCTGGAGGAGCTCCGGTATATCCGCGAGGAGGACGGCTGGATTTGCATCGGCGCGGGGACGACGCTGGGAACCCTGGAGAACTCGCTGCTGCTGATGGACAAGGCCCCGGCCCTGTTCCAGGCCGCGCAGGTGTTTGCCGATCCCAACGTGCGCCACAGCGCTACGCTGGGCGGAAATATCGGCAACGCGTCGCCGTCGGCCGACAGCGCGCCGTCCCTTCTGGCCTTTGACGCCCAGGTGGTCATTGCGCGGGAGGGCGGGCAGCGGACGCTTCCCATCCGCGAGTTTTTCACCGGGGTGGGCAGGACGGCGCTGAACCCCGGGGAGCTGGTGACGCAGGTGCGCTTCCGCCCCAACCCCAACAGCGCGTTTGTCAAGGTGGGCCTTCGCAGCGCCATGGCCATCTCCGTGGTCAATATCGCCGCCTCCGTGGACTTGGCGCAGGACGGCGTGATGAGGGACGTGCGGATTGCCGTGGGCGCGGTGGCACCCACCCCGGTCCGCGCCGGCCGCGCGGAGGACTGCCTGCGCGGGAAGAGGCCGGAGGAAGCCGTCATCCGCCAGGCGATGGACGCGCTCCAGGCGGATATCAAACCGATCACGGACATCCGGGCCAGCGAGGGCTACCGCCGGATCGTCGCGGAGAACATGATGCGCCGCGTGGTGCGGAAAGCCTGCGGCATTTGTGAACACGAGGAGGGAAGCGACCAATGAGCGAAAAAGTGGCCGTGTCTTTTAAGATCAACGGGAAAGAGGTCACCCTCCTGGCGCTGCCGGAGCAGAGCCTTCTGCGCCTGCTGCGGGAAAACGGGTATGTGGAGGTGAAATGCGGCTGCGAGGAGGGGGACTGCGGCACCTGCACCGTGCTGCTGGACGGGCTGTCCGTGAAGTCCTGCGTCACGCCCGCCTGCGCCTGCCAGGGACACGAGGTCTGGACCGTGACCGGCCTCAGCCTGCAGGACCATATCGGCCAGCTGCTGCGGAATAATTTCGCCAAATATGGAGCCAGCCAGTGCGGATTCTGTACGCCGGGCATGATGGTCACAGGGGTCAACTATTTGATGAACGGGGGGACGGCGGACCGGCATGCCATCCGCGCGGCCATTTCCGGCAACCTGTGCCGCTGCACGGGCTATAAAAAAATTATCGACGCGATTTTCTATACCGCCGAAGAGCTGCAAAAAGAGGCGGCCGGGTAAGGAGACACTATGAAACTATTTGAGTATCAGGCAAAAGAGATTTTTGCCGAGCAGGGGATTGCGGTCCCCCGCGGCATTGTTGCGGACAGCCCGGGAGCGGCCCGGCGGGCGGCCGAGGAGATTGGCGTGCCGTGCATGGTCAAATCCCAGCTGCTGCGGGGAGGCCGGGGCAAGCTGGGGCTGGTCAGGCGGGCGGCCTCGGCGGAAGAGGCGGAGCGTTTGACGGCGGAGTTCATGGCGTCGGAATACGGGGTGCGGAAGGTGCTGGTGGAGGCCTGCGCCGACATTGACCGGGAGGTCTACCTGTCCATCTCCATCGAGCCGGTCAGCGCAAAGGCCATGGTAATGCTCTGCGCCAGCGGCGGGGTGGAGATCGAGGAGCTGGCGCGGACGTCCCCGGAAAAAATCCTGAAGGGATATATTTCGCTGGAGCAGGGGCCCACCGGGGAGGAGCTGGATGAACTGCTGGACAAGGCCGGCTTTTCCGGCGCCGTCAAAGCGCGGCTCAGCGGTCTGATCGGGGGGCTTTACCGGGTGTTCCGCCGATATGACGCGGAGCTGGCCGAGATCAATCCCGTGTTCATCACCCGGGAGCAGACTGTGGTGGCCGGGGACGGCAAGCTGATCATTGACGACAATTCTATGTTCCGCCAGCCCAGGTTTGAAAAGACCCGGGAGTATTATGCCAGCGACATGGAATTTGAGGCGGCAAAGCAGGGAATACCGTATATCCAGTTTGACGGAGACATCAGCCTGATGTGCGCCGGGGCGGGCCTGACCACCACCGTATATGATCTGATCAACTATGAGGGCGGAAAGGTGGCCAACTACCTGGAATTTGGCGGCCCCCACTATACAAAGGCCGAGACCGCGATGCGAATCTGCCTGGAAAACAGCTCGTCCGTCATTCTGATCGTCACCTTCGGCACCATTGCCCGGGCGGACGTCATTGCGGAGGGGATCGTCAAAGCGTGCGAAAAGCTGCATCCGGACCGCCCGCTGGTGACGTGCATCCGAGGGACAAATGAAGAGGCGGCCCATGCGGCGCTGAAGGCGGCGGGGATTGAGTGCGTCACCGATACCGAGGAGGCCGTGCGGAGGGCCGTGGCCTATGCGAAGGAGGCGAAGAACCGGTGAGCATCTTATTTGACGCCAAAACGCCCGTTGTGGTGCAGGGCATCACGGGCAAGGAGGGAAGCTACTGGACACGGCACATGCGGGATCTGGGGACCAACGTGGTGGCGGGGGTCACGCCGGGGAAAGGCGGGATGGAGCAGGACGGGGTTCCCGTCTGCGGCCATGTGGCGGAGGCGGTGGAACGCTATGGGGCCAAGGCTTCCATGATTTTTGTGCCGCCGAAATTTACAAAAGGCGCCGTGGTGGAGGCGCTGGACGCCGGGATCAAGCTGATCGTTACCATCGCGGACGGAATTCCCCTGCATGAGATGGCGGAAATCCGGACCCGCGCCAAGGCAGAGGGCGCAATGGTGATCGGCGGCAACACCTCCGGGGTGATCTCGCCGGGCGTCGCCATGATGGGATGCTTCCCCTACTGGATCGAGCGGGTTTACAAAAAGGGCCGCATCGGCATAATGACCCGCAGCGGGTCTTTGACCAACGAGGTGACGTCCATGGTGGTGGCCGCCGGTTATGGCGTCTCCACCCTGGCGGGCGTGGGGGGGGACCCGGTCCCCGGTACGCGCTTTGCGGAGCTGCTGCCGCTTTATGAGGCCGACGCCGACACCGACGCGGTGGTGATCATCGGCGAATTGGGCGGGACGATGGAAGAGGAGGCGGCGGAACTGATGAGTCAGGGAGCCTTTACCAAGCCGCTTGTGGCGTTTTTGGGCGGGCGCACCGCGCCTGCGGGGGTGAGGATGGGCCATGCGGGCGCCATCGCCACCGGGGGGAAAGGCTCTGTCAAAGACAAAATTGAGGCGCTGGAGAGCGCGGGTGCGCTGGTGGCCGACAGACCCAGCCGTGTAGGAGTTTTGCTGCGCCGCGCATTGGGGGAGAGGAAATGACAACGTCCGAAAAGAAGTCATGGAGTCCGACGCTGAAAAGCTATGTCAGCATTCTGGCGGCGCTGATTGTGATGGTGCTGGTGATGAAGCTGCCGCTGCCGGAATCAATTCTTACATCAGGCACGGCCGAGCTGACTGAACTGGGCAGAGCCTCTTTGGGCGTGCTGATCTTCTGCCTGATTCTGTGGATTACGGAGCCGATGCCCTTCCATATCACCGGCCTGTTCGGAATCATCCTGGTCACGCTGTTCAAAATCGATACGTTTGCGGAGGCGGTGAAAACAGGTTTCGGCAACGACACGGTGGTATTCTTTATCGGCGTGCTCGCCCTGTCGGCGGTGATCACAAACTCCGGCCTGGGAAAGCGGATCTCCATGCTGATCCTGTCGCGTACCGGCAATAAGACGGCCTTTATTCTTTTGGGTTTTCTGATTGTTGGAACGCTGCTGTCCATGTGGGTGACGGATATGGCTGTGGCCGCCATGCTGATGCCGCTGGCCAGGGCCATGCTGATCGAGCAGGGGCTGGAGCCGAAAAAGAGCAACTTTGGCAAGGCGCTGATGATTGCCTGTGCCTGGGGGCCCATCGTCGGCGGGATCGGAACGCCCGCGGGGGCGGGGCCCAATCAGCTGGCGATCGGCTTCATCAGCGAAATGGCCGGGATTGAGATTTCGTTTTTGGACTGGATGGTCTACGGCGTGCCCTGCGCGCTGCTGCTGATTATCCCCTCGTGGCTGGTGCTGATGCTGTTTTTCAAGCCGGAGATCAAGCAGCTGGATAAGACAAAGGAACAGATCCAGGAGGAGTTCAGGAGCTATCCAAAGATGACCCGCAATGAAATCGCGACGCTGATTGTGTTTGCGGTTACCATCGTCCTCTGGGTCTCGTCCTCCTGGCTGGGCAATCTGCTGGGGATCAAGATTCCGACCTCAATGCCCGCGATCCTGGGCGCGTGTCTGCTGTTTTTGCCGGGGGTTACGGATTTGAAGTGGTCCGCGGTGGAAAAGGACATCTCCTGGAGCGGCATTCTGCTGATTGCCACCGGCGTGACGCTGGGGATGGAAATCTACACCAGCGGCGCGGCGGAGTGGCTGAGCATGCTGCTGCTTGGCGGAATTGCGGAAATGGCGCCGCTGGTTCAGATTTTTATGATTCTGATCATCATCTCGTTCCTCAAGGTGGGCCTTTCCAGCAATACGGTCACGGCCACCGTGATCATTCCCATCATGATCGTGATGGCCCAGCAGTTTGGCCTGCCGATGATGGGGATTGTGGTGCCCGCGAGCCTGACGCTGTCGCTGGCCTTCATCCTGGTGACGTCCACCCCCACCAACGTGATTCCGTATTCCGCCGGGTATTTCAACATTTCCGACATGGCAAAGGCGGGCACAGTGCTGACGCTGGTCAGCTCTGCGATTCTTGCGGTGGTCATATATGGGATTGGAACCTTGACCGGCATCTACTGACAAATCGTTTTTTCCTTCCGCCTCAGTGGCCCGGATAGCTGAGGCGGAAGGATTTTTTTCCAAAAGCAGCCGGTATAGACCGCAGGACCCGGATGAATGCCGGGGAGGCGGCTTTTCCTTTGCCTGTGAATGCGGTGAAAAATTCCATCGGTCTGCCGGCGCAGTCAGCCGCAGGGAGACGCCGGCCTGCGCACCGCCGCAGACCGGCATCAACGGTACGGTTCATACGCCGTGTTCCCTTGTGGGCTTCGATATAAGACCCGACATCAGCAAGTATGGCGCTCACAAAGGTTTGTGCTCGCTGCTTTGATACATTAAATATCTATTTATTACCATCTTGTTTCTATGTTTTTGTTTTTGCGTGAACCCGAGGTGATATAATGTTGGTCAGACGCGCCTTAGTGAGATAGATTCTTTTTTATACGGTTTGAGATTTATACAAAGCGACCAATTCAGCACATATAGCGCCGAATCGGGCGTATTGCATCAATTATCGCAATAACGATAAAAACTTTGGATAGAATTCCTCAATAGAAAAGGTCTGCCATAGAGTAAACTCCATGACAGACCTTTTCACTTCATTACACAAGCCAAACCGTGACGGCGAACCCGCCGACGAAGAAGTGGGGGTTTGTGTAACATTGTGTTGGTGGAGGCGAGGGGAGTCGAACCCCTGTCCGAAAGCACGTCCACAGGAACCTCTCCGAGCGCAGGCGATCATTTACATTCCCTTACTCAGACGCGGGTCGTCACGCTGCTGGGCTTGGTAGAGTCATGATGCGTGGCGCGGTCAACTCTTTCCGCACGCACGGGCACCACTGAGATGACGCCCACACCCGGCTCGTGGTCCTTCCGGGCGGGACGGCCGCGTTAAGCCGCGGCGAGAACTACGTTATCGTCGTTCTTTAATTTATAAGTTGCCCGTTTTAAGGATGTCAGGCGCATCCGCTCGCTATTCCTGCTTCGGTACCCCCGTCGAAACCAGTACGCCCCCGCGAGGCCGCCAGCGGCGGCCGGGCGGAAATACGTCCCCGCTAAGACGATGGAACTAACTCAATCAAATCTTCTCCGGCGCGGGATAATCCACGCCCTGGGTGTCCACGGTGACTTTTTTCATCACCTGGTCCTTTTTGGGCCGGTCGCTCCAGTCCCGCTTGGCGCCGGCGATGGCGTCCGCCGCCTCCATGCCCTCAATCACCTTGCCGAAAGCGGCGTACCCGCCGTCCAGGTGGGGGGCGTCGGCCACCATCACGAAGAACTGGCTGCCCGCCGAGTCCGGGTCCATCGCCCGGGCCATGGACAGCACGCCCCGGGTGTGGAGCAGCTCGTTTTGAAAACCGTTCTGGCTGAACTCCCCCTTGATGGAATAGCCCGGGCCGCCGGTGCCCATGCCGTCCGGGTCGCCCCCCTGGATCATGAAGCCGGGGATCACCCGGTGGAAGATCAGCCCGTCGAAAAACCCGGATCGGACCAGGGAGACGAAATTGTTCACCGTATTGGGCGCAATGTCGGGATACAGCTCCGCCTTCATTACGCCGCCGTCTTCCATCTCAATGGTGACGATGGGATTGCTCATGGTTACCATCCCTTTCTCTGTTCAATAGCGGCCCCGCGAGGCCCGGTCCATCTCCCGCTTGGCGTCCCGCTGGGCGGCGGCCTCTCGCTTGTCGTAGAGCTTCTTGCCCTTGGCCAGCGCCAGCTCCACCTTCACCCGGGGGCCGGAGAAATACAGCGAGAGCGGGATCAGCGAATAGCCGTCCTGCTGCACCCTGGCCTGGAGCTTGCGGATCTCCCGGCGGTGGAGCAGCAGCTTCCTGGTGCGCCGGGGGTCCTTGTTGAAGATATTGCCCTTCTCATAGGGGGAGATGTGCATCCCGTACAGGAACATCTCCCCGTCCTTCACCGAGCAGAAGGAGTCCCGCAGGTTTACCGCGCCCAGGCGGATGGACTTGACCTCGGTGCCCGCCAGCTCGATGCCCGCCTCGTACTTATCCTCGATGAAATAGTCGTGAAACGCCTTGCGGTTGGAGGCGATCTGCTTGGTGGATTGTTTTCCCATGCGCACCACCTCCTTTCAGCCAGCTCCGCAGTGGAGTACTTTAAAATAGCACACAGCCCACAGGTTGTCAAGAGAAAAACGAGGAAATTACCGTTTGCCCGTTTCTTCCTCCCGGCCTCGTACCGGTCCCACACCCCGCCCGGCTTGCGTTCCCAGAGGCCAAAGGCCGCCAGCGTCAGCGTCGGGACCAGCGGTGCCGCCAGCTTTAACCAGCCCGGCAGCGCCCAGCCGCCGAACCTTCCGCCAATCAGCAGGACCACACATACAAAATCGAGAATGAGCAGCGCCCACAGCCAGTTTGGCAGCTTCACTTTCATGGGCCATCACCTTCTTTTTGCTATTATACACGATAGGAAGAAATTTGTCATCTGTTTTTTGCCCAAGAAAACCGGCAGATTCATAAATCCGCTCTTGTTTTTACAGTGGCATTAGCATATAATAGCATGGTTTCTAGCCTGATGAGGGGAGGACGCTTTTTGCATGGATACACGGCCCATCGGCGTGTTTGACTCCGGCCTGGGGGGGCTTACCGCCCTGCGGGAGCTGGCCCGGCTGATGCCGGAGGAGGACCTGGTCTATTTCGGCGACACGGGGCGCGTGCCTTACGGGGGACGCTCCAAAGAGATTTTGGTGAGGTACGCCCGGCAGGACGTGGCCTTTCTGCGCACCTTTGATCCCAAGGCCATTGTCATCGCCTGCGGCACCGTGTCCGCCACCGCCCTGGAGGTGCTCCGGGAGGAGAACCCGATCCCCATCTTCGGCGTGGTGGAGCCCGCCGCCCGGGCCGCCGCCCATGTGACCCAAAACGGGAGGGTGGGCCTCATCGGCACCCGGGCGTCCATCCGCTCGGGGGCCTACGAGCGGGCGCTGGGCCGGCTGCGTCCCGGCGTCGAGGTTACGGCCCGGGCGTGCCCGCTGCTGGTCCCGCTGGTGGAAAACGGCCGCTTCCGCCCAGGGGACGTCGTGGCGGAGACGGTGGTGGGCGAGTACTTAGCCCCCATGAAGTCGGCGGGGGTGGACGCGCTCATCCTGGGCTGCACCCACTATCCGCTGATGAAGGACATCATCGGCGCGTTTATGGGGCCGGAGGCGGCCCTGGTGGACGCGGGGGAGCAGTGCGCCCGGTGGGTGAAAAAGCAGCTGGAATGGGACGGCCTGCGCAACCGGCGGCCCGGCGCGGGGCGGCACCGCTTTTTCGTCAGCGACGGCGCCGGGGACTTCCCCGAGCTGGCCTCCGTCTTTCTGGGGGAAGACGTGCGCGGCGGGGTGGAGCAGATCGACATCACAGCGTATTGAGTACGAGCACGGCATCCTGAATCATAGCGAGGGGAACCCATGACGACAGATAATGTAATCATATCCATAAAAGGAAAGCAGCTCTATGCCGAGTCCGCCCCGGAGGAGATCGAGCTGGTCACCGCGGGCACCATGGAGCGGGACGGCCGGGGGGGCTGCACCATCTCCTACCAGGAGAGCGAGCTCACCGGCATGGAGGGCACCACCACGCGGGTGCACATCGACGGGGGCCGCGTGACCCTGCTGCGGGAGGGGAATACCAACTCCCAGATGGTGTTTGAGGAGGGCAGGCGGCACCTGTCCATGTACGAGACGCC
>CAJUEG010000020.1:15425-37940 GCA_910584835.1 uncultured Oscillospiraceae bacterium | reverse complement strand
GAGCGCATCAACCGCTTCACCCACATCCACCGCTCCACCGAGGACCTGCGCAACAAGGTGAAGATGCAGCGCCTGCTGGGCCAGAAGACCGCCGCCTGCTTCCAGCGCTGCGTGGGTATGGACGCCTTCAACGCCGAGTACTCCACCACCTATGAGATCGACAAGAAGTACGGCACCAGCTACCATGAGAACTTTAAGAAGTTCATGCTCTATTGCCAGGAGAACGACCTGACTGTGGACGGCGCCATGACCGACACCAAGGGCGACCGCTCCCTGCCCCCCCACGCGCAGGCCGACCCCGACCTGTTCCTCCATGTGGTGGAGCGCCGCCCCGACGGCGTGGTTGTGTGCGGCGCCAAGGCCCATCAGACCGGCATCATCAACTCCCACGAGGTCATTGTCATGCCCACCCAGTCCATGGGGCCGGACGACAAGGATTATGCCATCTCCTTTGCCGTGCCCCTGAACACCGAGGGCCTGTTTATGATCATCGGCCGCCAGTCCTGCGACACCCGGAAGCTGGAGGGCGGCGAGCTGGACGTGGGCAACAGCGAGTTCGGCGGCGTGGAGGCGCTCACCGTCTTTGACCACGTATTCGTGCCCAACGACCGCATTTTCCTCAACGGCGAGACCGAGTTCGCCGGCATGCTGGTGGAGCGCTTCGCCGGCTACCACCGCCAGAGCTACGGCGGGTGCAAGGTGGGCGTGGGCGACGTGCTGATCGGCGCCGCCGCCGTGGCCGCCGACTATAACGGCGCGGCCAAGGCCAGCCACATCAAGGACAAGCTCATCGAAATGACCCACCTGAACGAGACCCTCTACTGCTGCGGCATCGCCTGCTCCGCCGAGGGCCACCCCACCGAGAGCGGCAACTACATGATCGACCTGCTGCTGGCCAACGTGTGCAAGCAGAACGTCACCCGCTTCCCCTATGAGATTGTCCGCCTGGCCGAGGACATTGCCGGCGGCCTGATGGTCACCGCCCCCGGCGAGGCCGACCTCCGGGATACCAAGCTGGGCCCCGTCATCGACAAGTACCTGAAGGGCGTGAACGCCGTTTCCACCGAGAACCGGCTGCGCATCCTGCGGCTCATCGAGAACCTGTCCCTGGGCACCGCCGCCGTGGGCTACCGCACGGAGTCCATGCACGGCGCGGGCTCCCCCCAGGCGCAGCGCATCATGATCTCCCGGCAGGGCAATCTGGCCCACAAGAAGGCGCTGGCAAAGGCTATCGCCCACATTGAGGAGTGATCCCGCTCCAGGGATAAGAAGAGTCTGTTTTCGCGGAAGGGCAGCGGAATTCCGCCGCCCTTCCCTTTATCTCAACGCCCGGAACGGGCCCAAAGGAGGCAGTCACCATGCGCGAAGAAATTGAGGCCGCGCTGGATCAGTATGTCCGTCCCACCCTGCGCAGCCACGGCGGCGAGCTGGAGGTGGCCGATGTTTCCGGCGGCGTCGTCCGCTTTCGGTTCAAGGGCCGCTGCGCCGGCTGCCCCGCCGCCGACCTGACCACCGAGGAGCTGATTCAGAGCGTCCTGGTGGAGCGCGTGCCGGGGGTGACGCAGGCGGTGCTGATCCAGGACGTCAGCGATGAGCTGCTGGAGCAGGCCAGAGCCGTGATCCGTGCCCGCCATGGACAGTAAGACCGGGATCGGCGTGCGCTATTGCGGCGGCTGCAACCCGCGCTACGACCGGGTGGCCCTGGTCAAGCGGCTGGAGAGCCTTCTGCCTGATCTGGCGCTGGTTCCCGCCCGGCCCGGCGTCCCCTATCCCGCCGTGGTGGTGGTCTGCGGCTGTTCCAGCCGCTGCGCCGATGTGGGCGGCCTGGCCCTCCCGGCGGGAAGGCTGGTCTATCTGTGCGGCTGGGAGGACCTGCTGCCCGCCAAGGAGCGCTTGGAGGCCCTGAGCCGGGCCGGAGAGGCCCAACGCGGCCGAAGCCTGGACCACGAGGGGGTGCTGGCCCTCCTGCCCCACCGGGACCCCATGCTGCTGGTGGATACGGCCGACCGCCTGGTGCCCGGCGAATCGGTGACGGCGTCCTTTTACGCCGCGCCCGGCCTGCCCGTTTTCCAGGGCCACTTCCCCGGCTCCCCCACCTTTCCAGGCGTCCTGCTGGTGGAGGCCGCCGCCCAGGCGGCCGGGCTGTTTCTGCTGGCCCTGGACCGGTACGCCGGGAAGGCCCCGCTTTTGATGGGCATCCGAAAGGCCGGGTTCCACCGCAGGGTTCTGCCCGGCGACACCCTGGAGATCCACGCCTCCCTGCTGGAGGAGCGGCCCGAACTGGGCACCGCCCTCTGCCGGGGGCAGGTATTCGTACAGGGGGAGCTGGCCGCGGACATAGAGCTTCGGCTGGCGTTCCGATAAGCGTCCCGACCGGCCCCGCCCGCCGGGACGGGGCAGAAATTAAAGCAACAGGAGTGATACAGCCATGAGCTGGCAGACCTATTATAAGGAACACACCATGACGGCGGAGGAAGCCGTCGGCAGAATCAAATCCGGCGACCGGGTGGCGCTGGAACACGCCTGCGGCGAGCCCGTTTATCTGGTGGACAAGATGGTGGAAAACGCCGCGGCTTACAAGGATGTAGAGATCGTCCACATGGTCGCCATGGGCAAGGGCGCGTACTGCCTGCCCGAGAACGCCGGGCACTTCCGCCACAACTCCCTTTTCGTGGGCGGCTCCACCCGCAGGGCGGTGGAGAGCGGCCAGGGGGATTTTACTCCCTGCTTCTTCTTCGAAATCCCCAGGCTGTTCCACACCACCCTGCCGGTGGACGTGGCCCTCATCAGCGTCACCCCGCCCAATGAGGCGGGCAGGGTCTCCCTGGGCGTGTCCTGCGACTACACGCTGGAGGCAGTCAGGACCGCTAAAACCGTCATTGCCCAGGTCAATCCCTCCATGCCGTACACCTATGGAGGCACCGAGCTGTCCGTGGAGGATATCGACGTGTTCGTAGAGCATGACGAGCCCGTCATTGAGCTGCCCCAGGGCAGGATCGGCGATGTGGAAAAGGCCATCGGCAGCAACTGCGCCGCGCTGATCCCCGACGGGGCCACCCTCCAGCTGGGGATCGGCGCCATCCCCGACGCCGTGCTCCTCTTCCTGAAGGACAAGAAGGATCTGGGCATACACTCCGAGATGTTCTCCGACGGCGTGGTGGAGCTGGCCGAGGCCGGGGTGATCACCAACGCCAAAAAGACGCTGAAGCCGGGCAAATTCGTGGTCACCTTCCTGATGGGCACCAGGCGCCTCTACGACTTCGTCAACAAAAACCCCGACGTGGAGATGCAGCCCGTGGACTATGTGAACGATCCCTATGTCATTGCGCAGAACGACAACCTGATCTCCATCAACTCCTGCGTCCAGATTGACCTGATGGGCCAGGTGGCCTCCGAGTCCGTGGGGCTGAAGCAGATTTCCGGCACCGGCGGGCAGGTGGACTTCGTCCGGGGCGCTTCCGCCTCCAAGGGCGGCGTGTCCATCATGGCCTTCCCCTCCACCGCCGCCAAGGGGACCGTATCCAAGATCGTCCCCTTCCTGGATCACGGCAGCGCCGTCACCACCTGCCGCTGCGACGTGGATTACGCCGTCACCGAATACGGCATTGCCCATCTGAAGGGGGAGACCCTGCGTCAACGGGCCCGGAACCTCATCGCCATCGCCCATCCCGGCTTCCGCGCCCCCCTTATCGAGGAGTTTGAGAAGCGCTTCCACTGCGCCTTTTAAGGTTTGCGGCGCCTGCCGCCCGTCCGCATCACGATAGAGCAAGGAGTACATACCATGACGAACCTGGAAAAATACGACAAGATGTTTCTGGATTCCTTCCCCGTCACGAAGGAGGAGCTGCCCGGCTTGAAATACAGGGGCATCCTCGCCTGGGACTCCGTGGGTCACATGGAGCTGATGAGCGCCATGGAGGAGACTTACGGCATCAGCATCAGCACCCCGGACCTGCTGGACTTTTCCTCCTACGAAAAGGGCAAGGAGATCCTGGCCAAATACGGCGTGGAGCTCTGAGGTCCTGCGGTGGAGCTGGCGTTGTGGACAGATCCCCTGGCGGAGAGCAACTGCTATCTGCTGGGGGAGGCGGGCGCCTGCGCGGTCATAGACCCCAACGACCCCAAAGGCCCCGCGGAGCGCCTGGAGGAGCTGGGGTGGACGCCGGAGCTGGTGCTGCTCACCCATGAACACTGCGACCACATGGCCGGAGTGCCGGCCCTGCGCGCGCGGTGGCCGGAGGTGAAGGTTGTCGCCGCCGCCGCGTGCAGCGCCAACCTTCAAAACCCCCGGATCAACATGTCCGCCATGATGGAGGTCTATCTCACGTTTCGCGGGAAGCCCGGCGTGACCTATCCCCCCTTTGCCTGCGGGGCGGCGGACATCACCTACACAAAACCGTATGAGACCGCCTGGAGGGGGCACCGCATCCGCTGTGTCCCCCTTCCCGGCCATACGCCTGGAAGCGCCGTGCTGTTCTGGGATGAAAACACCCTTTTTTCCGGGGATTACCTGCTCCCCGGGGAGGAGACCGTCCTCCGCCTGCCCGGCGGCAGCAAAGAGGACTACGAAAAATTCGCCCGGCCCTTTTTGGACGCGCTGCCCCGCGGCCTCACCATCCGGCCCGGGCACGGGGCGGGCTACACGCTTTGAAATAGAGAGGAGGCGGCGGGATGGACCGGGAAACTCTGCTGGGCCTGGGGCCCTATTCCCTGTCCAAGGCGGAGAAGGCGGCGCTCTACAGGGAGGAGCTTACCGCCCTCACCCGGCGGCACCGGGCGCGCTGCCCGGAGTACCGGCGGCTGCTGGACGCCCTGGGGTATTGGGAAGAGGACGGCCTGGAGGAGGCGGAAATTCCCATGCTGCCCGTCTCAATCTTCAAGGAGCTGGAGCTGCGCAGCGTGCCGGAGGATGCGGTGTTTAAGACCGTCACCTCCTCGGGCACCACGGGGCAGAGGGCGTCCAGGATTTTTCTGGACGCCGATACCGCCGCCGCCCAGCAGCGGGTGCTGTATCGGATCGTCTCCGACTTTATCGGGGAGCGGCGGCTGCCCCTGCTGGTGCTGGACAGCAAAAAGGTCCTGCGGGACCGGGCCATGTTCTCCGCCCGCGGGGCGGGCGTCCTGGGCTTTTCCATCTTTGGCTCCCAAAGCTGCTACGCCCTGGACGACGGGATGAGGCTGGATTTGAAAGGGATACGGGATTTCCTGGGCGCCCACAGGGGAGAGCGGGTGCTGTGCTTCGGCTTTACCTACATAGTCTGGAAGCATGTGGTCCAGGCGCTGGAGGCCCTGGGCGAGGAACTGGCCATTGCCGGCGGCGTCTTGATCCACGGCGGCGGCTGGAAGAAGCTGGCCGGGGAGGCGGTCTCCCCGGCGCAGTTCAAGGAGCGGGTCCGCCAGAGCCTGGGGGTGGAGACGGTCTGCGATTACTACGGCATGGCCGAGCAGACGGGCTGCATCTATATGGAGTGCCCCTGCGGCCGCCTCCATGCCAGCGTCTGGTCCGACGTGCTGGTGCGCAGGCCCG
Source organism: uncultured Oscillospiraceae bacterium (assembly GCA_910584835.1). GTDB lineage: Bacteria > Bacillota > Clostridia > Oscillospirales > Oscillospiraceae > Enterenecus. The sequence goes on along the minus strand of CAJUEG010000020.1, from coordinate 32,413 downwards.
GCGACTTCAGCCTGTGTGAGCCGGGAGAGCCGGGAGTCCTACAGGTTCTCTCCCCGCTGCCCCTGTCCTATCCGGGCCATTCCCTTCTCACTGAGGATATGGGCGTTCTGCTGGGGGAGGACGACTGCCCCTGCGGGCGTCTGGGCAAATATTTTGCCGTCACGGGCCGGGTGCCCCGGGCGGAAATCAGGGGGTGCAGCGATACCTATGAGGGATGACGCCGTGCTGCTGGCCGGGGTGGAGTGCCCATCGGCGGAGCCCTGGGCCCCCTTTGCTCCCCTGGCCCTGGACTTTCTGGAGGCCCTTTCCGCCGCCCTGCGGAAGGAACACGGCGGGCGGGAGGAGCTGGCCGCCTTCGGCTTCTGGTGCCGCCGCCCCCACCTGGAGGCCCTGGCCAAGCGCCATGAGAGTCCTCTTCCCCGGCTGGGCCGGGGGCTCCTCTTTCATGTGGCCCCCTCCAATGTGCCCGCCATGTTCGCCTATTCCTTTGCCATCGGGCTTCTGGCGGGCAACGCCAACATGGTCCGGCTCTCCACCCGGCGGGGGGAGATAGAGGCGCGGCTGTGCGCCGTGCTGGGCAAGGTGCTGGACCTGCCCCGGTTTGCCCCGGTGAAGGCCCGCAGCTCATTTCTGTCCTACGAGCGGGACGACAGCCTCACCGCCGGATACCTCTCCCAATGCGACGGCCGGGTGATCTGGGGCGGGGACGCCGCGGTGGAGGCCGTGGAGCGCCTTCCCATGCCGCCCCATGGGGTGACGGTGTCCTTCCCTGACCGCTGGTCCCTGGCCCTGCTGGACCAAAAGGCCCTGTCCGGGCTGTCCCCCTCGGAGCTGGCGGCCCTGGCCCACCGGTTTTATAACGACACCTATCTCATGGATCAAAACGCCTGCTCCAGCCCCCAGCTTGTGGTGTGGCTGGCGGACGGAGGGGAGAACCCGGTGCGCCGCCGCTGGTGGGAAGCCCTGGCCGCCGAGGCGGGGGAGCGCTATCCCATGGGGCCGTTCCAAGCCGCCCGGAAGTATGAGCGCTTCTGCGTCTGCGCCATGACCGGGCCCGCCGCGGTCCTGGAGCGCTACGGCGGGAACCTGGTCTATGTCTCCCGGCTGGCCGCCCGGCCCGCCGCTCCCATGGAGTGGAAAGGGGGCTTCGGCCTTTTCTTCGAGACAGAGGTCCAAAGCCTTGAGCAGCTTCTGCCCCTCCTCTCCCCCAAGACCCAGACCCTCGTCTGCGGGGGGGTGGATCCCGGGGAGACCGCCGCCTTTCTGGCCTCCCGTCATGCCCGGGGCGTGAGCCGGGTGGTGCCTGTGGGGCAGGCCCTGGAGATGGACACAATCTGGGACGGCCGGGACATGATCGCCCAGCTGTCCCGGATCATCAGCCACACCTGAGTGAAGAACGGAGGGCCGAATATGAGTTTGGAGCTGTTTCCCGCCGGGCTGGAGCCGGACCGCCTTCTGGCTGTGGACGCCGCCGGAGCGCGGATTTACGGCCGCGACCTGGACGCCGCCTCCGCCGCCCTTTCCCGGGCCATGGGGGAACGGGCGCTGGTGTTCCTGCTGTGCCGGAACGACCCCGGCACCCTGCTGGGCTACCTGGGCTGCCTGCGCTGCGGGGCCGTCCCCCTTCTCCTGGACAGCCGCATTTCCCCCGCCTTTCTCCTGGAGCTGGCGGAGACCTACCGCCCCGGCTTCTATTACGTCCCCGAGGACCTGCCGGCGGAGACCCGGGCCGTCCTTCCCGCCGCCCCGTGCCTGGAACTGCGGGGAAGCCGCCTGATCCCGAACGGCGGCGCGGAGGGCTGCCCCCTCCACCCGGAGCTGGCCCTCCTGCTCACCACCTCGGGCAGCACGGGAAGCCCCAAGCTGGTGCGGCTGAGCGGAAGGAATCTGGCCGCCAACGCCGCCTCCATCGTCCAATATCTGGAGCTGGGCGCCGACGAGAGACCCATCACCACCCTGCCCATGAACTACTCCTACGGGATGTCCGTCGTCAACAGCCATATGCTGGCGGGGGCCCCCATCCTGCTCACCACCGGCGGCATTCTGGAGCGGGAGTTCTGGGACATGGTCCGCCGGGAGGGGGCCACATCCCTGGCGGGAGTGCCCTACACCTACCAGATGCTCCACCGGCTGGGCTTTACCGGCATGGAGCTGCCCAGGCTGCGGTATCTCACCCAGGCGGGGGGGAAGCTGGCATCGGAGCTGCACCGGGAGTTCGCGGTCTGGGCGGCGGAAACCGGGCGGCGCTTCTATGTCATGTACGGCCAGACCGAGGCCGCGCCCCGCATGGGCTATCTCCCCCCCGAGCGGGCGGTGGAGAAATGCGGCAGCATGGGCGTCCCCATCCCCGGGGGACAGTTCCGGCTGGAGGACGCCGGCGGCGGGGAGATCACGGCGCCGGATACGGTGGGGGAGCTGATCTACCGCGGGGAAAACGTGGCGATGGGCTACGCTCAGACGGCGGCCGACCTGGCCGTGGGGGACGAGTGGAACGGGCGGCTCGCCACCGGCGACATGGCCAAACGGGACGGGGACGGCTTTTACTATATCGTGGGCCGGAAGAAGCGGTTCGTCAAGCTGTACGGCAGCCGGGTCAATCTGGATGAGGCGGAGCGGCTGCTTGCCGCCCGGTTCCCCGGCGCCGGCTTTGCCTGCGCGGGCCGGGACGACCTGCTCTTTGTCTACACCGACAGCCGGGACCCGGCCCTCCCCGGGGAAGCCCTGCGCTATATCAGCGGGGAGACCCGGCTCCCTTCCCGTGCCTTCCGGGTATGGGTCCTTGACGCCATCCCCAAAAACGAGTCGGGCAAGACCCTGTACGCCGCCCTGCCGAAGGGGCCTGGGGATTGAACTGAACGCTGAACCGCGCTGCCGCTCGGCAGCGCGGTTCAGCGTTTGCGGGATCCAATGCCGTGGGTACCGGGAGACCGCCCTGCGGGCGGGACAAGCGCGGGCGGTCTCCCGGCCCGGAATCAGAGAAGCTTCAGCCGCTCTGCCGCCCCCCGGACCTGGTTCCGGCTCGATACGTTCAGCTTCGTCAGCAGATTGTGGACGTGGGTCTTCACCGTGGGAAGCTTGATGTTCATAAAGCGGCCAATCTCCTCATTGCTCTTGTTCTGGCAGATCAGGCGCAGAACCGTGCGCTCTTTTTGCGTCAAAGGACTGATTGGGGCGCAGAAGGGCGCGAGATACCGGCCGTAATACCCGGCCTGCGTCACGGCCCCGGACAGGACGCGCTCCCGGTAGGCGGTATTTATATTTTTGTGCCCGCCGCGCTCCAGCAGGGGCAGCAGCGCGGTGCCCTCCCGGGTAAATACCGACACATAGCCGTACCGCGCGCCGAGCTCCAAGGCTTGGGCGAGATAGTCTCTCCAGTCCTCACAGTCCATGCGGAACCGGCAGACCGCGGTCAGGATCAGCGTCTCCAGCCGGTCCAGCGTCCGGCCGCTGCGCTGGAAGTAATCCAGCAGGCGGCTCAGCAGGAGCAGGGCGGCATGGTGCCTCTGATCCCGCAGACAGCAGCGCGCGATGGTAAGGCAGCGGTAGCCGTCCGCCCAGAGGAAAACGTCTTCCCCAGGGGGCTGCTGGGCGGCCCAGGCGGCGGCATAGGTCCCGTCCCTGAGCAGGCTCAGCCGGCAGCGCATGGCGTCGAGGTTGGACAGGATGCGCGGCGTATTGGCCCGCTCTGCTTCCGCGCGGTACTGGAGGAGCAGCGCCTCTGCGCTGGACAGGCTTCCCGCGGCGCACAGCGCCCTCGCCAGCAGGGCGGTGCGCACAAATTCAAGTTCCGGCGTGCCCTCGGCCTTCAGCCTGGCCTGCAGGGCCGCAAGAGCGGGGAAGCGGCCCGATATGTCCCCGCCCTGCTCCAGGAGGCCCTCCGCCAGGGCGAGTTCACCCAGCCCTGTGCCGGCCCGGCCAAAAACCCGCTCCGCCGGTCCTCGGAGGTCGCCGCAAGGTTCCCGCGCCCCGGAGACCCAAGGGGAAAGGTCCCTCGCGCCCCGAATAATGCTGGGCAGGCCGCCGGTCACGTCCGCTTCCGGCAGAACCAGCGCTTTGGAGCGCAGAAGCCGGTCCGCCGAGACAATCACTTTGGGCAGGTCCGCCGTTTCCCGGTGGGGCAGGCAGAGGTCCAGATAGGACCGCAGACCCCGCACACGTCTGTAATCCTTGTCCCCGCGGTCCATGCGCTGGAGATACCGGTTCAGCGCCTGATACCAACGCTCAGACTCCTCCGGCTCAAGGGTCATGGACCGAAGCAGGCTCATGGCGCAGATCAGGTCAGGGGATTGCAGAACATCCGCGTCCCTCAGCAGGCCGGCGCAGCCCCACAGCTCCCGGCACGCCTCGGCCCCCGGACGGAGCCGGACGGTTTGGATCAGCAGGCCGAGGAGCTCCTCCCGGCTGTCCGCCTGCTGGCAGTGGTACAGCGCGCCTGGAAGGTCCTGCCTGGCGGCGCACCAGCGCCCGGCGGCGAGATGGAGGGCCTGGAGCCGTTTGGGCGGGCCCGCCCGGAGCTTCTGCCGCAGATAGGGCAGCAGAAAGCGCTGGTCATGGACGGTCCAGAGAGGGCCGTCCGGCCGGATCAGCCCGCTGGTCCGCCAGATCTGATCCAGCTTGACACAGGCGGCTTCCTCCTCCGCGAGCATATCTGCCAGGGCCTGGTCAAACCGGTCGAACAGGGACAGCTCCAGCAGCAGCTTCTGCGCCGCCGGCGGCAGGGGGCGCAGGGCGGCCTCCTCCATGTACGCGCCCATCTTGGCGCGCATGGCCTCCACCGTCTGCTGCCGGAACGGCTGGCCGGCGGAGAGGGCCGCCAGAAGAAGCCTGACCGCCGGGGGACAGCCGCCCGTCTCATCCCAAAGCCGCTGAAGCTGGTGGCCGGAGAGGTCAAGCCCGTACAGCCGGGCCAGCTGGCACAGACAGTCCATATCCAGCGCCAGCTCCGCCTCGCCCAGCTGGAGCATCGCGCCGGCGGCCTCGTAGGGGAAGAGGTATTCCGGCACGGGTCCGCGGGAGAGCAGGAGAAAGAGCTGCCCCGGAGGCGACCGCCGCAGGATGTCCTGGAAACGCCCCTCCGCCTGGGGAGGCAGCGCCTGAAAGTCGTCCAGGATAATCAGCCGCTCCCTGGAGAAGCGGTGGGGCAGGGGCCGCCTGCGCAGAGAGAGGTAAGCGGGGTTCTGTTTTTCCAGCAGCCTGGTCACCACGGCGGTTTTGCCCCAGCCGGGTCCGGCGGAGAGAAAGACGAGCTTGCCTTGAGCCGGCTCCCGCTGGAATGCTTTCCGCAGCGTATGAGAAATGGTGATCGGCGGCGCCCACATACGCCCTCCCCCTTGCTGAAAGGCCCCCGACACAGGCCGGATCATGAATGCTTTACGATCACCACGGCTCCCGCGAGAGACATGGGCTGTAACAGCGGGCCGCCGGAGCCGGAGTCGGAGACGGTGGATCTCCGAATAGGCGACGGCAGGCAGCCAATGTTATCCATAACAAGCCGGATTTGTTCTCTGTAAGCCTCCAAATCGCGGAACGGACCGCTGTTGGCTGCGGCTTGGTTGACCACAACGTTTTTTTTGTGCTCATTCACCGCATCCAGCCCGGTTAGAATCGGGGCGTCAGAGCGCGATCCCTGCCGCGCCTGCACGGCGGCCAAAAATGCGTTCCAGTCAAATTCAGATTGGATATCCCCGTTAGAGTTAATCAATTCCTCGGGAGTTACTGGTAAGGGAAGGCCGAAAAGCCGCGGCGAGGAGATAGACCCATGCCAATTCCCCTCATATAAATCATAGGTGGTGCTCCCGCCTCTTTTTACGGTGTCAATAGCGCTCCAATGTGCCCTCTTTTCTTTGAGCGGGTTGCGCCCCGGGCTGAAGTTACCCGTTCTGAAATAGGGGACGAGAACCACGCTGCGGTCATCGTCTAAGGACTGCAAAACATTTTGGCCGCCGCTGACAAAGGGGTAGGCTTCACATTTTGCGGAGATGTGGTACCGCGCACAAAAATCATTGCCAACATAGGCCAAAGCCGCCGGGTCAAATGCCTCGCCGATTACGCTGTACCCCATTTGAATGGCGTGCGAGGTAAGTACGTTTGCCAGGTTTTCTTTTGTAAGGGTCTTTGGCGTGTCGGCGGTGAAAAACCGCAGCAGCGCGCGTGCCAGAGCGTGATAACCGCAGTTGCAGCCGCTTTGCCTGGTCAACAGCTCAAGCTGCATCTGGACCACGCCCGACAGGTCCGGCGCCGGCATGCACTGCACCGGCGCGCGGTCGGCCTCATGCTCCAGCTCGGGCTGATCGTTGACGGGCAGGCCGCTGATCCACCGCGTGGGGCGGACCCTGCCCGCCTTTTGCTGGATCACGTGCCCCAGCTCGTGGGGCAGGCTGTGCTCCTGTCCCGGCGCGACATGGATCTGGACGCCCTGGGTGTAGGCCAGCGCCCCCAGCCGCGCGGGCTTGTCCGAGTTGTAATGCACCCGCACATCGTCAAAGGACAGGCCGCTGCGCCGTTCAAAATTCAGCTTCATCTGGGTGGGAATGCCGGTCAGGTTTGGCCTTTTGACCTCTGCCGCTTCCGCCTTTTGTTCCCGCAATTGAGCTTCCATCTCAGGGCGCCTCCTTTTTTACCAGCCCGGCCAGTTCCCTGGGCAGGGCCTTGTTGTCCTTTTCCAGCTCCATCCGCAGGGCCTTCACCACGTCGTTCAGGTCCGCCGTCTCGCGGCCCGCCGCCATAGCCGCCACCGCCGTCCCCCGGGCTGCGGCCAGGATGCGGGCCGGGCTCAGCTCCGCCTGGGCCAGCGCGGCGTAGGGCAGGGCTTCCCCGCACCGCCGCGCCGGAAGGGCCTGACGCCACAGCGTCTCCCGCAGGGCGGCGTCCGGCAGGCTGAACCGGACGATATATTGCAGCCGCCGCAAAAAGGCATCGTCAAAATTGCCCAGCAGGTTGGTGGAAAGGATGGCCACGCCGTCATACTGCTCGATCTCCTGCAGGAGGTAGGAAGTGGACAGATTGGCGTATTTATCCTGTCCCGCGGACACCGCCGCCCGCTTTCCGAAGAGCGCGTCCGCTTCGTCGAACAGCAGGACGCAGTGGTTTTCCCTGGCGCCGCGCAGGAGCCGCCCCAGGTGCTTTTCCGTCTCGCCCACATACTTGTCCATGAGCCGGGACAGGTCTGCCCGGAGCAGGGGCATCCCCAGCCGGCCGGCGATGGCCGAGGCGGCCATGGTCTTTCCTGTGCCGGAGGGGCCGTGAAAGACCGCTGTGACGCCTTCCCGCTGCCGCGGAAGGCCCCAGTCCGCCAGCCGGTCCCCGCAGAGGGCGGCCTGGCAGATCAGCTCCAGCTGTTCCCGCAGGCTGTCCGAAAGGATCATATCGCGCAGCGTCACATCGGTGTGATAGCGCACGCCAAATTCCAGAGCTCCGCCCCGCTGGAGCATGGCCCGGCGGGTGTCCTCCGCTGTGACCGCTTCCCGCCCCGCCGCGGCGGCGCTTCGGAGGGCCAGACGGGCTGTCTCACGCACCGCGCCGATGGTCATGGCGCCCCGGGGCGCCGCGCCGGGCTGGGCCCCGGGGACGAGAAGCGACCACGCCTCCCGCCGCTGGCCGGCGGGAAGCGCCGGGGGCAGGCGGACCACCTCGCCGGCTCCCTCCAGTGCGCCGTCGTCCTCCGCCAGCACGGCCAGGGGGACGGCAAATTGGCGGCACAGCCGCTCCAGGGTGCGGAAGAGCTTCCGCTGGGGATCCGGGAGGGCGCAGATGGGAGCGTTGAGCAAAACGGCCAGGGCCGCCGCCTCCCGCAGCCCATGGTCCTGGTCCGGCGGGGAAAACTGGGCAAGCTCAGCCAAGGAGAGTTCGACCACGTTTACACAGGCCCGGAGCAGAAGAGTCCGCCGCCCGGACCCGGCGGGGGCGCACAGATAGAGGGTGCTCTCCCGCCCCTGGCCGTACCATGCCCTGACCTGCTCCAGCGCCTGGCCGTAAAGGGGAAGCCACTGGGTCCCGTCGTCAATCCGGGGCGTGCAGGCGGGAATCGCCGCCGCAGACAGGCCGGTGAGAAAGGCCAGCGCCGTCCGGCACAGGATCAGAGGCCGCTCCAGCGGGTAGGCGGCCGGCTCGGCGGTGGTGAGCAGCAGCCCGCACAGGGTATTCTCCCCCGCCAGCTCCGCCAGGGTGCGGCAGCCGCTTGGGCAGATGGGCGAGATCAGCTGCAGGCCATATTCGATGGTGGGCAGGCTCAGTCCATAGCTGCGGCGGAAGGAATTCCGCAGCCCGCCGTCCATCTCCAGGGCCAGCGCGGCCATGGCCAGCAGGAAATCCCGCTCGCTCAGCCGGAACTGCCGGCGCAGGAGGGGCGGGGCCAGCTGGACGCCGGGAGAGCTCCGCTCCCGGGCGAGAATGGCCTCCCGCTGTTTTTGGCATAGCCCGGCGTCCGCGTCCCTGGCGGACAGGGCCTGAAACAGCGCCAGATAGTCCAGAATGCACTGAGCGTTGTCCTGATAACCGGCCATACTCCGTCACTCCAAAATCAGCTCGCCCCACTCCGGGCTGTCCAGCTCCGCGGGCGGAGGGTCTGTGATTTGAACGCCGCTGTCCAGATAGCTGTGCCCGTCCAACGTCATATGCGCCTCCAGCCGCACCACGGCGCAGGACACGCCCAGAGGGACAAAGTCCTCCAAGATCCCTCTGAACCGGGACAGCTTTTCCTGGGAGGTTTCCACCGGGAACAGGAGCGTGACGTCGGAGCGGTCTGGCCCATACAGCCGGGCGCAGCTCTCCCGCTCCTGGAGAGAGCGGATCTGAGTCTCCCATTGAAACTGCTCCACAATTTCACATTCCTGCCCGGTCACAAGCTTCGCCAGGCGGCGGAGGCCCTGCTTTGTCCCCCGCTGCCGGTTCAGCTCCGCGGCGGCGGCCAGCAGTGCCGGCTCGGGAAGCCCCCGGTCCATCCAGGAGGAGGCGCCCAGCCAGCGGGCCAGCTCCGGCAGGGGCGCGGGGCCCAGCGGGTCCAACCGGGCGGGAAAGCCGGCCAGCTCCCGGTTGAGGTCCATATAGAGGGACTGGTAGACGCCAAGCAGCTTTCGCAGGGTGCTGTCCCCCTGCATGGCGGAGGGGAGCAGGCTGTCGATGGACAGTCCGGGGAAGGTCAGCTCATAGCTGCGCAGACACTCCCCCGGCTCCGCGGTGAAGCAGAGAAAGCGCCCCTTTACGCCGCAGAGCAGCAGGTCCTCCGCCGGGCGCTCCAAAACCGGCTCCATCCCGTCAGCCGGGCCGTCCGGCTCCCCGTCCGCCGCGTACACCCTGACAAAAATCGGCCCGGATACGGTCAGGGACAGCCGCAGCCACTCCATACCGCCGCCCAGGCCGCGATACCAGCGGGAACAGTAGCGGCCGTATTCAAACCGTCCGCACCGGGACAGCTCCCGGTCAGACCGATACCGGCGGATTGTCCGTTCCATCTTCATACGCCTCCCGGGGAAGAGCTGATTAAACCGGCGCCTGCCTGGCTCTCCGCCACCTGAAACCGGTCCAGATAGGGCAGCGCGTCCGCCTCCAGGCGGATGCCGCCCTCCTGGGTGCGGCGTCCGCAGCCGGACAGAGCCCGCAGCTCCAGCCCGCGCACGGTCTCTACGCCGGGGACGGCGCTCAGGGCGGAAAAGAGCGCGGTATAGGACAGCTCCGCGCCAAAGTCCAGCGGGCCGGTCACCCCATCGGTGTGCCGGAGGGCTACGGCGCGCAGGGCGGGCTCTGAAACCGGGCCGCTGGGCTGAATCCGAAGCCTTATCTCCACCGGGCAGTAGCGGGGGCCACGCACCTCCACCGGCACGCCGATCATCCGGAACCGGTCCAGCCAGGCGGACAGCTGCTCCCCCTGCCACCGGGTGAGCGGCGGCAGGGGGGCGGCCGAGCGCGGCTTTGCCAAAACCACCACGCCGGGGCCCGCCCCGCCCAGCCGGGCGGCGGGCACCGCCCGCACCCGGTCCAGGGCCAGGCCGGGCGCGCACAGGGCCAGCGCCTCATAGTCCGCCGGCGAGACCGCCCGCGCAGGCTGTTCCATCTCCCTGGCGGCGCGGAAAAAAGCGGCTTTTCCGTCCTCGCCGTCCTGCCCGCCGGAGGCGGGGGCCAGGGGACGCAGGATCACGCCGTCCCGCACCAGCAGGCCGCCGGCGCCGTTCCCCGGCGCGCCCAGCGTGGAGACGCATCCGGCGATCAAAAGCCGTCCCTGGCGGGGGACGCAAAAATCCCGGCCGTCCCCAAACCGGAGCGCTTTGCGCGCCTCGTCCCACCGGCAGCCCCGGGGCAGGGTGAGGTCCCTCTCGGGCCGACAGACCGGACAGTCATACCACAGCCCGTCCTCTTCCACCATCAGGCGAAGGGAGGCGGGCAGTATTCCGCGCTCCTCCGGGCAGACCGTCTCCATGGGCAGCTCCCGCAGAGGGTAGAGGGCAGGAAAATCCGGCTCCGCCGCCGCGACCCGGACGGTGTCCGGGGCCTGGGCGGGCAGCCCGCTGACCAGGCCGTCCCGGATGAAAAGGCGCGTTTCCTCCCTCCAGCCGCCGCCCTGGGGCAGAAAAAAGCGGAGGAACCGGTCTTTTTCCCAGCCCGGCGGCAGGCGGAACGGAGGCTTCAGGTCCAGGCATTGGCTTCGCGTGCGCCGCTGCTCCAGCACAACGGGATAAAGTGCCGCCGCGGAAATGCGCGGCTCCCCTTCGATCTCACCCTCCGCCCGCAGGAGGAGCGTGTCAAAGGGTATGGGGGATGTGAACGTCAGATACCCGCTTTGCAGCAGGCCGCAGGTGCCGTCCCGGCAGGGGACGCTCCGCCGCGCGCCGCCGGTCCCGACCTGGGCGGGCAGCCGGATGGGAGGGGACGTGGATTCCCCGGGCCTGATCCGGCCCGGTTCCGGCTGCAGCTCCAGCCAGAGCTGTACGGGCATGCCCGGGGGGAGGGGGGCGGAGAGGGTGATTTCCAGTACGGCAGGGGCCTCATGGGTGAATACCAGCGGGGCGTCCGCCCGCAGAACCCGCCGGCGCCCGCCCTGCGTCAGCGACACGTCCTTTACCCGGCAGGCCCCGGCATAGGGAACGTCGGCCGCCTCAAAGGGGACGCCGTCCACTTCAAAGCGCATACCGGGCCGGGGGGCGGCGGGGCCGGGGACTGCCAGCATACGGGCCGGGGTGAGCTTTCCGGGGGCCTGCCCCAGAAGCTTCAGGTAGGCGAGATAGTGCCGCGCCCGAAGCGTGTCGATCTCCCGGTTCTGCATGCGCGAGAGGTAGGAGGCCAGCTCCAGCAGCGCCACGGCCGGGTCGCTGGGGATGGCGTCGCTCCAGCCGGGCAGCAGCTGGGCCATACGGCCGCAGGCCCGCTCATAGAGCTCCCTCTGCCCGCCGGCATTCAAATTCAAGGAGTACAATACAGGTCCTCCCCTCGCAGTATGTGGACGGTATAGGCGCCGGGAACCGGCAGGGAGAAGGGGTCGCCGATATGGGCGCAGTCCAGCTCCCGGCCGTCGGGGGCGACGGCGGTGAGAGGACTTCTTACGATCACAAGGCCCGGCAGCTTGTGCTGGAGAAAATTGCGCACCTCCATCTCGGTTGGAAGCTGGCCGATGGGCCAGCCCTCCCCCTCAAAGCGGCCCGCAGCCGGATCGAAAAAGCAGTCCAGGGCCCGGGAGACCCGGCGGCGGATGGTCTCCGGGGCAATCTCTTCCGTGGCGCGCAGCCACACCATGGCGTTGATGGGATAAAACACCGGCTCCTGCACCACAGCGTCCAGCCCCAGTGTGGGCAGGACGCTGTCCCGCTCCAGCAGGCGGCGGATTTCCTCCCGCCGTCCGGCGAAGGCGGCCTCATGGCGCCGGACGTCCCGCATCAGAACGGCGATGTGCAGCACATCCGCCTTTCGCAGGCAGCGGGTGCGCAGCACGTCCCGCAGCTGTCCGCAGATCAGCTGCTCCGCGTCCAGGGCGGATACGCACCGGCCCTGGTGGTGCCGGACGCCCCGGACCCGCCGCAAAAGGGCGGCGCGATCTTCCCGGGGCGCCCCGCCAAACCCCTCGGTCAGCGTGACGGCCCGGAGGGGCCCGCCGCGGAGGGGGGCCAGCGGCTCGCCCCTCCGGCAGCTCCCGCCGTCCGTCCCCTGCAGGCGGACGGCGCCGCAGGACAGCTCCTCCAGACAGGGAAACCGGCCCCCCTGGGACAGCCGCCCGCTGTCATCCCGCAGACACAGCCACCAGCGCCGCAGGCCGAACCGGGTGACCATGCCGCCCTGGACGCCGCTGATCGTGATCACGCCGCTGTGGGACAGCCCTTCCGTGCCGTCCTCCAGCGGGAGAGGACGGCTGCCTTCCGCCGCCGCCTCCCAGGCGGTGAGGGCCCCGCCCGGGAGGCGGTGCTTAAAAGAGAGGTACATCCGCAGAAGGGGCCCGGAGGGCGGGCGGTCAAAGCCCAGCCACCAGCAGTCCCCCTCCGGGAGGGCGGTGTGAAGCGGGCGGGAGCGGGGGCCGGACAGGGGGTAAAACCGCTCCTCGGGCCAGACGCGGAGGGATGCGGATACGGGGGCGTCCTCCAGCAGGGCTGAGAATCGGAGATCGGTGATTTCAGGCGCGCAGCAGCGCCGGGGCAGCCAGCTGCCGCCGGCCCGGCCCACCCGCCACCGCAGCCACAGGCCGGTCTGTCCGCCCACCTCGCAGGGGGCGGCGTCGGCGGGCCATAAGAACCGGGCCTCAATCTGGACCGTCCCCTGTTCCGCGGCGGCAAAGCTGCCGGTGAGGTCCTCTGTGCCCGGTATGGGCAGCCAAGTCCGGCCGTTCCAGTACTCCCACAGCACCTGGTCGGCCCGCACCTCGCGGACAGGGGGCGGCAGGGGCAGGCGGCGCATGATGGGCCGGTATTCCGGGCTTGTGTCCATCCCCGGCAGCTGTTCCTCATACACCTGGAAGGACAGGGCGAAGGAGACGGTGAGCCGGGCGCCCCGGAGGGTGAGCGCGTCCGGGCAGGAGAGATAGCAGGCGCGCCACGGCTCCGGGATTGGGCCGAAGGGCAGCCAGCGCGTCCCGCTGAGGGGGGCGTCCCCGTCCCAGGCCAGGGCGGGAGGCTGAGGCCGCCGCTGCGTACGGATGACAGCCGCACCGGCGGCGTCAATCGCCGGCGCGGCAGGCAGGCAGACCCGCAGGGCGCACCCGTCCGGCGCGGCAGGCAGCTGAAAGCGCAGGGCATTCTCCGCCCTTGCCGGAGGGGCCAGCGGGACGGCGTCTCCCGCTGTGCGTACCAGCCACCAGCGCGCCCCTTCGCCGCCGGCCGGCTCCGTCAGCCCGGAAAACGGATGGCTCAGCGTCAGCTCGACCTGACAGCCCGACTGGGAGGAGAAGGCGTCCGGGTGGGAGAACTGGAGCTCCGGCCCCGGCAGCCCCTCGCCGCGAAGGTCAAAGAGGCGGACAGGCTGTTCCGGAGCGGGCAGAGGGAGCGGGACCCGCTTCCCTCGCCCGGTCAGAAACTGTTCGCTCAGCCGGACCGGTTCCGCCTGGGCGTCCTCTGCGGTCCGCCACAGCCGGGCGCCGTCGCCGGACATGTAGAGCTCCGTCCCCGCGGGGACGGGCGCGCCCTCCGGGGCGGTCAGCGCCGCGCAGGCACAGGCCGGCTCCGCCTCCAGCGGCTCCAGCTCCCAGCCGCCGAGAAACGCCAGCTCATGCTTTTGGGGCAGATCGGCCATGCGGGCCCGGGACTCTTCGATCAGCTCCGCGGCCGCCCGCAGGACGGCGCTCTCCGGCTCCCCGCCGTCCGGGTCATACCGCCACTGGGGCAGATAGGAGCGGAGATAGGCCCGGTATGTGTCCCAAAACAAATCCAAAGCGCGTCACCTCACAGCTTTGCGCCGGTCAATTTGTGGGCAGGCTGACCGGCTGGCTGGCGGCGGCCCCGGTGCGCCGCACCTGATAGGAGACCAGCGCTGTCAGCCGTCCCTCCTCCGGCCTGGGATCAAATTCCACCCGGATGTTTACGATGCGCGGCTCCCAGGCCTGGAGGGCGGCCACCACCTCCTGGCGGATCAGGCTGCAGGTGGTGGTATCCATCGTCTCAAAGGCATACTGGTCCAGCCGTGTGCCGAATTTGGGCCGGAACGGGCGCTCCCCCTTCCGGGTGGACAAAATCAGATGGACCGACTGGGCAATCTCCTCCAGCTCGGTCAGCGGCCGAAACCTGCCCAGGCCGGATTCCAGCCGGCAGGGGAATGCCATTGCCGCCATGCGCACGCCTCCTTTTGTCAGTTGAGCTTCACCATACCGCCTTTGACCTGGGTGACCCCGCCGGAGCTGAGCTCCAGCTGGCTCTGGCCGGACACCTTCGCGGCCATGGAGCCGGTCAGCTCCGCCTGCTGTCCCTTGGCGGCCAGCCTGCCCTTGGCGTCCAGAGCGATCTCCTGGCCGCTCAGCGCCAGCTTTCCCTTGGCCTGAACGGAGATATCTCCGCTGCCGTCAAAGGTGATGGAGGCCCCGGCGCAGGTGATGGTCAGCTTTTTGCCGGCGGCCAGCTTGATCTCGTCATTTTTCATATCCAGCAGCAGGAACGGCTGGTCTGCTCCCTCTGCCCGCAGCGTGACAGTCTGAGGCTTGTCCTCCAGTCTCAGCTCCAGGCCGCCCGAGGTGTGGACGGTGACGGCGGCGGCATCCTGGGTGTCGTCCAGGGTGAGGCAGTGGCCGGAGCGGGTGAGAAGCTGCTTGATATTGTTCTCCTGGGTCCAGCAGGCCCCGGTCTGCTCGTCCCCCGCCGGGCGGTGAATGTGGAGAATCCGGGGCTCGCAGCCGGGGGCGCCGGACAGCTCCACCTCCACCGCGTCCCCGATCTCCGGCAGCCAGTAGACCCCGGACATGCTTTGCTCCACCCGTGCGTATATCGTGTCGCTCTCCTCGCCGTAGGCGCCGATGGACACCTCCACAAGGCCCTTGTCGCCCTCCGCGGGATAGGACGTCACCTTGCCCCGCAGGATTTCACGCTGTGCCATTTACTCATCCTCCGCCTCAAACCAGGTCTGAAAGCCCGCCTCGTCCAGAACATGGCGGACGGTGTGCACATAGTAAGTTCCGCCGGCGGGTTCGCTCAAGTCCGACACCTGGATAAAACGCCCGGGGCGAAGCTCCGGCAGGCCCACACAGTGTCCGCTCAGCCCGCCCGCCCGGCGCTGGCTCCGCTCCATTCTGGCCTGAGAGAGGTACTGGGCCTGCGCCATCGTCCGCACAAGGGGCTCCGGGCGGTGGAAATCCCCGGTGAGGACCCCGCTCATTTTGTCTGTTCCGAAGCCGCTGTCGCCTGCCCGCGCCCGTCGGGAGTAAATGCGCTCTCCGGCGTCGTCCGTGCCGCTGACCGCCGTGGCGGCGCACTGCCCCGCCAGGGTGCGGCGGCGGACAAGGCGCATCAGGCCGTTGGGGCCGTCGAAGGTGACGGCGGGATCGCGCTCCGGCCTGGGCGGGCCGAAGTACAGCTCGTCCGCAAAGGCGCAGAATTCATAGCAGAGAAAATCCGCCGCCCCGCAGACCACGCTGTAGTCGGAGCGCCCCGGCCGCTGGACGGGCAGGTCCCAATCCTCGGGCGGCTGGCATACCGTCCGTTTGGGGGCCAGCTGGGTGCAGCAGCTCTGGCCGAGAATGGCCTCCACCAGCTGAGACAGGGTGCGCTTCGCCCCCGCGTCGGCGCAGGAGGTGAGCATCAGCCGCCCACGCACGTCCAGGCACAGGGCCTCCAGAAGGATGGTCCCGCCATCTAAAGGGTCGCTCCAGAGGACGTCGTAAAAGAAGCCGCAGAATACATCCGTGAGGCTGTCCCCATAGCCCAGGGCCAGGGAACACAGGGCGCCGGGCCGGACCGCGTCCAGCCACGCCGCGCCATGCGCTTCATCGGGGTTCAGCGCGGCCTCCAGGCGCGCCATGCCTGCCTGACCGGCGCAGGTCAGCTCACACTCCACCCGGAGCAGGCGGGCGCCTTCCCCGGCGTCCAGCTGGGCGCCGTCCGCCTTCAGGCGGCAGCCGGGCTCCCGCATGGCCTCATAGGTTTCGTAGAGAGAAGAGAACTTCATGGCGGTCACTCCTCCTCTTCCGGGAACAGCCAGGCGATGTCGTCCGGGGGCGGGTCCTCATCCGCCGCTTCCGGCTCCAGCCCCTTCCCGCCGCTTTGGGCCTGATTGTTGGACTGCGCGCTGATGTCCAAATCCTCGCCCCGGATGGAGATGGATACCTCCGCCTGGACCGGCGTGCCGTCATGGGAGAACATCTGATAGGATACGTGAAAGGATTCCAGGGTACCGATGTAGGCCAGAGTTCCCCACGCGAACTGGAGCCGGGGGCTGGAAGCATCGCTGTTTCCCCTGCCGGAGGGCAGAAAGGCCCGGATATTGTAGATTTTTGCCCGCACGTCGGAGAAATTGTCCGGGCCGGCGTAGGTGTGGTAAAACAGCTTGACGGACAGCAGCGAGCCCTCCGGCTCCGTAAGCGGAGAGGACTGCAGCTGCGGCTCCCGGGCGGAGCCCTGCCCGTCCGGCGCGGATACGCCCTTGTATGCGTTCTTGCTCCGTCCGGCGGAATACTCCAGTGTGTTGGGGTTGAACTGGACGTAATATTTCTTGCCCGGGGCGTCGGGATCACAGATAAACGCTTTTTCCAGGTCGGCCATCAGGCGGTCCCTCCCCGGCGCAGCGCATCCAGCCGGTTCCGGCGGTCGATGGCCTGCGTCACGCTGCGCACCAGGGCCTGAAATTCAGCGCCGCTCAGCCCGTATCTTACCGCCGGAGGATTTTGAGGGGGCCTGCTCTGCCGGATTTCCCGCTCCTGCTCCAGAAGGCTCTGGACGATGCGGCAGAAGAAGGGCTGGAGGACCTTCTGCGCGCTGTCGGTGGACAGCACCCGAAGCAGCCTGCCGGCGATCAGGGTGGGCCGGGAGGGGTCGATGCCGTCCTCCGGCGGCGGAGGGGCCGGAGCCTGACGGACAATCAGCTCTGTCATTCCGCTG
>CAJUEG010000020.1:0-15415 GCA_910584835.1 uncultured Oscillospiraceae bacterium | reverse complement strand
CCCCCCCCCCACGACCAGGGACAGGCCGCTCCCGGCGGCGGTAAACCGGTTGAACACATGCCGGTGGGTGGTCTGGTGCAGGTGGACCACGGTCTGATGGACCGTATTGTGGATGATCTGGGGGGCGGGCTGCCGGATGGTCCGCGCCGGCGGAACCGCGCATCGGTAAATCAGCTCCTGAGCGGCGCCGCCGCGCCCATGCCGGCCGGCGCGGGACCGGCGCAGGCCGCCGGACAGCCGGGCGGCACGGTCATTCCGAAATGTAGAGATAATCGTAATTGAGCTCAAACCGGTCGATAAGCAGCGTGTTTTGCAGCGCATCCAGCTCACCAGCCTCCCATTTTTTTACCCAAAGGCCTGTCAGCACATAGACCTTTCCTTTCCTCCTGAGAAATCCGGGGGGACGGACGCCGATGCGGAGCGTTTCGCTCAGCCGTTCCCCAACCAGATAGAAGGGAAACTCTTTGCCCGCGTAAGCGCCCCGCTCCAGGCGGAGGACCCCCGGATTTTTCACCACTCCCGGCAGCACGTGGACCCGGCTGTTGAGACCGCCCTCCTGGTAGACGACGGCCTCCGACTCCCGGCTCAGTCCGGATACCTTGGAAAAGCCGTACTCATCCCTCCCGATCCAGACGCGGAAGGCATAGGCGGACAGTGGGTCCATGGGGCGCACGCTCCTTTGCTGTCAGACGTCAAAAAGGTTTTTCTCCTGGCTGTTGGCCTCCCGGTTAATCCGGCTGATCTCACGGCAGAATTTTTCCCGCTCCAGGTGAGGAAGCTCCAGCACGTCCTTCAACCCCCAGTGGAAATAGTACGAGATGAACGAGAGCTGGCGGTACAGCTCCCTGGGCGGCTGGAGGTTCATCCCGCCCCCTGAAAATTTATGGCGTCCACAAATTTCTCCCCGCAGTGGGGGCAGGTCACCTGGATCTGGGGCTTCTCCGCCCGGTTGATGGTGTCGTACATGTTTTGCAGAAACTCCATGTCGGAGATGAACAGGCCTTCGATGATCTCCGGCGTCACCTCCGCCAGAGTGCCCAGCATGGTGACCACCCGGCTGAGGATCAGGGCGTTCAGGCGGCTCTCGTCCGCCTTCACCCGGGGGTCGCGCAGGGCGCCGAGCTCGTCGCCCGCCGTGGCCAGCCGCATCCGGCCCTCGCGGTGCAGGGTCCCCTCCTCGTCCAGGTAGCCCTTTGGCAGGCGAAACGGATATACGGTTTGCAGCTCCATCTTTCCACGCTCCTTTTAAGCGGTCCGTGAGATGCCCTCCGTCACCAGCTCCAGGCTCTCAATGGCGATCTCATTGCTGGTGGCGTTGAAGTCGGGGGCGGTGTATTTGGTTGGCCACGCCTTTTCCAGCTGCCAGGAGGCCACCTCGTTCATCTCGTCGTCCATCAGGGTGATGACCACGGTTTTCCGGGTGACCGTGCCGGACTTGATCTCATTGATCCAGTCCCAGAACACCTTGGATTCCGTGGTGCCCCGCTTGAGGGTGACGTTGGAGTATTTCAGAATGCCGGGCTGCTTGCCGGGGGTCTTGCCGGACATATTGCCCTCCCGGTACTCGATGGGGTCCGCCGTAATATCGGGGGAGGATACCTCGGAAAAGCCGGCCTCCTCGGACTGGTCGATGAGCACCTTGTAATTGTACTTTTTGTACGGGTATATAATGTCAGCCATAGTATGGTTCCCTCCTCAGCGTTGATGGGTTCAGGCTCAGGTCGCGGCCTGGGTAATCTGGGTGATGCGGAAGATGACGAACTCCGCCGGGCGGACGGGGGCCACGCCGATCTCGCAGATCAGCCGGCCGTTGAGGATGTCGTCCTGGGTCATGGTGTTGGGGCCCACGTCCACATAGTAGGCCTGCTCCGGCGTGGAGCCGGCCAGCGCGCCGATGCGCCGCTGGGTCTCCAGAAACAGGGAGATGGTCCCCCGGACCCGGGACCACAGGCCCTCGTCGTTGGGCTCAAAGACCACCCAGCCGGTGTTGGCCCGGATGGATTCCTCCAGGAAGATGAACAGGCGGCGGACGTTGACGTATTTCCAGTTTCCGTCGCTGGAGCAGGTGCGGGCCCCCCAGACCCGGATGCCCTGGCCGGGGATGGCCCGGATCAGGTTGACGCCGTTGGGGTTGAGCTTGCCCTGCTCCGCCGCGTTGTAGCTCACCGACAGGCCGGTGCAGCCCTGGACCACCTCGTTGGCGGGGGCCTTGAACACGCCCCGCTGTATGTCGGTGCGGGCGTAGACGCCGCAGATGGAGCCGGAGGGGGGCAGGAAGGCGGGCCGGCGCAGCAGGGGGTCGTAGACCTGGACCCAGGGGGCGTACAGGGCGGCGTAGGAGGTGTCGTAGGCGCTGCGGTGGCGGTTGAGCTCGTCCACGCCGGTGCAGTCCAGGGGGGCGTCCAGCACGGCGAACCGGCTGGTCAGCCCCTCGCAGTGGGCGATCAGCTTGGCCTGCACGTTGGCGTCCGTCACGCCGGGGACCGCCATGATGGACACATCGGTGATCTCCTGGAACGCCTCAATGCCGGAGCGCTTGCCCGGCCCCAGGTCGGCGCCGCAGAAGGTCCCCGCGTTCACGCTGTCCATGGCGCCGTTCAGCCCGCCGCTCAGCTCCACGCGCAGGCTCTGGGCGCCGGCGCTCCCCCCCAGCAGGACCAGCGGGTCGTCCGCCCGGTCCGGAATATCCAGCGTCATGGCCGCCATGTTGGATTTCTCCAGCGCCGCGAGGAGATAGTCGGGGGCCGCGGAGTTGAGGGAGCAGCCGGGATAGCTCTCCTCCTGCCCGCCGCAGCGGATCAGCATGTCCACCCCGCAGGCCTCCAGCGTGCGGACAGGCACCAGGCCGGTGTCGGCCGCGTCCTCCGGCAGCGCCTCCTGGAAGGAGATCAGCATGCCGTTCAGGGCGGTGACCTTGTGGTAGGCGGCGGAGCCGTCCTCCCCCCGGTAGATGACCAGGTCGCCCACCCGGAAGCCGGCGGCGTTTTTCAGAAGATACTGCTTGCCGCTCACGCCCTCCTGGATGCTCAGGATCTGTGTCCTGGCCCGGGTGCTCCGGGTGAAGAACACCTGCATGGTGTTGGCCCAGGCGCCGGGGTCCTTGGCCCGCACGGTGACAGGTCCCTCCGGGCTCTCGGCACAGGCGGCGTCCTCCGGGGCGGCGCGCATCACATAGCAGGTGCTGCCCCCGTTGGTAAAGAACTGCTCCACCGCGTTGGGCAGAAAGCGGTAGGGGCCGTACTCCAGGTCCGAGAGGTACCCGCCGAACCGGCGCTGATACTCCGCGAAGCTGGTCAGCAGAACCGGCCGGCCCGTCACCGGCCCCTTTTCCGCCAGGCCCACAAACCCGGCCGTGCTGGTGCCGACGCCCTCCATGGCCTTGACGCCGGAATCAAATTCCTCCACGTAGACGCCCGGGGATAAGTATTCCGCCATAGATGATACCTTCTTTCTTATTTATAATTGTACGCAGGTCTGACCGGCGAACTGTGCGGAGATCCGGCCGCCCCACGCGCACATCAGCTTGCTGCCGTCGGTGATGGCCGGCTGCCCGCCGATGATTACCGTGGGGGCCGGGTTCAGCCAGGGCCCCGCCGGGACGGGGATACAGGGCATGGGGGTGAGCACGCCCAGCGCGGCCGCCGTGGCGGAGGCCACTGTGGGGTTGGCCAGGCTGGCGCACGTCCCGAAGGGCGGGATGTTGACCCCCGGAGCCATGTCCGTCATCACGCCGGCGGGCCGTCCGCTGATGACTACCCTGGGGACGGGCAGGGCGCTGAAGGGGACCGGGGCGGAGCCGAAGGAACAGGAGAGATTCGCGCCGGTGCAGAGGAAAAAACTCATGACTGCCCCGCCCCCTTCCGCTTGGAGCTGAGCTGGAATTCCCGGACGGCCGGTGTGCGGCGGATGCGGGAGCTGGGAATGCGCACGGGCTCCAGTGTCAGATAGACGGCGGGCTGGAGCGGGCTGTTCAGGCTCTGCCACAGCGCGGTTTTTTCGGACAGGGCGGGGTCGTGAAGGGCGGAGCGCACCGCCTGTCCGTCCAGCGCCAGGGACCCCATGCTGTGCGCGGCCCTCATGGCCGCCTCCACAAGCACCATCTCGTCCAGGGCGCTCAGGCTGTCAAAGGGCACCTTTCGGTTGGCATAGAGCAGGAAGCGGAGCGTCAGCAGGCGGTCGGGGTGCCGCCGGGTCTCCTGGTCCATGCGGATGGACGGCGGCGGGCCGCAGGAGCGCAGCTCCTCCATGTTGTAGAGGAACACCCCAAGGCGGTGGTCCGTCTCCGAGCCCGGGTGGGTCATTTTAATGTCGTCCGGCAAATTCAGCACCGACGGCACCATCTCCCTCCTCAGGTGTTCCAGCAGCAAAGCGGCCAGCCGTTCAAAAATCGGTTCCTGGCTCATGGGGCCTCCTTCCACCGGGCCGTCTGATACCACAGCGGCATATCCTTTTGCGTCCGGTACACGGTCATCGTCTCCAATCCGGCGCCCTCGGTCCGATATTCGTCAACGTCCTGGCCGCTGTCCGTCCGGGACCGCGGGGTAAAGCGCCAGATAAACGGGCCGGCCCGGCGGGCGTCGGCGCCGTCCAGAGGATACCCCAAAGCAAAGGCGCTGAACCACTCCCGGCAGCCGGGGGCGTGCCGTCCCGATGCGCAATCGCTTTCCGGCTGGGCGACGCAGGGAAGCGGCTGCCCGTAGGACAGCACCTGCGTGATGAGGACCGCCCCCTTGTCGGTGTCCGGGGCGAGAATTTCGTCCTCATACAGCGCCGGCTCCCCCGGGCCCGACTCCTCCAGGTCCGGTTCCTCCGGGTCCGGCTTTTCCGAAGCGCCGGGGGAGACCAGCCGAACAGGGCTTTCGGTGAGGAACATCAGGCTGAAATAGGGATAGACAAAGGCGGTCGTCCCTTCGCAGGAGTAGAGGGTCCAGTGGGTGGTGAACGCCTCCTCCACCTCGGCCAGAGACAGGCCCAAAAAGGCGTCGGCCCTGGGGCGCTGCTCATAGACCTGGCCGGTGTAGAGCAGCTGCCCGCTGGGGTGATAGATGGCGCCCCGGCCGGTCAGCGTGCCGTACACAAAGGTCCCTTCGGCGCTGCGGACGTTGAGCAGCGTGTCATAGATCGTGCCCTGTCCGTGGTAGACGCCCCGCCAAAACTGCCCCTCATAGAGCAGCCTGCCGCCGGCGGTGTACGCCCGGCCCTCCCCGTGGAGCAGACCGGCGGAAAAGGTGCCCTCCCGGAGCAGAACGCCCTCCGGGCTGTACTCCGCCCCCTCGCCCTCCAGGAGGTCATGTGAGAAGGTGCCCTCCCGCAGCAGTGTGCCGTCGGAATAGAACTCCCGGCCCGGCCCCTCCAGAAAGCCCTTGGAGAACTGGCCCTCGCCGACAATCCCCGCCGCGGGGTCGATCCGGCGGCCCTGGCCCTCATATAAATTCGCCGCCATTTCCCCGGTGTAGACCAGCGTCCCACCCCGGTAGACCTTCGCGTCCCCGCCTTCGTATACGCCCTCCGCCAGGGGGCCGTCATAGAGCAGCTCTCCGGCCTCGCTGAACACCTGGCCCCGGCCGGTGCAGGCCCCCGCCGCCACTTCTCCAATATAGCGCACACGGTCCTGGCCGTCCAGAACCTGAACCATGCCGGACTGCTCGGCCAGCTCGGGGTCGTCGTAGCGGAAGGCCGGGATGGGGCCGGCCGCGGGGACGGGAGCTGGGAAGGGGAGACCGAAAATCAGCAGAACCGCAATGGACAGCGCGGCCAGAACCGGCAGGATCAGCCGCTTCTGCACATAGACCGGGCCGATGTGCCGATAGTCTTTTGGCCCTAAGCCGGGCCGGTTTTCCCGCGGCTTATCCATGGCCGGACCCCTCCCAGTCAAATAAAAGTTCGGTGTCCGCGGCCCGGGGCGTCCCGCCGCGCAGCGCTTCGCAGCGGAACAAATACCAGCGGGCGGCCATATCCTCCGGCATCAGGCGCAGCACCTTTGCGAACAGCTGCCCCGCTGCGGAAAAATCCCGCTCCCGAAACCGGCGCAGCGCCTCCTCCCACGGGCCGGCGGACAGCCGCCATTGGCTCCGCCAGCCGGACGGACGGCAGGCGGGGTCCTCATAAAACGCCAGCCCGCCGTCCCAGCCCAGCAGGCGCAGGCCCGTCCCGGGGGCGCGCCCGCTGTGCACCAGCATGGCCCCGAAGCCCAAAAGCCGGGCCAGCGCCTCCTGCTTCCTGGACATGTTCCGGGAGACCGCCAGGGGATAGAGCAGCTTCTCGCTTCCGAAGACGCCCAGCTCCACGGTTTCCTCCAGAACGGCGGCCATAACCGGCATATCCTGCCGTTCCAGGTCCTCCAGACAGGCCAGCGCGCAGGCGCGCGCACCCTCCACCCGGGGGAACAGGGAGACCAGAGCGTTCAGGCCCTCGTCATAGTCCACCAGCATGCCGCCCGATTGTGCGATATGGTCCGCAGCCGGCCGGGTCAGGCGGTCCAGGTTCTCCCAGCCGGGGGAGAAATTCCTGGGAATCAGGATCAGCAGCGCACCGTCCACCGGGGTGTGGCCGCCGGCCTCCAATTGGGTGACGCCCCGCTTGCGCAGCATAGCCAGCAGGCAGTCGGGCACCAGGCGCACATAGGAATCGTTGATGGTGCGCAGCTCATTGAGCTGCACCCTGGTCTGTACGGACAGCTGGTTGAACACCCGGCCCACCTCATAGAGCTCCGTGCGGGGCATATTTTCCAAACACATCTGGCCGCCGCTGCCGCAGGTGTAAAACTCCTCCAGCGCCCGCTGAATTTCGTCCAGGGGGCTGAGCAGCCGCCGGGTGATCCAGGCCAGGGCCAGGAACAGAGGCGGGCAGGCGGCCAGGATGGGCAGCAGGCTCCGAAAGAATTGGAGCTGCCCGGCCAGCATGGAATCCTCGCTCTGCGACACCGCCACGCAGCCGGACCGGCCGCCCTGAAAGAAGGGCTGGGCATACACATAGTCAAAGCTGATATCGGTCTGAACGCGCTCCAGGGAGGCCGTGCCGCTGCGGAGGGCCTGGGAGATGGCGGAAAAATAGCCTCTGGACTTTACATCCTCCAGGAGATAGCCGTCCGGCACCGCGCTGTCCGAGGCGATGATCGGGCCGCTCTCCGTGTTCCAGACCACGCATACGGCATACTCCTGCCCCCGCCCCTCCACCGCCGCGCCCACCTGCCGCTCCAGCCCCTGGACGGTGCTGCCCGGCGATTCGCCGGGCTCCCCGGAGGCCAGCGCCGCCGCAAGGCTGCCGCCGATCAGCCGGAGCTTTTGATAGGCCTCTTCCCGTATGGTCTGCTGGAAGGAGTGGTACTGCACCGCGGTGACGGCGGTGAACAGGAAGGCGGCGGCCATGACTTCACACAGCAGCAGGCGGACAGACAGGCGGGGAGAGCGCACAACCCCATGGACGGCCTCCACCAGCGCGGCGAGTATGATCCAGCACAGGGCGGCCGCCGGCCATCCGTGCCGCCAGACCATCAGCAGGCGGAGGATGCCGGGGTGCAGCGCGCGGATGTTCCAATCCTCGCCGGTGATCACGCTGCCGCGACCGTCGGCGCACAGCCCCACCACCCTGACCTCCCCCTCCGGCGACAGGTAGGTGGTGTAGATCTCCAGCTGCCGGTACTGGAAGCCGGAGGAGCCGATCCCGTCGGTACCCCGGCGGAAAAGGACGGAGCTTCCATCCGGGAGTATCTGGAAGATGTCTCCGCTTACGCTGTCGGAAATAAAGCAGCGCGTGCCGCAGGTGGAGATATGCAGCGGAGTATGAGAGGTCCCGGACAGAATGTCCCGCTGCCAGATTCCGTCGATATACTGCCCAACCTCTTTGCCCTGGCTGACCCAAACGTAGTGGCCGTCCGACACATATTTGAGAAACAGGACAGGCTCGTCCGGCAATATCCGCCGGACCTCCCACTGGCCGTCCGCCATATTCCAACGGGCCAGATATCCCTGCCCCCGGCCGTCCAGGCCGGCCAGCTTCAGCGTGGGGGCGATCTCACCCTCCGCCGGCAGATAAATCTGCTGCCACACCACATCTGCCGGAGCGCCGCGCAGCCCCGTCAGCTCAGCCAGGGGCCTGGCCCGCATGGCCGCGTGCTTCAGGGAGAGGGAGACCAGCCGCTGGCGGGCCGCCCCGCTTTTTTCATAGGACAGGATCGCGTAGACCGTCTCGCCGTCTGATTCCAGGTATTGAAAGGCCTGCCCCTGAACGGTGTCCATATAATTGAGCAGCGCTCCCGTGTGGCTGATGCGGACCAGGCTGTTGCGGTTTCCCTGGGAGAGCACCATGAGCAGGGAGTCGTCCAGGGCCAGCATGGAGTAGATGTTGCCGTCGATGGACGGCAGATAGGTATCCGCCCGCCAGAGGCTGGAGCCCAGGCCCAGCGCCAGCGCGCAGGCCACAAGGATCAGCTGCCGGACTAACAGGCGGCGCTTTTGCCGCAGCCATGTGAATATCTGAGCTTTCATCCGCCGTCCTCCCCGCTCCGCAGGTCCTGATCGCCCACCTGGGGCATACCCGGCCAAGCGCTCTGCGTCTCGCCGCCCCGCCGGCGGTATGCCATAGCCAGGGAGAGCAGCGCGGTGGCCAGCAGCAGCGCCGCCAGCATCCTCAGAAGGAGGGGCCCGATTCGGCGCAGGACCTCCCGCGCCCGCCGTGCGCGGGCGCGCAGCGTGGAACCCACCTGGGGCGGATGGTCCGGAATTGCGGCCAAATCCCGCTGAAGCTGGCCCCAGCCGGTGTAGCCCTGCGCACTCTGCCGGAGGCGCAGCAGCCGGACCTCCGGCGGAATACAGCCCCGGCGGGCCCAGTCCTCGTCCGCCGTCAGCACCTGGTAAATAACGTCCGTCAGGGCGCGGACGGCCTGCGCCTCGGTGATGCCCGGCTCCCAGCGCTGAAGGTTCGGAATGTACTGCAGGAGCAGCCCCGCTCCGTTGTTTACCAGATTTTCCGGCGCCGCGGACAGTGCGGTCAGGCAGAAAGGCAGCCTGCCCCGGAGCTCCAGCTGCTGCGCCAGCAGGGCCAGGCAGGCGTCCCGCCGCTGCCCGAGGGTGGGATTCTGATCGCGGAGCCACCGGCGCAGGGGCAGCCCCTCCCTCCAGGGCAGCAGCAGCTCCAGAGCGCCGTTTTCCAGCCGGACGGGGACGCCTGGCTCCAACACGGCCAGGCATTCGCGCTGGCAGCCGGGGGCGGTCAGGCGGAGCTTTGTCCAGCGGGTGCCGTCCGGCTCCCGGCAGAGCTCCACACAGCCGTTTTCGCTCTCCTCCTCCAGACGGAGGGTGTACAGAGAATCAAAGAGCGCCCGCCGCATCGGCTGCTTCCCCCGCGGGTGCCCGCACGATGGCAAAGGCGTTCACCCTGGTTTCCGGCATATCTCTGATCTGGGCGCAGATCTGGTAGAGCCCCTCCTTTTTGGGGGCGGTGTAGATGCCGTTGGGCGTAATGGTTCCAGACTGCTTGTCCGGAACCATAAAGTCGCACGGCATCCCGGTCCCCTGGGCAAAGACGGGCACAAAGTCGATCATTCCGCCCGGGGCGATATGGGCCACGTCCGGCTCCAGCCGCAGCAGCGTGCCGGCCTGGACGCCGGGGCCCGCATCCTCGCCCGTCCGCCAGGCGAACCAGCGCAGCCTCAGGGCGGACTGGCGCAGTTCACCCTTCGGACGAACGGCCAGTTCAAAGGTCCCCTTCTCCGGATGGACCCGAACGCCTTGGTCAAAGCCGCAGTCATAGGTGCCGCTTGCCTGAGCGAACAGGGAAGCGTCGCCCAGCAGAAGGTCGGTGTAATTGCGCTGCGTCCCAGGGGCGGGATAGATGTTTTCAACGCCGAATTCCACAAAGACGGTGCCCGGTCCCAGCTCATGGACGATCTCGTCGGAGCAGAGAATATGCCCCTCCTGCAGGTGCAGGCCGGTGTTCAGCGTGACGACGCCTGTGTTCATCAGCCTCCGGCCGCCTGAGACGGCGGGCTCCGGCGGCTCCGGCGCTTTTTGGGGCGGCTGAGCCGCGGTCTGGCTTTTTGGGAAAAAGCCTTGGCAGTGGCGCAGGCGCGCCTCCAGGCGGGGCAGCTCCGCGCGGCAGCCCCCCGAGAGGGGGAATGTGTCGCGCAGCAGAACCTGGTCCCCATACCGCAGCAGGCGAAGACCGGCGATTGGAACGCCCTCCTCCGGCTCATCCGCCCACAGCTCCTGCGGCCCCTGGGACAGCAGGCGGTCACGCAGGGTTCGGAGCGGGTCCGGGGTTACCTGAAGCTCCTCCTGGACCTCACACCGGGCCGGCAGCCGGGTGCCGCGCTTTTCCAGCAAAAAACCGTGCTCCGGCAGGGACAGCAAAACGGCCTGGGCGGCGGCGGAGAGCCTTCCGGTCAGCACCAGGGTGGTTTCTCCCTGACACAGGCGCAGTGTCTGTTCCAATGAAAGCGGCTGCCCGTCCTCCGAAAGGAAGCCGGGGAGCCGCGGCGCGTAGGCCAGATGGATCTCCAGCGGCTCCGGGCAAAAGGATTCGACCACAAGGCGGAGCTGTACCAGCCCCCCGGCGGGCAAGACCTTGGGAATCACCTGCCGGATGCGCAGATCGCCGTCCTCAAAAAGGATTACGTCGGAGAACAGCACAGGGTCTCCGGGCGGCGGAGGGAGCGGCCTCATGTCCGTAAGGCAGAAGGAAAAGCGCTCCCGCGCCGACGCGTATTCCCGAACCTCGTCCCGTTCGCCGGGGACAAACATGGCGTCTGTGAGCTCTTCGCAGTAGGTCAGCCACAGAAGGGCGGTTTCGCCGCGCAGGGCGTCAAAGCCCGGAATGGCACGCAGGCGGCAGATGGCGGGTTCGTCTACGATCAGCCACCGCCCGTGTCCGTCCACGGCAAAGCCCGGAGACACCAGCAGGGAGTCCGCGTCGATGCGCTGGGCCTCCAGCCCGAGCGCCGTGCCCTTTCCGAAATCCAGGCGGCTGAAAAAGGCCAGCTTGCCCTCAATGTACTCCTGATCCTGGATAAAATCCGCAGAGCGCATCCGCTTATGGGGGAAATAGCGGCTTTTGGAAAAGGGATACTGCTGCCCTGCCATGGGACAAACCTCCTTGTTCCGATACGGGAATAGAATTTTGTCGAAGATATGTATACAAGGCAATAATACTTTATTCGAATAAAATTGTCCATCATGCCGGAGGATGAACCGGCAGCGGCATGGGCCTGCCCCTCATGTCCGCCGGGCTGCGCTGATTGCAGGTCCATTGTGGTAAAATAGTGCGGAAATAACCTGCGGAGACGGGAAAAAGCGGCGGTTTGGCCGGTGCAGAGATTTTGAAGGAGGGGCAAATTAGATATTTTAAAAAGTACATTTATCCCGTATGATACTTCTGAAAAAAGCATATAGCCGGTTTCAGCGGTAGAAAACGATAAAATATTACAGGTGGCAGTGGAGAACGGCCGCCGAAATTTCAGTATCATCCATATGCAGAGGTGATAGAGATATGGATGAAACCTTTATTTCGGAGCGAATCACAGAGCTCCGCCTGGCCAGAAATGTATCTGAGTACCAGATGTCGTTGGAGTTGGGACAGAGCAAGGGCTACATTCAGGGGATCACGTCGGGGAAGTGTCTGCCGTCCATAAAGCAGCTTTTTAACATCGCGGACTACTTTCATTTGACGGTCGCAGAGTTTTTTGACGACGGAAAACATGATTCACCGGTGGTGCTGGAGGCAATTCAAACGCTGCGGCGGCTCAGCGACGAGGATGCGGTGCTCATCCTGGAGCTGCTCCACCGCATTGCCCAGCCGGACATAATGGCGGCCGCAGCGGGATTCAGCGGGCATCGGCAGAGGGCATCCAGATATGGAAGGGCGTCCGGCGGGATGCCGGTGGACTGAATTTATGAGTATTCAAGCATATTCTCTTGATTTTTTGGATATCACCATATATAATGGGCTGGAAACTTGACCCGGCAAATTACAAAACAGGGGTGATATCTATGGACAAGGAAAAAACAATCGGCGCTGCCGCGGAACCGGCGGCCAAAAGGAAGGGCGGCAGAAAACCCATGACGCCGGAGGAAAAGGCGGCTTCGGCGAAAGCGCGCGCCGAGAGCAAGGCGAAGGCGGACAGCCTCAAGCCCACGGTCGTCGTGCAGTTCCAGGGCAGCGAGGTCGATTTGGACGCGCTGGTGGAGGCGGCGAAGGCCGACTTCCGGCAGACCAAAAAGCGTACGCCCATCACCGACTTAAAGCTGTACGTCAAGCCGGAGGAGCGCATGGCCTACTATGTGGTCAATGAAAAGCACAACGGAAGCATTGCTTATTGACGGCTTGGCCGAAAGGCTGCCGCCCCTCGCGGCGCGGCGGTCAGACGCCCTCAAAATAAGCGGAGGCGCTGTTGACAGCGCCTCCGCTTATTTTTTGTTCAGGCCGGGCGAACCGATACGCCGCCGCAGACGTTATCCACGCTGCGCCGCGGGAATATATTCAAAAAACACGATGCTCCCGTTCACCGTCACATCGCCCCGCTGGCCGTTGTCCAGGGAAAGGCGCAGATCGTCCAGCATGCAGCGGTACGCGCTGTCATGAAGCTGCTGGAGCACGGCCTTTGCCTGTTCATAGCTGCCGCTGGTAAAGCTGAGGGATATGCGCCGGCGGACGATGGACTGCTCTGTGTCCACGGTGCCGAAGGACAGGGAGTACTCCTGCGTGGACTGCAAAATGGCGTTCAGCTCAAACATCACCGGCTGAAGGTTGTCATAGGGGGCGATGCCCAGCGGATCGGGGTCTGCGGCAAAAATCTCCTCCAGCTCCCGCTCCATGCGCCGCTTGTCCTCCAGCCGGATCTGCGCCGCCTGCAGCTGCTCCTCGCACAGCACCGCCTGGTTTTCCATCCGCTCCTGCTCATTTGTCATGGGCATATAGTACAGCAGCAGGTAGCCGCCCACCAGCGCAAGCACCAGCAGCAGCCCCAGCAAAATGATCTCGCGGGCCGAAAGCTGTCGCTTCATTTGTCCTCCGCCTCCTTTTTCTGAAGCTGGATCAGGATGCTGGCCGACACCAGGTCCGTGTCCTCATCGGTGGTGGCCGCCGTGTTCACCGTGATGCGCTCCACAATGGGGGACGCCTCCAGCCGCCGCACAATGTCCGCCGTCTGGGCCAGCGTCACCTCCTGAAACTGCACCTGCACCGTTTTGCCGGTCACTGAGACGCTTTCCAGCCGGGCGGTGGCGCCGATGGCGTCGTCCAGCAGCGCCAGCACCGTCATGCGGTCGATCAGCTCCCGCTCCTCGTCGGTGGCGGAATAGCGCTGGTACTGTTCCCTCACCTCGTCATAGTCCGAAAGCTCCGCCACCACCACGTCCCGCCGGGCCTCCGCCAGGGACAGCGCCGTACGGGCGCTGTCCACCTTCACCCACAAATCGTACACCAGAATCTTCGCCAGTCCCAGCAGCACCACCAGCACAAACAGCACGTACAGCGTGATGGTGGCCGGTTTGGTGGTGCGGTCGGTTCTGAAGTACAGGTTCATCGTCCGCTTGGTGGGGGCCGTTTTATCCTTTCTGCTCATGTCATACCCCTCCCATGGCGGCCCCTGCCGCAAAAATCCCGTCCTCCGCCGTGCCGCCCGATGTGGGCAGCAGCTCCGCCGGGTCCAGCAGGGTCAGCCCCGCGGTCTCCTCGATGGCCCGCCGCAGCGGCTCCATAGCCGCGCCGCCCCCCACCAGGTACACCCCCGGCAGCGTGCTGGCCCGGTAGGTGAACTGATAGAAGTTCACCACCTTCAGCACCTCCACCGCCAGCTGCTCGCACAGCTCCGGGAGCGCCGCCACCGCCAGCGCGCCCCGGTGCCTGGCCATCTTGTAGGAGCCGGCAAGGAACGCGTCCACGCCCAGCTCCTCCGCGATGGCCAAGTCCAGCTCCCGGCCCCCGACGGCCAGGCGGCGGGTGGCCTGCACCCGGTCCCCCAGCACTACCGTGATCCGGGTCTGCTGGTGGCCCAGGTCCACAAAACAGAACTCCTTCGGCCCGTCCTTCCGGGCGCGGCAAAGCTCGATGAGCGCCATCTCCTGGGGCACCAGCTTTTTCAGCTTTACGCCCCCCCGGGCGAACATTTTGATATACTCCTCCAGCTGCCGCTTGCCGGCCACCGCCGCCATCATGGGCATGCTCCCGTCCTCGTCGCCGGGAAGGCGCTCACACATGGCGTAGTCGCAGAAATACTGGTCCGGCGCGCCCTGGATGAAGTCCGCGAACTCATAGGGCAGGTTCATCATAAGCTGCTCCCGGTTCATCTCCGGCATGCTGACCAGCCGGCAGATCACCTGGCTGGGAGGCAGGGCCAGCGCCGCCCCGCCGCGGGGCAGGTGCAGCTCCTTCACCGTCTGCTTCAAGAACTGGGAGAACGCGTTGGGCATGGTCACCCCGTTTTCGTCCGTCAAATTGTCCGGCAGGCGCACCGTCTCCACCCGGCAGCCGTCCCCCTTGACCACCGCGATTTTCATGCTGCTCCCGCCGATATCGAAGCCCACCTTGATTTTTGCCATATCCAGTCCTCCCTCAATGTCCTATCCCAACAGCCCCAGATACCAGTCCAGCAGCGGCCCGCCAAAGCACACCGCCGCCACACACGCCGCCGCCAGATACGGCCCGAAGGGGATCGCCCCCCGCTGCTTTCCCACGGCCGCGCCCACAATGCCCAGCAGGCACCCCGCCAGCAGGGTCAGCAGCATCTGCGGCCACGTCAGATACAGCGCCAGCGCCATCAGCAGCTTGATGTCCCCGCCGCCCATGGTGTCGCGCCCCAGCACTTTGTCCATCACCAGCGCCAGCGCCAGCAGGGGCAGCGGCCCCGCGCACAGGCTGACCAGCGCCGTCTTTACGCTGTCCCACACCGGCTGGCCCAGGAGCAGCACCCAGACCGCCCGGTTTACCGCCATGGCGGCCAGCAGCTTGTCCGGAATGAGCCGCCTGGCGGCGTCGGTCAGGGACACGGACAGCAGCAGCGCCCCCAGCACCAGCCATTGGCACAGCTCCGCCGAGACGCCGAAGCGCGCCCCGAGGCACACAAACACCAGCGCCCCGGCGATCTCCGCCCACAGGCATTCCGCCGGAATTTTTTCCCCGCAGTGGCGGCAGCGGCCCCGGGCAAACAAATATGAGAACACCGGGACCAGATCCCGGGCGGTGAGCACATGGCCGCAGGCGGCGCAGCGGGAGCGGCCCTTGAACATGGTCCCGCCGTTGGCCCAGCGCCACACGGCGCAGTCGATAAAGCTGCCCAGCACGGCCCCGGCCAGCGCCAGCCAGAAGCAGAGGTAAAGCAGGATGATGGTTTCAACGCTCATGGCGGGCCTCCTTAAAAAATAGGGAAAAGAGCCGAACGCCCTCCAAAGCCCGCCGCCCACGCGGCGGGCGTTGGAGGGCG
>CAJUEG010000019.1:4401-38006 GCA_910584835.1 uncultured Oscillospiraceae bacterium | reverse complement strand
AGACGGAGCGAAGCCGCGCGTCGCGAACAGGCGAAGCGTGACAAATAAGAAGCGCGGAGCCGTCGCGGAGGGCGCGAAGCGTGACAACAGTGTCGCAAACAGGCGGGAAACAGCGGGGCACTGCGCCCCGCCTTTCCCGCGTTAAGAGGTGAATCCATATGGCGGAGCAAAAACGCGATTATTATGAGGTGCTGGGGGTGGCCAAAACCGCCTCCGACGACGAGCTGAAAAAAGCCTACCGCAAGCTGGCCAAGCAGTACCACCCGGACATGAACCCCGGGGATAAGGAGGCCGAGGCCAAGTTCAAGGAGGTCAACGAGGCCTACGAGGTGCTCAGCGACAAGGACAAGCGGGCCAAGTACGACCAGTTCGGCCACGCGGGGGTGGACCCCAACTTTGGCGGCGGGGGCTTCGGCGGCTACGGCGATTTCGGCGACTTCGGCGATTTCGGGTTCGGAGACATTCTGGGCGACCTGCTGGGGGGCGGCTTCGGGGGAAGAAGCGCCCAGCGCAGCGGCCCCCAGCGGGGGGAGAGCCTACGCGCCGCCGTTACCATCAGCTTTGAGGAGGCGGCCTTCGGCTGTGAAAAGGAGATCAGCCTCACCCGGCTGGAGAGCTGTGAGAGCTGTCACGGCACCGGCTGCGCCCCCGGAACCACCGCCGAGGTGTGCCCCGACTGCCGGGGCTCAGGCACCATGCGGGTGCAGCAGCGCATGGGGGGGATGGCCTTCACCAGCTCCGCGCCCTGCAGCCGCTGCCGGGGGACGGGCAAGATCATCCACCAGCCCTGCAAGAGCTGCGGCGGCGCGGGCAATGTGAGAAAGCAGCGTAAGATCTCCGTCAGCATCCCCCAGGGCATCAACGACAAGCAGGCCGTCTCTCTCCGGGGGCAGGGGAACGCGGGAGCCAACAACGGCCCGGCGGGCGACCTCATTGTGGAGGTGCGGGTGAAGCCCCACCCTTACTTCCAGCGGGAGGGCACCTCGGTGCTGTACGAGTGCCCGGTGAGCTTTTATCAGGCCGCCATGGGCGCGGAGCTGGAGATCCCCACCATCGACGGCAAGGTGAAGTACAACCTGCCCGCCGGGACCCAGCCCGGGACCACCTTCCGCCTGAGGGGGAAGGGCATCCCCGAGCTGAGGGGGAGGGGCCGGGGCGACCAGTATGTCACCGTCCAGGTCAAGGTGCCCACCAGCCTGACCAATCAGCAGCGGGACGCGCTGCAGGCCTTTGCCGAGACCATGGGGGAGGCCGCCCCCTCGTCCGGATCACCGGTGAAGGATTTCTTTGAGAAGAAAAAGCGAAAGAAATAGGACATAAAAAGACCGCAGACCTTTGTCTGCGGTCTTTTGTGCGAAAAGGCTGCCGTTTGGCGGCGCCGTCAAGCCCATGAGGAGCCTGCAAAAGGGCCGGGCGGAGTTCGCGCCCGCAGGCGCGGAGGAACTAAGAGCCGGTTTCCCCGGCGCTGTGCGCCCGGGGAAACCGTGCTATTTTGCCGCAAATACCTTTACGCTCCGGGGGCCGATGGTAAAGCAGTTGCCGTCCGCCGGGCGGGGCCGCTGCTCCGATTCCCAGGTGTCCACCACCTGCTCCCACCGCATGGAGGCGGGCAGCTGGGGCAGGGCGGCGCTCAGCTCCTCCCAGTAGGCGTTGGAGGCCACATAGACGATCTGGGGGCGTGCGCTGCGCTCCGCCCCGGCGAACATCACGCCCACATAGCGGTCCTGGGGGCCGAAGGACTCCCGCCAGGGGGCCACGCCGTGGAAGCTCACGTCGGGGAATCCGCAGGCCCCGCCGCTGATGTCCCGGCGCAAGACCTTATGCTCCTTGCGGAAGCGGATCATATACTGGAAGAATTGGAACAGGTCCCGGTTCTTCTCCAGCAGGGACCAGTCCAGCCAGGAGGTGATATTGTCCTGGCAGTAGGCGTTGTTGTTGCCGAACTGGGTGTTGCCGAACTCATCCCCCGCCAAGAACATGGGGATGCCCCGGGAGCACATCAGCAGGGCAAAGGCGTTGCGCACCATGCGAGCGCGCAGGGCGTTGATCTCGGGGTCGCCGGTCTCCCCCTCCGCGCCGCAGTTCCAGCTGTTGTTGTCGTTGGCGCCGTCGGTGTTGTTCCAGCCGTTGGCCTCGTTGTGCTTGCGGCTGTAGGTGTACAGGTCGTGGAGGGTGAACCCGTCGTGGCAGGTGAGGAAGTTCACCGAGGCGTTGCGCCGGGCAGCGGGGTCGTAGATGTCCCAAGAGCCGGCCAGGCGCAGGGCGGCGGCCTGGGCCATCCCCGCATCCCCCTTGAGGTAGCGGCGCATATCGTCCCGGTAGCGGCCGTTCCACTCAATCCAGCGGTTCCAGGCGGGGAAGGTGCCCACCTGGTACAGCCCCCCCGCGTCCCACGCTTCGGCGATGAGCTTCACGTCCCCCAAAATGGGGTCGAAGGCCATGGCCTGGAGCAGGGGCGGGGATACCATGGGGGCGCCGTGCTCGTCCCGGCCCAGGATGGAGGCGAGATCGAAGCGGAAGCCGTCCACCCGGTAGGTGGTCACCCAGTAGCGCAGGCAGTCCATGATCATCTGGTGGACGATGGGGTGGTTGCAGTTCAGAGTGTTGCCGCAGCCGGAGAAATTGTAGTAGTGCCCCTCCGGGGTGAGCAGGTAGTAGATGTTGTTGTCAAAGCCCTTGAAGGAGAAGAAGGGACCCATCTCGTTGCCCTCGGCGGTGTGGTTGAACACCACGTCCAGGTAGACCTCAATGCCCCGCTGCTTGCAGGCCCGGATGAGGTTTTTCAGCTCGTTTCCCTCCCGGTTGTACTCGGTGGAGGCGGTGTAGCTGGTGTTGGGGGCGAAAAAGCCCACCGTGCTGTACCCCCAGTAATTGTAGAGCTGATGCCCGTCCACTTCCCGGTAGTCCAGCATTTCGTCGAACTCGAAAATGGGCATCAGCTCCAGGGCGTTCACGCCCAGCTCCTGGAGGTAGTTCAGCTTTTCCATCAGCCCGGCAAAGGTGCCGGGATAGGCCACGCCGGAGGAGGGGTCTTTGGTAAACCCCCGGACGTGGAGCTCGTAGATGATGAGGTCCTCGGTGGGGATGAGGGGCTGGTCCAGCTTGCCCCAGTCGAAGTCGTCCTTCACCACCCGGGCCTTGTAGTGCTGGCCGTGGGGGGTGGTTTTGCCCCAGGCGCTCTGGCCGGTGACCGCCTTGGCGTAGGGGTCCAGCAGGTAGCGGCTCTTGTCGAAAATGAGGCCCTTTTCCGGCTGGCAGGGGCCGTCCACCCGGTAGGCGTACTCGAATTCCTCAATGTTCAGCTTGAACACGATCATAGAGTACACGTTGCCGATGCGGTAGTGGTCCGGGAAGGGGAGGACGGCGAAGGGCTGATCCTGTTCCCTGTGAAACAGCAGCAGCTCCACCCCGGTGGCCCCGTGGGAGTGGACGGTGAAATTTACCCCGCCGGGGATGGCGGTGGCGCCGTTGGTGTCGTAAAAGCCGGGGCGGACGTCGAAGCCGTTGATGTTGTCCATGGGGATCAGGTGGATGGCCCGGGGCAGCACCACGCCGGGTTCCGCCTTGGCACGGGGAGGCTGTTTACCGCTCATAATGGATCATCCTTTCTGCCGCGTCAGGCCAGCCAGGTGACCTTATCGGCCTGATAAAAGCCCCGGGGGGCGGGGGCCTCGTCGGGCACGCCCACGGCGATGAGGGCCGCGGGGACGGACCGGGTGTTTAAAAGCTCCTGGAGCTTGGAGACCCGGGGGCTGGGCCAGCAGCCGCACCAGCACGCGCCGTAGCCCAGGTCCACCGCCTGGAGCAGCAGGTTTTCCACCGCCGCGCCGCAGTCCAGCGGCCAGTAGCCCTCCGCCGCGCCCTTCTGGTCCTCCGGCCGGCCGCACACCACGATGGCCAGGGAGGCGGTGTCCAGCATGGAGGCAAAGGGATGGGCGGCGCGCAGCTGCGCCTTGAGCTCCGGGTTTTCCACCACAAAGAACTCCCATGGGCGGAGGTTGCGGGCGCTGGGGGCCATCATGGCCGCCTCCAGCATGGCCTCCACGTCCGCCCTGGGGATGGAGGCGCCGGGTTTGAATTTGCGGATGCTCCGCCGGGCGCGGATGGCTTGGGTACAATCCATATGATTCCCTCCTGTGAGATAAAATAAAGCCGGGCGGGCCTGTGCCCGCCCGGTCTCAAAGAAACTGGTCCGATCAGAAATATTTCTTCACACCGTCGCTGGCCTTGGCCGCGTCCTCGCTGATGGAGATGGTGTACTTGATGCCGCTTTTCTGGGAGAAGGACTCCAGCCAATCCAGGAAGGGCTCCACATCATCATTGCCCACAGTGGGGACCAGCTTGTTCAGGCTCTCGATGAACACGTGGGTGATATCATAATTGCTGGCGTACAGCCCGTACAGGAAGCCCCGCAGGGTGTCGTAGTTGGGGATGCTGTAGTCCGAGGTGTCCACCAGGCGGATCTTGTAGTTGATTTTATAGTTCAGCTTGGAATTGTGGGCGATGGCAACCACGTTGCCGTGCTCTGTATCCACCGCTGTGTTGATGAGGTCGATCATCTGCTTGGTCTTGCCGGTGCCCTTCAGGCCCATGATAACCTTGACCATTTTTGACCACTCCTTAACTTGGTATTGGGGGGAGTCCCCCTTTGATATTCCTATGTTACCATCTTTCCGGGAAAATTTCAATATGGGAAAGCGAAGTTCACGAAAAATTAGAAAAGTCATGAGAACCGGGCGGAGGGGCGCCTTGTGCGAAAAAGCTCCGGCTTTTAATTGACAGGGGGGTTAAGATAACATATAATATAAAAACAGTCCATAAGCGGGGGATGAATTGACGTTTTCAAGCCATTTATGCAGTCCTGTGCAGGTAAAAACCTTGGGGAGGAGTGAGCGCAGTGATCCGCATCGCCATCGCGGAGGACGATCCGCAGTGTTTTGCCCAGCTGGAGCGGTACATCGGCGACTACGGCAGGGAGACGGGCCGCGCCTTCCAGGTCACCCGCTATGACAACGGCGAGGACCTGGTGGAGCGGTATAAGCCGGAATTTGACCTGATCCTCATGGACGTGGAGATGCCCTTCATGGACGGCATGACGGCGGCGGGCTACGTCCGGGAGAAGGACCCGGAGGTGGTCATCGTCTTTGTCACCAACCTGGCCCAGTACGCCATCCAGGGCTATTCGGTGAACGCGCTGGACTACATCCTGAAGCCGGTGAGCTACTTCTCCTTCTCTCAGCGGCTGGGCCGGGCTCTGCAGTACGTGAAGAAAAAGGAGGACGCCTGCATCACGGTGGCCGTCAAGGGGGGCGCGGTGAAGCTGGAGGTCAGCGGCATCTTTTACATTGAGCGGCTGGGCCGGCAGCTGATGTTCCACACCCGCTCCGGCATACACGCCTCCACCGCCACCCTCCAGCAGGTGGAGGAGGCGCTGGAGGGCAGGGGATTTGCCCGGTGCAATAAGGGCTATCTGGTGAACCTGGAGCATGTGGACGGCATCCAGGACGGCTGCGCGGTGGTCCGGGGAGACAAGCTGCTCATCAGCCGGGGCCGCCGGACGCCCTTCCTGGAGGCGCTGGCCGACTACGTTGGGGGTGTTCAGCCGTGAACACCATCTACCTGTCCGATATTCCCCGGATCGTCACCGCCATCGCCGAGTGGTGCGCCTGCCTCACCGTCATCGCCAAGTACCCCCGGCGGTGCGGGGGGATGCGGCTGTGGGGGCTGCTGGGGCTGGGGCTGGCGGGGCAGTGCCTGTTCCTCACGCTCACCGACGGGCTGCATATCCTCTTTTGGATGCCCTGTATGGCGGCGGCGGTGGGGCTGATGCTGGCCCTCATCGCCGCGTGCTGCGACATGCCGCTGGCCAGCGCGGGCTACTGCACCGTCCGGGCCTTTCTGCTGGCGGAGTTTGCCGCTTCGCTGGAATGGCAGCTGTACTCCTACGCCCTGTACGCGCTGGGCTGGCAGGAGATGGGGGCCAGCAGGGCCGCGCTGGCCGTTGGGATGCTGGCGGGGGTGTACGCCATGGTGTTCCTGGGTATGTATGCCCTGGAAAAGCGCCGGGACGACCCCCGCGCCGCCATGACCTTCCAGCTGCGGGAGCTGTGGAGCCCGGCGCTCATGGCCCTGGCCTGCTTCTTTTTGAGCAATCTCAGCTTTGTGTACCGCAACGCCCCCTTTGCCGGCTCCCAGCTCACCGATATCTATAACATCCGCACCCTGGTGGATCTGGCGGGGGTGGCCATGCTGTACGCCTACCACGTCCAGCGGTGCGAGCTGTACATGCTGCGGGAGCTGGACGCCATCCAGAACATTCTGCAAAACCAGTATGCCCAGTACCGCCAGTCCCGGGAGAGCATTGAGGTCATCAACCACAAATATCACGACCTCAAGCACCAGATCGCCGTGCTGCGCGCCGAGCCGGACGCCCAGCGCCGCTCCGACTACCTGGACGGGATGGAGGAGGAGATCCGGGACTACGAGGCCCAGAACAAAACCGGCAACTCCGTGCTGGACACCGTGCTCACCGGCAAGAGCCTGTACTGCGCCCGGCACGGGGTGGAGCTCACCTGCGTGGCCGACGGCGCGCGGCTGGGGTTCATGGACGTGATGGACCTGTGCACCATTTTCGGCAACATCCTGGACAACGCCATCGAGTGCGAGCTGCGGGTGGAGGAGCGGGAAAAGCGGCTGATCCACCTGGCGGTGTACGCGAAAAAGGATTTCCTGGTCATCCGCTGCGAAAACTACTGCCCCGAGGCGCTGGAATTCCAGGACGGGCTGCCGGTATCCACCAAGCCGGAGGGGGCCTACCACGGCTACGGGATCAAGTCCGTCCGCCGGGCCGCCGGGAAGTACGGCGGGGCGGTCACCGTCCACAACGGGGAAGAATGGTTTGAGATCAATGTGGTGGTCCCGCTGAAAAATGAGTGAGACCCCGCAGTTTGAACGGATCGGAGCGCCGGGCAATATGCCCGGCGCTCCTTTTCCAATCCCTGCCTTTTCCGGCAAAACGCACAAGCTCTTTGACTTTGCTTTGGCGGATGTGCACAGAGCAAAATGCAGTTTGGACGCCAAACCGTGCAGTTTGCGCAAATCGACCCCATAGGCCGGAAAACTGTGATACACTCCTTATCACAGGGCGGGGACAGCCCGCCAAAAAGTGAATGAGGAGGAAGAAACAATGTTAGGCATCAACATGAACGACGTCATCACCACATTGGGCATGATCAAGGGCTATCTCATCGCCCTGGCCGTGGTCCTGGTGGTGGCCGTCGCGGTGACCATCGCGGCCATGAAGCTGCCCAAGCCCACCAAGGGCATTGCCCGCGGCTCCGCCTGGATGGGCTTCATCGTGGCGCTGGTGATCATCGTGGACATGATCCTCACCGGGCCGCTGTACGGCATCGTGGGCATGGCCCTGCGGGGCGGCGGCGACATCAGCGAGGAGAGCGTCACCAACGCCAGCGCCCTGTGCGAGGACATCGCCGACGAGGGCTTTGTGCTGCTCAAGAACGACGGCCTGCTCCCCCTGGGCAGCGGCGCCAAGGTGAACACCTTCGGCTGGTCGGCCACCAACCCCGTGTACGGCGGCACCGGCTCCGGCTCCCTGTCCGGGCTGTACCCCACCGTCACCCTGCTGGAGGGTATCTCCCAGGCGGGCATTGAGTACAATAAAGATTTGACCGACTTTTACACCGGCTGGAAGGATAAGCGCCCCAACATCGGCATGATGGGCCAGGACTGGACCTGCCCCGAGCCCACCATCGCCGAGTATGAGGCCGCCGGGATGTTCGACAACGCCGCGGCCTACTCCGACGTGGCCATGATCGTCATCTCCCGGGCCGGCGGCGAGGGCGCGGACCTGCCCACCAGCCTGGACCCCAACGTCCCCGACACCTTCCAGGACGACGGCAGCGGCACCATGTTTGCCGCCTCCGGCCTGCGCTTCAGCGAGTACCCCGAGGACCTGAGCGCGGATAAGCACTACCTGGAGCCCACCACCCGTGAGCTGGCCATGATCGAGAAGGTCACCAGCCAGTTCGACAAGGTGATCGTGGTGGTCAACGCCTCCAACGCCATGGAGCTGGGCTGGATTGAGGACTACCCCTCCATCAAGTCCGTCATCCTTGCCCCCGGCCCCGGCCAGACCGGCTTCAACGCCCTGGGCAACATCCTCACCGGCAAGGTGAACCCCTCCGGCCGGACGGTGGACACCTTCGTGTACGACCTGACCGCCATTCCCGCCTTTCACAACATCGGCGAGTTCAAGTACACCAACCTGGACGACGTGTCCCCCCTGTCCTACGGCTTCCCCGTCACCCCCAACTTTGTCAACTACGTGGAGGGTATCTACGTAGGCTACCGCTGGTATGAGACCGCCGCCGCGGAGGGCGCCATCGACTATGACAAGACGGTGGTCTACCCCTTCGGCTACGGCCTGAGCTACACCACCTTCCAGCAGGAGATGGGCCCCATCTCCGAAAGCAATGGGACCATTACTTTCGACGTCACCGTCACCAATACCGGCAGCGTGGCGGGCAAGGACGTGGTGGAGGTCTACTACAACCCGCCCTACACCAACGGCGGCATTGAGAAGGCCAGCGCCAACCTGGTGGCCTTCGACAAGACCGGCATCATCGAGCCGGGCAAGTCCGAGACCGTGAAGATCTCCTTCCAGGCCGAGGATATGGCCTCCTTCGACTACCAGGGCGCGGGCGCCTATGTGCTGGAGGCGGGGGACTACGTGATCTCCATCAACTCCGACGCCCACAACGTCATCGACTCCGGGACCTACACCGTGGGCTCCACCATTACCTACAGCGACGGCCGCGCCTCCGACGAGGTCCCCGCCGTCAGCCAGTTCGGCTACGCCCAGGGCGACGTGACCTACCTGTCCCGCAAGGACGGCTTCGCCAACTATGACGCCGCCGTGGCCGCCCCCACTAACTTTGAGATGGCCGCCGACGTGAAGGCCGGCTTCTACAACCACACCAACTACGACCCCACCCAGTTCAACGACAGCAATGACACCGTGCCCACCACCGGGGCCAAGAACGGCCTGACGCTGGTGGACCTGCGGGGCAAGGACTACGACGATCCCCAGTGGGAGCAGCTGCTGGACCAGCTCACCGTGGACGATATGGTGAACCTGATCGGCATCGGCGGCTACCAGAGCGTGGCCATCGACTCCGTGGGCAAGACCCAGCAGGTGGACTGCGACGGCCCCGCCTCCATCAACAACAACTTCACCGGCAAGGCGTCCATCGGCTTCCCCGCCGGCGTGGTCATCGCCGCCACCTGGAACACCGACCTGGCCCATGACTTCGGCGCCAGCATCGGCAAGATGGCCGACGAAATGGACGTGTCCGGCTGGTACGCCCCCGCCATGAACATCCACCGCACCGCCTTCTCCGGCCGTAACTTCGAGTATTACTCCGAGGACGGCTTCCTGTCCGGCTCCATGGCCTCCACCGCCATCAACGGCGCGGCGGAGAGCGGCGTGTACTCCTTCATGAAGCACTTCGCCCTCAACGACCAGGAGACCCACCGCACCGACATGCTGTGCACCTGGTCCAACGAGCAGGCCATCCGCGAGATTTACCTCAAGCCCTTCGAGATGTGCGTGAAGAACTACGAGGGCAAATCCATGGCCGTGATGAGCGCCTTTAACTACATCGGCAACAAGTACGCCGGGGCCAACCCCGAGCTGCTCAACACCGTTCTGCGCGACGAGTGGGGCTTCCGGGGCATGGTGCTCACCGACTACTTCGGCGGCTACGGCTATCAGGACGCGGACATCCAGATCCGCAATGGCGGCGATTTCTGCCTCACCCCCCAGATGATTGAAGTGAGCGGACTCACCGACAAGACCAGCGGCACCTCCCTCCAGGCGGCCCGCCAGGCCTGCAAGAATATCCTGT
Organism: uncultured Oscillospiraceae bacterium; assembly: GCA_910584835.1. GTDB lineage: Bacteria > Bacillota > Clostridia > Oscillospirales > Oscillospiraceae > Enterenecus. The sequence continues at coordinate 28,080 of CAJUEG010000019.1, read as the reverse complement.
ACACCACGGCCAACAGCCGTGCCTACGCCAACGGCGCGGGCGGCGGCCTGGCCGGCTGGGAGATCGCCATGTACGCCATCTCCGCTGTGGTCATCCTGGCTGCGGTGGCGGGCGAGGTGATGATTATCCGGGGCGCCTCCAAGAAAAAGAACGGCTGAGCAGAAGCGCTGAACCGCCGAGAGCGGCGCGGACGGACCGAAGCGGGGACAAGAGCCCAGACAGGGCCGAAGGCCCGAATGGGTTTTACCCGAGACGAAGGGAAGCCGTGCGCCGCGGACAGATAAAGCGCGGCAGCAGAGATCGAAACAGCCCCCCCCCCGCTCCCGCCGCAAGGCGGGGGCGGGGCTGGGAGGGCTTTGAACAAATCCAGGGAAACCGCTCCCCGGATTTGTCCAGTGCCTTTCCCATCGGAATAAATGTAAAAACACGTTGTTTTATCATAAAACCAGTGAGGAGGAATCGGTTTGAAACATGCGGACATTATCAAGCAGATGACCCTGGAGGAGAAGTGCTACCTCTTCTCCGGCAAGGACTTCTGGCAGACGCGGAGCGTGGAGCGGCTGGGCGTGCCCAACATGACCCTGTCCGACGGCCCCCACGGCATCCGCAAGCAGGCCGGGGAGGGGGATCAGCTGGGGCTGAACCCGTCGCTGCCCGCCACCTGCTTCCCCACCGCCGCCACCGTGGCCAACTCTTGGGACCCGTCCCTGGGCGAGGAGATCGGCGCGCACCTGGGGGAGGAGGCCGCCTCCCAGGGGGTGGGCGTGGTGCTGGGCCCCGGGCTGAACGTGAAGCGCTCCCCGCTGTGCGGGCGGAACTTCGAGTATTTCTCCGAGGACCCCTACCTGGCGGGCAAGATGGCGGCCAGCTATATCCGGGGCATCCAGAAAAACGGCGTGGCCGCCTGCCCCAAGCACTTCGCCGCCAACTCCCAGGAGCTGCGGCGGATGGCCTCCGATTCCGTCATGGATGAACGGACGCTGAGAGAGATCTACCTCACCGGGTTTGAGATCGCGGTGAAGGAGGGGAAGGCCAAGTCCATCATGTCCTCCTACAACCGGGTGAACGGGACATATGCCAACGAGAACAAGCACCTGCTCCAGGAGATTCTCCGGGATCAGTGGGGGTTTGAGGGCTTTGTGGTTTCCGACTGGGGCGGCTCCAACGACCATGTGGAGGGCGTCCGGGCGGGCTCCCACCTGGAGATGCCCACCACCGGGGGCGACTCCGACCTGGAGCTCATCGACGCGGTGAAGTCCGGCAGGCTCAGCCAGGAGCTGCTGGACCAGCGCTTGGATGAGCTGCTGGACGTGATTCTGCCGGTGACCAAGGCGGTCAAGCCGCTGGCCGGCAAGCCCTTCGACATCGACGCCCACCACAACCTGGCCGCCAGGGCCAGCGAGCAGTCCATCGTGCTGCTGAAAAACGAGGAAAACATCCTGCCCCTTAAGAAGGGCGCCAAGGTGGCCGTCATTGGGGAGTTCGCCCAGAAGGCCCGCTATCAGGGCGCGGGCTCCTCCGTGGTGAACCCCACCAAGCTGGATCACGCCATGGATGTCATCAAGAATTTCGACCTGGACGTGGCCGGTTTCGAGCCGGGCTATCCCCGCTCCGGCAAGGGCGACCCGGCCATGCAGGCCAGGGCCGTGGAGCTGGCGAAACAGGCCGACATTGTCCTGCTGTATATCGGCCTGGACGAGATCAGCGAGAGCGAGGGCCTGGACCGCTCCCACATGAAGCTGCCCCAGAGCCAGATCGACCTGCTGGAAGCGGTGGCGGCGGCCAACCCCAACGTGGTGGCCGTCATGTCCGCCGGCTCCGCGGTGGAGATGCCCTGGCTGCCCAAGGTCAAGGCGCTGGTACACGGCTACCTGTGCGGACAGGCGGGGGCGTCCTCCGTCCTCAAGGTCATCATGGGCCAGGTGAACCCCTCCGGCAAGCTGGCGGAGAGCTACCCCGTCCGTTACGAGGACGTGTCCTCCGCCCCCTACTTCCCCTCCAAGGAGCGCAACGCCGAGTACCGGGAGGGCCTGTATGTGGGCTACCGCTACTTTGAGACGGCCAAGGTGCCCGTGCTGTTCCCCTTCGGCTTCGGGCTGAGCTACACCACTTTCGAGTACAGCGATTTGACTGTGACGGGCAAAGAGGCCACGTTCACCCTCAAGAACACCGGCGGCATGGACGGCGCGGAGGTGGCCCAGCTGTACGTGTCCAAGCCGGACGGCGACGTGTTCCGCCCGGCCAAGGAGCTGAAGGGCTTTGCCAAGGTGTTCCTGAAGGCGGGCGAGTCTAAGAAGGTGACTATCCCCCTGGACGACAAGGCGTTCCGCTACTTCAACGTGGACACCAACCGGTTCGAGGTGGAGGGCGGCCAGTGGACGGTGATGATCGGCGCGTCCGCCGCCGATATCAAGCTGTCCGGCACCGTGGAGGTGCAGGGCACCGGGGCCGCCAGCCCCTATGACAAGGCCAAGTTCGCCAAGTACTTCTCCGGCGACATCAAGGCCGTCTCCGACGGGGAGTTTGAGGCCCTGCTGGGCCGCCCCATCCCCGACGGCCACTGGAGCGGGATGCTGGACATGAACGACGCCCTGTGCCAGATGTACTACGCCAAGGGCGCCGCGGGCCGGCTGGCCTACAAAATCCTCACCCACTTCATCAACAAGAGCATCGAGAAGGGCCAGCCCAACCTGAACCTGCTGTTCAACTACAATATGCCCTTCCGGGCCATCGCCAAGATGACCGGCGGCATCTGCACCATGGAGATGGCGGAGGGCATCCTCACCATCGTCAACGGCCACTTCTTCAAGGGCCTGGGGGCCGTGATCGGCGGCTTTTTCCGCGCGGGCAAGAAGCGCAAGGCGGCGGACGCCATTCATTAAGGAGGGAAAACCATGAAATTCTGGACTGATTTCGCGGAAAAGCACCCCGCCGCGGCCAAGTGGATCCGGGAGGGCGGGCTGTTCGTCATCGTGAGCAACCTCATCACCGTGATGAAGTACTTCATCCTGCAAGGGCTGCCCTACGCCTTCGAGAACCTGAAGGACGTGGAATTCGGCTGGCCGGGCATCCCCGTCAGCCTGTTCGGGGTGGACTTCGACTGGAACATCTTCGGCTACGCCGTGAAGTATAACGACGCAGGGCAGGCCATTGTGGGCGGCGGCCTGGGCTACTTCATCGCCTACATGATCGCCATGGCCATCGGGGAGATCATCAACTTCCCCATCCAGAAGAACTTCGTGTTCCGCAGCAAGGGCAACCTGGGCAAGCAGATTGTGTGGTATGTCATCGCGTTTATTGTCATCAACTGCATTGTCAACTCCATCAACTGCGTGTGGGTGGCGGTGGCCGGGCTGTTCGTCCCCGACTTCATCTACAACATCGGCACCACCATCCTCAACGGCGGCATCTCCATGGTGATCTTTTTCTTCGTCAACAAGATCATCTTCCCCGAGGGGGAGGCCAAGAAAGCCTGAGAAACAGCGGTCAATGCCGGCTGGAGACTTGGCCGGCATTGACCGCTTGTGGACAGGAACCTGTATTGACAGCCTCAGCACACATTTTGACGGCGCGAATTGCCGCGGGCGGCGCAGAATCTGGGAGTACACAAGGTATTTCTGGGATTTTGGCCTTGCCCGCGGCAATTTTGCCCACGCAGCTATGCGCTTCGGTTATTGACGCAGCTTTTGGGTGCCCGCATGCGGGACCCCCGGTCAGATTTCCCGCCGCTCCTTTTCCTCCCGCATCCTCTGGTGCAGGCAGGCCAGCGCGTCGGACAGGCCGCCCAGGTGGTCGATGAGTCCCAGCTCCACCGCCTCCCTGCCGTAGATGACGCTGCCCACGTCGGCGGCCATCTCCCCGGTGTTGAGCATCAGGTGCTCGAAGTCCTGCCGGCTGATGCGGCTGTTGCGGGTGACGAAGTCGCAGATGCGGTCCTGGATGCGCTCAAAGTAGTGGAAGGTCTGGCTCACCCCGATGACCAGCCCGTTGAGCCGCACCGGGTGGATGGTCATGGCCCCGGAGGGGACAATGAAGGACTCCTTGGCGGCCACCGCCAGGGGCACGCCGATGGAGTGCCCGCCCCCCAGCACCAGGGAGACGGTGGGCTTGCGCATGCCGGAGATCATCTCCGCGATGGCAAGACCCGCCTCGATATCGCCCCCCATGGTGTTGAGCAGAATCAGCAGGCCGTCCGCCTCGTCGCTCTCCTCCACAGCGGTGAGAAGGGGGAGCACATGCTCGTATTTGGTGGTCTTGGCCCCCGAGCGCTCCTCCTGGTGGCCCTCGATGGTGCCCACGATGGTGAGTGTGTGGATGGTGCCGTCCTTTGTCTTGACGGTGCTGGACCCCAGGTCCACAATGTCCTGGCGGAGCTGGTCCTGCTCCTCGTTTTCGCCGTTTTCCGTCGGTCTGGTCTCCTCAGTCATGGAAAAACCCCCTTTTGCGGAACAGTATCCGCAAAAAGGGGGTTTTTTATCCGTCTATAGGGTAAGCTCCATGATAATCTCGTCCCCGTCCGCCTCGCCGGTGCGGCGGAAACCCAGCTTCTCGTACAGCAGCCGGGCGGGCTCGTCACCCTCCACATAGCACAGGCCGACCTGGGAATAGCGGCCGTCCGCCCGCATCTCGTCCAGGGCCAGCCGGGCGGCGGCCTCGCCGAAGCCGCGGCGCTGGTACCGCTGGTCGATGAGCAGGTGGCTGAACACATACTGCCCGCGCTCAGGCCAGTTGTAATACAGCAGCATCCCCACGGGGATGTCGCCGTCCAAAATCAGTCTGGCCTGGCTGCCCAGGCCCCGGTAGGCGTAGGCCCGGGCCAATATCCCGCCGGGGCCGCTCACGAACCGCCGCTGGTCCTCCCGGACGGCCAGGGGTTCGCGCCAATTATCCGGGCCGATAGGTTCCAAGTGGACCGCGCTCACCCCTGGTACACCGCCTTGCAGGCGGCGTAGGTCATGTAGCAGTCCAGCTTGGACACGGTCTCAAAGGGGGAGTGCATGCTCAATACGGGCACGCCCGCGTCCAGGGTGTCGATGTTGCGGTTGGCCATGTAGCAGGCCACGGTGCCGCCGCCGCCCTGGTCGGTCTTGCCCAGCTCGGCCATCTGCCACAAAACGCCCTTGTCGTCCAGCAGGCGGCGGACGTAGGCCACTACCTCGGCCCCGGCGTCGGAGGCGCCTCCCTTGCCCCGGGAGCCGGTGTACTTGCACAGCCCCACGCCGTAGTTCACCTTGGCGGAGTTGTTCTTCTCGTACACCTCGGCAAAGTTGGGGTCGAAGGCCGCCGTCACGTCGGTGGACAGGCAGAAGGATTTCTCCAGGCACACCCGCAGGGGCACCTTCTGGCTGGCGCACAGGTCGCCCACGAAGGTCTCGAAGAAAGCGGACTGCATGCCGCTCACCCCCTCGGAGCCGATCTCCTCCTTGTCCGCCAGCACGCACACGGCGGTGCGCACGGGCACGCCGTCCAGGTCCAGCAGGGCCTTCAGCCCGGCGTAGCCGCACACCCGGTCGTCGTGGCCGTAGGCCCCGATGAGGGAGCGGTCAAAGCCGATGTCCACCGCGTTGAAGGCGGGGACGGCCTCGATCTCGGCGGAGATGAAGTCCGCCTCCCGGATGCCGTAGTGGTCGTAGAGCAGCTTCATCACCGCCAGCTTCACCCGGTCCTTGCCGTCGTCGTCTTTGAGGGGGCGGCTGCCCACCAGGATGTTCAGGTTTTCGGCGGGGATGGCCTCTCCCAGGGGCTTCTTGGACTGGTCGGAGCCCAGGTGGGGGAGCAGGTCGTCGATGGTGAACAGCGGGTCGCCGGGGTGGGAGCCCACCGCCACGCGGACAATGGAGCCGTCCTTCATGGCGACGACCCCCCGCAGCTCCAGGGGGATGGTCACCCACTGATACTTGCGGATGCCGCCGTAATAGTGGGTCTTGAAAAAGGCCAGCTCGCTGTCCTCATAGAGGGGGGTGGGCTTCAGGTCCAGCCGGGGGCTGTCGATGTGGGAGGCGGTGATGGACACCCCCTGGTCCAGGGGCGCGGAGCCGATGACGGCCAGGTTGACACCCTTGCCCCGGTTCACCCGGTACACCTTGGCCCCGGGCTGGAGCTCCATGCCCCGCTCAAAGGGGACGAAGCCGGCGGCCTGGGCCAGCTCCACCGTGTAGTCCACGCAGTCCCGCTCCGTCTTGCCCTTGTTCAGGAAGGTCTTATAGCCCTCGCAGTATTCGGAGATGGCCCGCTGGGTGGCCTCATCCACCACGTCCCAGCCGTTTTTTCTCTCGTTCAGCAGCGCCTCCCGCAGCTGCTGGCCCGGCGTTTTCTCTTCCATGTCAAATATCCTCCTTAATCAAGAATTTGTGTCAGCAGGGACCGGGCTCGGGCTTCAAATCCGGCCCGGTCCCCGTTGTTGCGCAGGGTATAGGTACAGTGCTCCTCGAACCAGGAGCCGGGCTTCTGCGCCCGCACCCGCGCGCGCGCATAGGCCTCCGAAATGCCCTCCCGGGCCATGATGCGCCCCACGCGGACATCCTCGGGGGCGGTGACGGCGATGGTCACATCGCACAGCTCCGCCGCCCCGCTCTCAATGAGGGCGATGGCGTCCAGGGCGATGGCCGGGCGGTTTTCCGCCCGGGCCCGCTCAATCAGCCGCTTCAGCTCGGCGATGATGTGCCGGTGGGTGACGGCGTTCAGGTCGGCCAGCGCCTGCGGGTCCTCAAATACAATAGCACCAAGTTCCTTCCGGCGCAAGCCCCCATTTTCCGCAAAAATTTTCCCGCCGAACCGGGCGCGAAGCTCTGCCTGGAGGGGGGCGCTGGTGCGCAGCAGACCGTGATACACCTGGTCGCAGTCCGCCGCGGCCCCGCCCATCTCTTCCAGCACGTTCAAAACGGTGGTCTTGCCCGCCCCGGTGGGGCCGGTGATGCCGATGACGGTCATGCTCCCGCCCGCTCCAGCCAGGCCAGCGCCGCCCCCTCGTCGGGCTGGAAGCAGACCTGGCGGCCCTGGTTGCTCTCCCGGATGAAGTCCCGGAGGGGCTTGCTGTCATAACCGGAGAAGTCGCCCACAACGGCCAGCTTCATCTGATAGTTGACAAATTTTTGCAGCACCTCCCCCGCCAGCCCGGTGGACAGGCGGAAAAAGGACTCGTCCAGCTGCTCCTTGAACAGGATCACGGCGGAGCAGCCCGTCTCATACCGCACCGTGGCCAGCAGCTCCATGGCGGAGGGGCCGCCGGTGACAAGCACCCCCGGCTCCCGGACGATGGCAATTTGATTTTTTACCTCTATGTTCATGGTCTGATTCAATTTCCTTTCAATCGGTTTCAAGTCTGCCGGGCCCCAGCACGGCCTCCAGCCGTTCCCGGCCCAGCCCGCCCCGGCGCAGAATGCGGTAGGGCGTCACGGTGAGGTCCAGGATGGTGGACTCCACCCCCACGCTGCACACGCCGCCGTCCAGCACCCCGTCGATCCGCCCGCCCAGCTGGGCCAGCACGTCGGCGGCGGACTTGGGGCTGGGACGCCCGGACAGGTTGGCGGAGGGGCAGGCCAGCGGCCTGCCCAGCGCCCGGATCACCGCCAGGGCAGCCGGGTGGTCGGGGCAGCGCACCCCCTGGGTGGCCCCCCCGGCGGGGACAATAGACGGAAGTGTTCCGTTTCCCCACAAAATCATGGTCAGCGGTCCCGGCCAAAAGGCGCCGGCCAGCTTGTACGCGTCCTCCGGGATGTCCCGGCACACCGTTTCCACCATTTGCATCCCGTCCACCAGCACATTCAGCGGCTTAGTCTCGGGGCGGCCCTTGGCGTCGTAGTTGGCCCGGACGGCTCTCTCCTGGGTGGCGTCGGCGGCCAGGCCGTACACCGTCTCGGTGGGGAGGGCCACCAGGCGGCCCTGCCGGAGCAGCTCCGCCGCCAAAGCGGCCTGTCCGGGGGAGAGAAGGGCGGCGCCGGCGGCGATGGCGGTGAGCTCCTCCGGCTTTTCAACCACATAGTCCGCCCCGGCGCCCTCCAGCTCCGCCCGGTCCCGGAAGCCCCACAGCACGCCGCACACCGTCAGAGCGCCGTTTTTGCCCGTGAGCACGTCCACGCCGCTGTCCCCCACAAACAGGGTGGTCTCGGGCCTGGCGCCGATGCTCTCCATCAGCGCGTGGAGCAGGGTGGGGTCGGGCTTGAGCGGCGCGCCGGGGAGGGCCCCCTGGACATATTCAAACACGCCGGGGAAATAGTGCTCCACCACCGGCCCCGCCAGGGCGTGGGCCTTGTTGGACAGCACCGCCAGGCGCATTCCCGCCCCTTTCAGGGAATCAAGAAGCTCCGGCACGCCGGGGTAGGGGGCGGTCTTGTCCTCCTTGTGTTCGCCGTAATAGGCGGAGAACTCCGCCAGCGCCTGGGCCAGTTCCTCCTCCTCCAGTCCGTCCGGGGTGAACCGGGACACCAGGCTGGGGATGCCGTTGCCCACCATGTATTTGAACTGGTCCACCGTGTGGGTGGGCCAGCCGTGGGCGGCGCAGACGTGGTTGCCCGCGTCCGCCAGGTCGTCGATGGTATTCAGAAGGGTGCCGTCCAGGTCAAAAATGATATGAGAAAACATTTAAATACTCTTTCCCGGGGTAGCGGCGCGTTCCTTTCTCTCGGCCCGGGCCAGTCCCCCCTTTATTTGTATGTTGAGGTCTGCGCCAAACGCGCCCAACCGCCGTAGCTGGCCCAGGGGCTCCTTCAAGAAACACGCCGCTACCCCCGTTCGGCCAACTGCTTTGCCTGATGGTCGGCCACCAGCGCGTCGATGATCTCGTCCAAATCGCCGTCCATCACCGCGTCCAGCTTGTACAGCGTCAGCCCCACCCGGTGGTCGGTGAGCCGCCCCTGGGGGAAGTTGTAGGTGCGGATGCGCTCGTTGCGCATGCCCGTGCCCACCTGGCTGCGGCGGTTCTCCCCGTACTCGGACTGGATGCGCTCCTGTTCCCGGTCATAGAGGATGGAGGCCAGCAGCCGCATGGCCTTCTCCCGGTTCTGGAACTGGGAGCGCTCCTGCTGGCACTCCACCACCGTCCCCGTGGGCCTGTGGATGAGGCGCACGGCGGAGGAGGTCTTGTTGATGTGCTGCCCCCCCGCCCCGGAGGAGCGGAACACCTGCATCTCCACGTCGGCAGGGTTCAGTTCCACGTCCACCGTCTCCATCTCGGGCAGCACCGCCACGGTGACGGTGGATGTGTGCACCCGCCCGCCGGACTCCGTCTCGGGCACCCGCTGGACCCGGTGGACGCCGCTCTCGAACTTCATCCGGGACCAGGCCCCGTCCCCCTCGATTGTAAAGGAGATTTCCTTTACTCCACCTAATTCCGTCTCGCTGGCGGAGTTGATCTCCACCTTCCAGCCCCGCTTTTCCGCGTACATGGTATACATCCGGGTGAGGGAGTGGGCGAACAGGGCGGACTCCTCCCCCCCCACCCCGGCCCGGATCTCCATGATGACGTTCTTGCCGTCGTTGGGGTCTTTTGGCAGGAGCAGAATCTTGATCTCCCGCTCCAGCCGCTCGATGTCGTCCCTGGCCTGGGCTATCTCCTGCTGGGCCAGCTCACGCATCTCCGGGTCGCCCAGCAGCTCCGACCCGTCCGCCAGGTCGGCCTGCGCTTTGCACAGCGCCCGGTAGGCGGATACCAGCGGCTCCAGCTCCTTCTGCTCCCGGTTGAGGCGGGACACCAGCTCTGGGTCGGCATAGGTCTCGTTGGCGGCCAGCCGGGCCTCCAGCTCCTGGTATCTCAATTCAATGGTTTTCAACTGCGCGTCTATCCTGCATCACCTGTCTTGTGTTCAACTGTAGGGGCGCACAATGTGCACCCGCGGTTATGTTGTGTGATCGAAGGGCGGGCGCACAATGTGCGCCCCTACCCCCGGTCAAAGAGAAAGGACTTCACCAGGGCCAGCGGCTCCCGGAAAAACATCTGCACCGCCGACGGCGCGTGGCTCACCGGCGCGGCCAGGGTGGAGACATACTGGCCGTTATATGGCTGGCCGCGCAGCGCCTGGGCGCGGGCCCGGTCCCAGAGCAGCTCAATGCGGGCCAGATGGAACCCGCTGGACACCAGCAGCACGTCGTCCGTGAGGTTCCACCCCTCCCGCTCCATGAGGGCAAAGGTGTAGTTGACGTTCTGCCAGGTGTTCCGGGACTGATCCTCCATATAGATGCTGTCCCCGTCCACCCCGCGGGCGGTGAGGTAGTCGTACATCCCCCGGGCCTCAGAGACGTGCTCGTCGTCCCCCTTGCCGCCGGTGACCACGATCCTGATATCTTTGTGTTCCTCCCAGTAAGCCAGGGCGGTGTCCAGCCGGTCCTTGAGCAGAACGGACGGCCCGTCGGGGCGCATCTGACAGCCGAAGATGACCATGACCTGGGGGTTGGCGTCCGCCGACACCGTTTTTCCCCGGCTGTGGAGGCCGATGTATACCTCCAGTGCCGCGAAGACCAGCAGCCCGGCCGCAATCAGCACCAGCAGGGCGGCCAGCCAGCGCCTCCTGTTGTTCTGCGGGCGGTCGCCCCGGCAGCTTTTGTATCCCATGTCTCTATGTCATCCTTTCGCCTCTTCCAGCTCCGCCGCCAGCTCCTCCCACTGGGTATACAGGTGGGCCAGCTCGTCCTCCACCGCCTCCCGCTCCTTGTAAATCTCCTGGAGCCTGAGATAGTCGGACGCGGCCTCCTCGGCCTCCTGGCTGAGCTCGTCCAGCCGGACCTCCGCCTTTTCCACCGCCCGCTCGGCGGCCCGCACCTGCTTTTCCAGCTCCTTGGTGCCGCCGCGCTTTGGCTGCGGAGCCGTTGTGAGCAGCGGGCTAAGGCCGGAGCGGCACGAGGGGTCTGCGGCCCCGTTCTTTGGGGGCTCAAGGCACCTTGCAGAGTCGGAGACCTTAGAACCGCGCCGCGAACAGGCGGAGCGCGACAGCGCTTCCTGCCGCTCCCGGAAGGCCCTGAATTCGGTATAAGTGCCGCGGAAGTCGGTGATCTGCCCGTTTTCCAGCATCCACACCCTGGTGGCGAACTTCTCAATAAAGTAGCGGTCGTGGGAGACGAACAGCAGGTTGCCGCCGTACTCCTCCACCGCCTCCTCGATCCACTCCCGGGAGTCGATGTCCAGGTGGTTGGTGGGCTCGTCCAGGATGAGCAGGTTGATCCGGCTGTCCATCAGCATGCAAAGGCGCAGCCGGGACTGCTCCCCGCCGGACAGGGCGGACACCTCCTTGAACACGTCCTCCCCCCGGAACTTGAAGGAGGCCAGCCGGTCCCTCGCCTCCTGGGTGGTGCAGTTCTGGGCGTAGAGCATGGTGTCCACCAGGTTGCGGTCGGGCCGGTCGAAGTGGATGATCTGGGGCAGATACCCGATGCGGATGGAGGGCCCCAGGTAGATGGAGCCGGAATCCGGGGTCTCCTCCCCCATGATGAGCTTGATAAAGGTGGACTTGCCGGTGCCGTTGTCCCCCAGCAGGGCGATGCGCTCCCCGCCGGTTACCTCCAAATTGATGTGGTCGAACAGGGTGCGCGCCCCGAAGGACTTTTTCAGCTCGGTGACCACCAGGGCCTCGTCCCCGTGGAACTCCCGCTCGCCGAAGCGGGCGGCCAGCCTGCGCTCCTTTGTGGGCCTGTCGGTGGTGCGCATGCGCTCGATCCGCCGCTCCATATTGATGGCCCGCTTGTACTGCTTGTCGTTGCCCTTAAAGGCCCACATGCGCATCTGCTCCGCCGCGGCCTCCAGCTGGGCGATCTTGGCCTGCTCCTTTTCGTACTGCTTGAGCCGCTCCTGATACCGCTTCTCCTTCTCCTCCACATAGAAGGAGTAGTTGCCCGCGTACAGCTCCGCCCTGCCGTCCTGGATCTCCGCCACCCGGCGCACCACCTTGTCCAGGAACCAGCGGTCGTGGGAGATGGCCAGCACCGTGCCCTTGAACCGCTCCAGATAGCCCTCCAGCCACTCGGTGGCGTTCAGGTCCAGGTGGTTGGTGGGCTCGTCCAGCAGGAGGATGTCGGTGTCCTCCAGAATGAGCCTTGCCAGGTTGATCCGGGTCTTTTCCCCGCCGGACAGCGCGTCAAAGGGGCGCGAGCGCATATCTGCCCCGATGCCCAGGCCGTTGCAGACTTTATTGAGCCGTGTCTCGGTGTCGTAGCCGCCCCCCAGCTCAAAGGCGGCGGTGAGCTGGTCGTACCGGGCCATCACGGCGGGGTCGGCGTTTTCCCCCATCCGGGCGGCCAGGCCGGCCAGCTCCTTCTCCATGGCGTGGAGGGGGGCGAAGGCGGTGTCCAGCACGTCCCGGACAGTGTAGCCCTCGGGGTAGACAGGAATCTGGGAGATGAGCCCCAGCCGCTTGCCCGGGGCGACGGCGATGGTCCCCTCGTCGGGGCGGACCTGCCCGGTCATCATGCGGAAGATGGTGGTCTTGCCCGCGCCGTTGCGGCCCAGCAGGCCCACCCGCTCCCCCTCCTCAATCTGGAGGGAGAAGCCGTCTAAAATTCGTTTGCCGACCTCGAACTCCTTGACCAGGCCGGTCAGCTGTATGTCAATCATGGGTAGATGTTCTCCTTGCGCCGGACTTCAATGGATTCCTCTATTGCGGGACGTTTTCCAACAGATAATCTACGATTTTCTCAAACGCCATGGACCTGGACGCCTTGACCAGGATGGTAACCCCCGCCCGAAGCTCCCGGGACAGGGCGTTTTTGGCGGCGTCCAGGGTGGGGAAGTAGTCCGCCTGTTCCAGCCCCGCCTCCCTGGCCCCCTCGGCCATGAACCGGGCCAGGTCGCCCACAGCGATGAGCCGGTCCGCACCGGACTGGGCGAAGTAGCCCCCCACCGCCCGGTGGAACTGCTCGGAGCCGGGGCCCAGCTCCTTCATATCCCCCACCACCGCCACCTTCCGGCGGCCCTGGGCGTCGCCCAGCACGGCGGCGGCGGCCCGCATGGACTGGGGGTTGGCGTTGTATGCATCGTTGAGTATGACGATATCGCCCTTGCAGCGCACGATGTTCATCCGCATTTTGGTGGGGAGGAAGGCCCCGATGCCCCGGATGATCTCGTCGGGGGCCATGCCCAGCGCCTCGGCCACCGCGGCGGCCATGAGGGTGGGGTAGATCATATGGCTGCCCAGGGCGGGTATATTGACCTCGAACTGGCTGCGGGGGGTCCTGACCCGGCAGAACAGATGGCCCGCGCCGTCGCTGGACAGGTCCCGGGCGGTGTAGTCCAGCCCCTCATCCCTGCCCACAAACACGGTGCGCTGGGGCAGCGTCCCCCGCAGGGCGGCCAGCATGGGGTCGTCCCCGTTGAGGACGGCCAGGCCGTTCTTTTTCAAGTGGGGGAAGATCTCGCACTTGGCCTTGAAGATGTTCTCCCGGCTGCCCAGGTTTTCAATGTGGGCGTCGCCGATGTTGGTGATGAGGGCCATGTCCGGCTCCACCAGCCGGGCCAGGTTGTCGATCTCCCCGGCGTGGTCCATGCCCAGCTCCACCACGCACACCTGGTGCCGCTTTTCCAGCTTGAGCAGGGTGAGGGGCACGCCGATGTCGTTGTTGAAGTTCCCCTCCGTCTTGTGGACGCAGAACTTCGCCCCCAGCACCGCCGCCGTCATGTCCTTGGTGGTGGTTTTGCCCACCGAGCCGGTGACGGCGACGAAGGGGATGGGGAACAGGTTTCTGTAGTACCTGGCCAGCTCCCACAGGGCGCGCTGGGTGGAGCGCACCTTGACGTAGAATTTGCCGGGCAGATAGCTCTCCCGCTCCCGGGCGGTGAGGCAGCCGGCCGCCCCCGCCTCCAGCGCGGCGCTGATAAAGGAGTGGCCGTCGAACCGCTCCCCCTCCAGGGGGATGAACAGGCAGCCGGGGGCGATGCTCCGGCTGTCGGTGCTCACCTGGACCGCCTGGGCGTCCAGATCGTCAAAGTCCCCCAGCAGGGTGCCGTTCACCGCCTCCAGCAGCTGTCTCAGTGTCAGTGCCTCCATAAGTGGCGCTCCTCTCATTTCCCAATGATCGCCGTACTCCCTTGCCGGACGCACGGCGGGGCCGTTTCCTTTCCGTCCCGCTTCACGGACAGGGCCGCGGCGCGGTTTACGGCCCGCAAAGCCCGCTCCGGTCCAAGCCCGCGCCTACCGCTGCGCTTTCCGGGCGGCCAGGGACGCTTCTATGATGCGCTCGCACAGCTCGCCGTAGCCGATGCCCACCGCCGCCGCCTCCTGGGGCAGCAGGCTGGTGGGGGTCATGCCGGGCAGGGTGTTGATCTCCAAAAACCAGGGGGTGCCGTCCTGGGTGACGATGAAGTCCGCCCGGGCATACACCGACAGCCCCAGGGCGTGGAACACGTCCAGCGCGGCCTGTCCCAGCCGTTTTTCCCACTCCGGCGGGATGGGGGCGGGGGTGATCTCCTCCGCCGCGCCGGGCTGGTACTTGTTCTCATAGTCGTAAAAGCCGGCCTTGGGTATGATTTCGATGGAGGGCAGGGCCTTACCCTCCAAAATGCCCACCTGGATTTCCCGCCCGGCTATGTACTGCTCCACCACGCACACCCCGCCGTGGGCCAGCGCCCCGGTGAGGGCGGCGGGCAGGTCCGCCCGGCGGCTGACGATGGACACGCCGATGGAGGACCCGGAGGCCACCGGCTTGACCACGCAGGGGGTCTCCAGCCGGGCGGCCAGGGCGGGTATGTCGTCCGCGGTATACCTCACCAGCTCCCACCTGGGGGTGGCCACGCCCAGGGGCGCCGCCAGGCGCTTGGTCAGGTCCTTGTCCATGGCGATGGCGCTGCCCAGGTACCCCGATCCCGTATAGGGGATGCCCAGCAGGTCCAGGGCCGCCTGCACCCGGCCGTCCTCCCCGCAGGCCCCGTGGAGGCCCAGGAACACCACGTCCGCCATGCGGCACGCCTCCAGCACGCCGGGGCCGAACTGACTGTCCCCCCCCGCGGGGCGGGAGGCCTTGACCGCCGCCAGGTCCGGGGCCTGGCGGCCGATCCTGGTCAGCTCCTCCGGGATGGGGGCGGAGAACAGGGCCTGGGCCTCCGCCTGGGTGCCCAAATACATATCGACCAGGGCGGCCTCATGCCCCCGCTGCCGCAGGGCGGCGCACACCTTGCACCCGCTGGACAGGGAGACGTTGCGCTCGTCGCTGAGTCCGCCGGCCAAAACAACAATTTTCATAAAGCGTTCCTCCACAGCAAAGCGATTCCATACCTATTTTATGCTTGAATGCAAATTATACCACAACTCGCCGGGAGAAACAAGGGGGCAGACGAAAGCCCCCGCCTGCCGGCGGGGGCCGCGCCTTCAGCAGATTGGTGAGGGTGGGGCGCCCTTCCTCATAACAAATTCGTCAGTGTGGGCAGCTCCGCCTCCACCAAAAGCTCCAGCTGGGTGAGCAGCCGGGCGTTGGCGGCGGCGTACTCGGCGGGCTGCTTTTCGCCCCCCTCCAGGAAGGCCAGGACCTCGTCCATGGAGATGAGGATGGCGTCGATGTCGGCGTGGTGCAGGGTGGTGTGGAGATAGCCCTCGTGGTCCATCCAGTGCTCTTTGGCCTCGCGGGTGAGCAGGGCGGCCCCGGTCCAGTTCTCCTGCCGGACCTGCTGCTGGGCCTGGGTGAGCAGGCCGGTGAGCTGGCTGGTGAACCCGTTCAGGTGCCAGACGTGCAGCCCCGACAGGCCGGCCAGCAAAAAAATCAGCGCGGCGGAGAGATACAGCCGTCTCATGGTTTTGCCTCCTTTTTGGGGATGCAGCAGGTGCTGCCCCCCTCGTCAACCGTGAGCAGAAACGCCTGCCGGTGGGAGTGGAGGCCGTGGGCGGCCAGCTGCTTTTCCAGCCAGTTGCGCTCATAGCCCATCCCCCGCAGGTTGTGCTCCAGCAGCCGCCCGTCGCTGATGAGCACCACGGGCAGCCCCGTCTCCTGGACCGCCGCGCCCACCTGGGCGGCGGTGGCGGGCTTGTCGGCGGCGTAGGGCAGCACGGACAGCTGGCCGTTGGTCTCCAGCAGCGCGTACTTGATGGACTTGAAGTCGGCATAGCCCTGGATGCGCAGCTCCTCCATCAGCTCGTCCAGGGTGAGGCGGTTTTTCTTCAGCTCCGCCTGCACCACCTGGCCGTTTTCCACCACCACCGAGGGCCGCCCGCACAGCAGGGCGCGGAAGCGGATGGACTTGGTGCAGAGCACGGAAATGATGGAGGACAGGGCCAGCAGCACCAGGATGGGGATCAGCCCGGACAGCAGGGGAATGCCGTTGTCCTGCATGGGGACGGAGGCCAGGTCGGCGATGATGAGGGTGAGCACCAGCTCGGAGGGCTCCAGCTGTCCGATCTGGTGCTTGCCCAAAAGGCGGATGCCCACGACGATGAACAGATAGAGCGCCACGGTGCGGATGAGGACGATGAACATGGTAACACCTCGTTTCCCTGATAATATGCGGAAAAAGAGGGGGAGATATTCTTGTTTTTTTTTCGGAGATGCGGTACAATACAAAACTGCCCCGGGGCGCGCCGGAAAATTGAGGGGGGACTGGTCATGCGCTACACCCGAATGAGGTTTGACATCTGGCTGTGCCTGCTGCTGGCCTTCGCGGTCAGCCTGGGGACGGTGAAGCTCACCGAGCTGATCCTGCCCGGCCTGTATGAGCGGCATGTGGAGGAGCATACCGTGGCCGACGGCGACGTCGGGGGAAAGGCGGGGCCGGAGGTGTTCCGCGCCCAGAGCGTGGCCGATATTTTGAGCCACGACACCTTCACCATCCTGTCCGACGGGATTGAGTACTGCAACCGGGGCGGCGGTTACTATGACGGCCGCTACATGAACGCCGTCACCCTGCCCTCGGGGGAGCTGGTGGCCGCCGTCATCAACTCGGACAGCGTCCAGTCGGAGGGGGATCACTTCTCCGGCGTGAACACCCTCCCGGTGGGCCGGGTGGTGTACGATAACCTGGAGAGCAGCGAGAGCTTTCTGCACCAGATCGAGTACAGCGAGCCCCTGAGCCGCCACGATTTCTATATCGACATGCTGGGGACGGGGGGCAAGGCGGTCCAGGAGGACTACGCCCAGCGCTATACCGGCACGGTGCAGGTCGTCACCATTCTGGTGTGCTTTCCGCTGTTCCACTCGCTGGGGGCCAAGCTGGGGCTGTTTCCCTTCTTCTTCGCCCCGCGGCAGAAAAAGGGGGAGGAACAGAAAAGCGAGTGGGACTGAAGCCCGCACCCAGGCCGCCGGGGGCGGCGCATAAAACTATTTGAGAAAAGGAGAACAGACCATGAAAACCGACCAAGTGAAAAAGATCAACTACGCGTACCTGCTCAGCTATATTCTGGTCCCGCTGGCCGCCGCCGCGGTGAGCCTGTTCATCGGCTACACCTTTTTCCGGGACGGCGGCACGGGGGCGGTGGTGTGCATGTTCGCGGTGCCCATTTTGGCGGTGCTCTGGTGGATCTTCGCCCCCAGGAACATCTACAGGCTGGGCAAGAAGCGGATGGTGAAGCAGCTGGACGAGATGGGCGTCGACCGCCGCCAGATCTTCTACAGCGACGGCTGCGTGGTGTCCATGGACATTGCCAAGGGCAGGATCGGCCTGCTGTTCTTCTGGAATCCGTTCCAGGTCCAGGTGGTCCCCGCCGCCCGGGTGGCCAGGGCGTGGACGGACGACGGCGCCGGGGGCGCGGGCTTCCTCCGGGGCACCAGCCGGGTGAGCTTCCTGTTTGAGATCGACGGCATCAAAATCCGGGTGAACACCTTCATCTCCAACCAGCGCTGGAAGATGAACGACGCGAAGGTGCTGGAGGGCATCTCCAAGGCCGACCTCTGGGTCCAGGTGCTGGACCAGGCCCGGGGGCAGAAAGAAGGCGCGTGAGATGGGACTGATCGACAGGTGGCTGCGGAAATACCAGGACGACTGGTGCCGCCAGTGTAACTGTGGGATGGAAAAGGCCCGCAAGCAGCTCTTTGCCATGCCCGGCGTCAGCGTGGGCCACTACACGGAGCACAAGGACCCGGAGTTCTATCGGAAAAACCTCTATATCGTGGACAAAAAGGCGGATATCCCCCCGGGTATGTACGCCTGCGGGGCCATCCAGTACCGCTGCCCCGAATGCGCCGGGCGGGTCACGGTGCTGGACCCCTTCCTCCCGGTGCGGGACGAGGAGAAGCATGAGGGGACGGTTGTGTTTGCCGGCGGCGAGCTGGACGACTTCCTGTGGCGCTGACTGGGTATTGTTTCACTTGAAACGTTTGTTTGCTTTTAACTGAGAAGGAGGCGGGGCGCCTATGGCCCATCAGACTGTGATCGTGCTGGATTTCGGCGGGCAGTATAACCAGCTCATCGCCCGCAGGGTGCGGGAGTGCGGGGTGTACTGCGAGGTAAAGCCCTATACCGCGCCGCTGGAGGAGCTGCGGGCCATGGAGCCCATCGGGATCATCTTCACCGGGGGGCCCAATTCGGTGTATCTGGACGGCGCGCCCAAGGTGGACCCGGCCATTTTCACCTGGGGGGTTCCCATCCTGGGCATCTGCTACGGATGCCAATTGATGGCCCAGATGCTGGGGGGGCGGGTCACCGCCGCCCAGGACGACTCCGCCCGGGAGTACGGAAAGACGCAGACCTGGTTCGACGCCGACTGCGCGCTGTTCCGGGGCCTGCCCCGGTCCGGCGTCACCTGGATGAGCCACGGGGACTACATGGAAAAGGTACCGAAGGGCTTTGCCCTGGCGGCCCGCAGCGCCGCTTGCCCCAATGTGGCCATTGCCGACGAAAAGCGGGGGTTCTACGGCGTGCAGTTCCACCCGGAGGTGAATCACACCCGGCACGGGACGGATATGCTCCGCCGCTTCCTCTGCGACGTGTGCCACGCGGCGGGGGACTGGACCATGGGCGACTATAAGCGCACCGCCGTCCAGGCCCTGCGGGACAGGATCGGGGACGGCAGGGTGCTGCTGGCCCTGTCCGGCGGGGTGGACTCGTCGGTGGCGGCGGCGCTGCTGGCCGAGGCGGTGGGCGGGCAGCTCACCTGCGTGTTTGTGGACCACGGCCTCATGCGGAAAAACGAGGGGGACGAGGTGGAAGCGGCCTTCTCCCCATGGGCCATGAACTTTGTCCGGGTGGACGCGTCGGAGCGGTTCCTCTCCAGGCTGTCCGGCGTGGAGGAGCCGGAGCGCAAGCGGAAGATCATCGGCGAGGAGTTCATCCGGGTGTTTGAGGACGAGGCCAAAAAGGTGGGCGCGGTGGAATACCTGGCCCAGGGCACCATCTACCCCGACGTGATCGAGTCGGGGGCGGGGGACGCCGCCGTCATCAAAAGCCACCACAATGTGGGCGGCCTTCCCGACTGCGTGGATTTCAAGGAGATCATAGAGCCCCTGCGCCTGCTGTTCAAGGACGAGGTGCGCCAGCTGGGCCGGGAGCTGGGCCTGCCGGAATACCTGGTGGCCCGCCAGCCCTTCCCCGGGCCGGGGCTGGCCATCCGGGTGATCGGGGCGGTGACAAGGGACAAGCTGGACATGCTCCGGGAGGCGGACGCCATTTTCCGGGAGGAGATGGCCCGGGCCGGGGAGGACAAGCGCCTGAGCCAGTTTTTCGCCGCGCTCACCAACATGCGCTCGGTGGGGGTGATGGGGGACGGGCGGACCTACGACTATGCCGTGGCACTGCGGGCGGTGACCACCGACGACTTCATGACGGCGGACTGGGCCCGCATCCCCTATGAGCTGCTGGACCGGGTGAGCGTGCGCATCGTCAACGAGGTGAAGGGGGTCAACCGGGTGGTGTACGACATCACCTCCAAGCCCCCGGCGACGGTGGAACTGGAGTGACGCCGCTGATAGGGCAATGTGATTTATTCGGTGCAGGGCAGGTACTTTAACCTGCGCCGGAGCAAAAAGGGGCCCCGCATCGTGAGATGCGGGGCCCCTTTTTGCTCCGAATGCCCCGCCCCGGCGGGGCGGGCGCCGTCCTGGCCGCGGCGCTTTCCGGGGGATGCCCCGGTTACGGGTGGACGATATGCAGCGCCTGGGCGGGGACGGTCTCCTCGTAAATGCCCAGGCTGTTGACCAGCTCCAGCACGGCCTCGTCGTCCAGCTGCCAGTAGGGGCTGATCCACTCCCCCTCCAGGGAGGCGGTGCTGAGGGCGGAATCCAGGTCCATGCCGATGGCCTGGGTGCCGAAGAACACCATGTCGTTCAGCGGCATGTCGGAGGTCACATACTGGCTGAAGGTGTTGATGAGGGCGGTGACGTTGGTCACGTTGGAGGGGGTGATGGCCTGCTTGGCCAGGGCGGTGAGGAAGGCGCGCTGGGTGGCGGTGCGGCCGATGTCGGCGCTGGGGTAGCAGTTGCGGCAGCGCATGACGCCCTCCGCATTTTTGCCGTCCAGCAGCTGGTAGCCCGCCTTGATGTGGATGTGCAGGTCCTGGAGGGGATCATCGTAATCCATATCCACCGGCACGTCGAACCACACCCCGCCGATCTGGTTCACAATGGAGGAAAACGCCTTCAGATTTACCGATACGTAGTAGTCCACCGGCACGCCCAGCAGATCGCGCACCGCGGCGGCCACAGCCGTCTCGCCCCCGGCATAGGTGGAGTTGATCTTACGGTACTTTCCGTCGGAGTAGATCACCGTGTCCCGGGGAATGGAGATAAGGGAGGCGGTTTTCGCCTTGGTGTCGAACACGCCCAGCATGATGGTGTCGCTGCCCCCCATGTCCGCCACGCCCAGCAGCAGGCAGGTGTAGACCCCCTTCCGGCGGGTGAGCACCAGGGGGGTGGGGGTGGGGTCCGCCGGGTCGTCGGACGCGGCGGGAGGGGCGGACGGCCCGGCGGGCTGGGGAGGAATGGTGACCTGCCCCTCCACCGTGGGTTCGGGGGCGAACAGCTTCAGCGCGGCGAAGCCGATCACCACCGCCAGGGACAGGCCGAACAAAACGAAGTAGAGGACCTTGGCCAGCCGGACCAAGGGAGATGCCTTGCTGCGGGACTTGCGCTTGGCCGGAGTACTCATGAGGGCGGCTTCCTTTCAAAACGGGCCTGTCGAAAGGCCTCGGATTATGTCAACTTTAGACCGTCCCCTAGTATAACGGAGCCACGCGGAAAATACAAGGGGGTGCTCGTTAAGAAATGGTAAATAAATTGCCCCCTGCCAGCCCTTGACATTGGGGACTTTCACGACTAAAATCTATCCGTGACAAATTCAGCCATTGCGGGCGGGACGAACCCGCCCGGCCTGTGAAGAAAGGAACCAGACCATGAGACACATGAAACTCCCGGCCCTTTTGCTGGCCTTGTCCCTGCTGTTCACCCTGGCTGCCTGCAGGCCTGCGGCGGAGGAGCCCTCCGGCGTGCCCTCCGAGGCGGCCTCCGAGCCGGCGCCCCCCAGCCAGGAGCCCGGCCCCCAGCCCACCCAGGAGCCCTCCGGCGGGATCACCGACGTGGAGCCCGGTCCGGGTACGCGCATCGCGGTGCTGTCCGGCCCCACTGGGGTGGGGGCGGCCAGGCTGCTGGACAACATCGACAACAACCCCGCCGCCCTCCACCGAAGCGGCTACAGCTACACCATCGCCAGCGACAACAGCGAGCTGGTGGCGGGGCTGACCAAGGGGGAGATTGACATCGCCACCGTGGCCTCCAACGTGGCGGTGAACCTCTATAACAAGACGGACGGGGGCGTGAAGATCATCGCCGTGGGCACCCTGGGAGTGCTGCATATCCTGGAGGGCGGCGGGACCGCCAACATCAATTCCATGGCCGACCTGGCGGGCAAGACCGTCTATGCCGCAGGGCAGGGGGCCAACCCGGAGTACGTTCTGCGCTACCTGCTCCAGGAGAACGGCCTGGAGGTTGGGAAGGATGTGGAGGTGGTCTTTGCCGACGCCTCCGAGATCAGCGCCAAGCTGCTGTCCGGCGAGATCGAGTGCGCCATGCTGCCCGTCCCCGCCGCCACCGCCGCCATCATGAAGGGCGAGGGCAAGGTGCGCCAGGCCATCGACCTCACCGAGGCGTGGGACGGCCTGAAGAGCGGCAGCCAGCTCATCATGACCGCCGTGGTGGCCCGCACCGAGTTTGCCGAGACCTATTCCGACCTGGTGTCCCACTTCCTGGCTGATTACAAGGACTCCATCGATTTTGTGAACAACAACCAGGACGCGGCGGCGGAGATGATCGCCAGGCTGGGCATCACCCCCAGCGCGGCCATCGCCAGGCAGGCCATCCCCCAGTGCCATCTGGCCTTCCTGTCCGGCATGGACATGGTGGCGGCCATCTCGGACTACTACTCGGTGCTGTGGTCCATCGACCCCGCCGCCGTGGGCGGTTCGCTGCCCGACGACGGGATCTATTACGTGAACAATTGAAGAAGCTTCTGAATACCGCCGCGCCCCTGGCCTTCTGGCTGCTGGTGTGGGCGCTGTGCGCCTGGCGGGTGGGGCGGGCGCTGCTGCTGCCCGGCCCCCTGGCGGTGGGAAGGCGGCTGCTGGAGCTGGCGGGCACGGGGGATTTCTGGCTGTCGGTGGGGGCCACTCTGGGCCGGGTGTTCCTGGGCCTGGGCTGGGGGACGCTGGCGGGGGCGGCGCTGGCCTTCGCCACCCACTTCTTCCCCTGGGCGGACCGGCTCATCTCCCCGGCCGTCCGGGTGGTGCGGGCCACGCCGGTGGTGTCCTTCATTCTGCTGGTGTACCTGTGGGTGGCCCGCAGCGCCATCCCCTGGGTCATCGCGGGGCTGATGGTGCTGCCGGTGGTGTGGGGGTCGCTGGGCGCCGGACTGGGCAATATGGACGAAAAGCTGTTGGAATTCGCCCGGGCCTACCGCTTTTCCCGGCTCAAGACCCTGCGCCTCATCTATCTGCCCGCCCTGCGGCCCCAGTTTTCCGCCGGGCTTCTCACCGCCTTCGGCCTGGCCTGGAAGTCCGGGGTGGCGGCGGAGGTGCTGTGCCCCCCCGCCCACGCCATCGGCTCCCGCATCCAGCAGGCCAAGCTGGGGCTGGAGACGGCGGACCTGTTCGCCTGGACACTGGCCATCGTGGCGCTGTCCCTGGCGCTGGAGAAGGTGCTCCGGCTGGGGCTGAAGGGGGGGACAGGCAGTGATTAAGCTGGAAAATATCACCCTGCGTTATGGGGACAAGCTGGTGCTGGACCGTTTTTCCCTGGAAATCCCGGCCCAGGGGCTTACCGCCCTGTCCGGCCCCTCCGGCTGCGGCAAGACCACCCTTCTGCGGGTGATGGCGGGGCTGGCCGCCCCCGCGGGGGGCGCGGTGTCCGGCATTGACCCGGCCCGGACGGCGTTTTTATTCCAGGAGGACCGGCTGCTGCCCTGGCGGACGGCGGCGCAGCACATCGCGGACGTGCTCCCCCGGTCCCGGCGGGGGGAGACGGCAAAATGGCTGGCCTTTGCCGAGCTGGAGGGGGAGGGGGACGCCTGCCCCGCCGCCCTGTCCGGCGGCATGGCCCGGCGGCTGGCCCTGGCCCGGTGCGCGGCGCTGGGCGGGGAGGCGCTGCTGCTGGACGAGCCCTTCGCCGGGGTGGACGGGGACCGGGCGGCGCGCATGCTGGAACGCCTGCGGGGGCTGGATGTCCCCGTGGTGCTGGCCACCCACCAGCCCCAGGTGCTCTCCGCCTGTGACCGGATGATTGCGCTGGACGGCCCGCCGCTTAGAGAAGCGCGAGGATAGACGTGCCCCGGCGGTTGGACCGGAGCGAGGGCGAGCG
>CAJUEG010000019.1:0-4301 GCA_910584835.1 uncultured Oscillospiraceae bacterium | reverse complement strand
CAGCCGGGATCAGCACGTCCAATCCGAGCGTGACAGAGAAGCGCGAGGATAGACGTGCCCCGGCGGTTGGACCGGAGCGAGGGCGAGCGAAGGCCCGCACAGCGGGCCAAGACCAGCCCGAGACGGAGGGAAACAGCCGGGATCAGCACGTCCAATCCGAGCGTGACAGAGAAGCGCGAGGATAGACGCAAGCTCCCCTGCCTCACGGCAGGGGAGCTTTTAATATTGTTTCAGTATTGGTTCACCCAGTTGGCGATGAGCCACTGGGGCACCAGCCAGGCGGCCATAAAGACCAGGAAGCTGGCCGGCGTCAGTGAGGCGTAGGCTCCCACCGAGGTGAGGTAAAAGGTGAGGCACAGGCCGATCACCGACCCGGCCAGGGCGAAGGCCAGCCCCAGCCGGACGGCCAGCCGCAGCCGCCGCCCTCCCACCACCGCGTCGCAGTAGGGGCCCAGCCCCTCCCGGCTGAGCAGGGCCACCAGGTCCCCCGCCTCCTCGGGGGCGGGCCTGGACAGGTCCAGCCGCCGGTCCACGGGGGGGAACTCCATCTTGTCCACCGGCAGCTTGAACTTCTGCTCCAGCAGGGCAGGGATGAGGTTGGGGTCCCGGGTGGCCAGCACCGGGGCGGCCCCGGCCTTCATCAGGGCGGACAGGCTGGGGTTGACCGCACTGCTCATGGCGTAGTTGAGGAGGAACAGGCCGGACAGCTGGCCGTTGATGGCGCAGAAAATCGCGTTTTTCACGTTATGTCCGGGGGGGATGAGCACCTCCATCAGGTGCATGTAGGCGGCGGTGCCCACCAGCACCTCCTGGTTGCGGATGATGCCGGAGGCGCCTCCCTCGTGCCACTCCAGGCCGGACACCTCCCGGTAGAGGGCGCCGTGGGTGCGCAGCAGGTCGTGGAAGGGCCGGGTGAGGCCGCAGTCCATCACCCGGAGCATGGTGGCGGTGTAGCCCACCACCTTCTCCGTGGCCGCGCCGCCGAACACCTTTACCTGGGCCACGTGCACCGAGCCGGTGGGGAACAGGTCCAGGTCGCTGACAATGACGCCCCCCTGGCCGCACCGGGCGGCCCCCGGCCAGCCGGCCAGCACCGCCCCCACCCGGTTGAGCCGCTGGGTCAGCTTCTGGTAGGGCAGGGCGAAGGCCAGCAGGGCGGACCAGGAGGCGGCGGCGGTGAAGCAGGCGGAGGCCGCCCACAGGACCCGGTCGGGGGCCTTCTGCCCCGCCGACGCCATGAGGGCGCACAGCGTGGCCCCCAGCAGCAGCAGGGGGGCGGCGACGCGGTAGGCGGCGTGGCCGCCGTCCTCCATCTGGAGCTGGCTGCCGAAGCCCAGGCTGGAGCCGGAGCTTTTGGTGTAGGTGGGCTTGCTGGACCAGAGGGTGGGGTTCATGGACACCACGTAGGGGGTCTTCACCTGGGAGGCCGCCTTGGCGGACATGCGGTCCGCCCGGCGGCGGCGGTGCTCCCCGTCCAGGGCGAGGGCCAGCCCCAGGGCGGTCACCGCCGAGAAGGGGAGAAACCCCGCCCGCTCCGCCAGCCGCGGGGCGGTGAGGCCGTCGGCCAGAGTGAAGAGGAGGGCGAACAGCAGCACGCTCTCCCCCCGGGGCCGGAGGGTGAAGAACTGCCTGGCCCCGGCGGCAACGATCTCACAGCACAGCAGCGCCGTGAGGGCCAGCAGGGCGGTGAGCACCCAGCATCGAAGCTGGAACACCTCCAGCCCCAGCGCCGCCAGCTCGCCGGACAGGGCGTTCCAGGACAGAAGGGGCAGGTCCACCGAGCACAGCGCGGCCAGCAGGGCCAGCAGCAGGGCGAGCCTGGCCCGGACGGCCTGGGACTTGAGCCCCTTCTGGTACTGGGCGGCCAGCTTGGCGGGGGGCGTATCGGGGGGAAGCTGCCTGGGCTTGACCAGGCGCAGCCGGGGGCGGCGGACGGGGGCGCTCTCATCGGGCAGCACCTCCCGGTCCACCCCGGGGGTGTACTTCTCCGCCCTGCGCGCCGCCTCGTCCGGCTGGGCCTGGTCGTACATGTGGTCGGCGAAGTGGTCCGCCCTGCGCAGCAGGGTGTGGAGCCGGGCCCCGATACTCCGGCCCACGCCCTCCGGCACGATCTCCGGGATGGGCTTGTCCTCTTTTTTGGGGGGCTTTTTCACCAGCCGGATGGTGGGCTCATCCGCGCCGTCCTCCGGCGGGGCGGAGGGGATGGGGGGGAGTTTTTCGGTGGGGAAGTCCACCACCTTTGGGGGCTGGCCCGGTTTTTGGGGCTGGCCCGGCTTTGGGCCGTGCCTGCCCTTGGAGCCGTACTCCGCCAGAATTTCGTCCACGGTGTACTCCCGCCCGCCCGGCTTTTTTGTCTCATCGGACATAGTATTCTCCTTATCGGCTTGTTGTCACGCTGCGAAGCGGCCAGGTTTTCGCCTTCGGCTCGGCCGGCGATGGGCGTTTGCCACCGGCAAACATCGCCGCTCGGCCGCTTTCGCTGCGTCTCAGCCTGGTCTCCTGGCCGGATAGGGCGCCGGCCCAGCGCTCGGCTTCGCTCCGCTCCAAGCTCCTTTGCTGACCGCTACTCCGCGGTTCCCCGCTGCCGGACCGCCTCGTACAGCACCACTGCGGCGGCGGCGGAGGCGTTGAGGGAATTGAGCTGCCCCTTCATGGGGATGGACACCAGAAAATCGCACTGCTCCCGGACCAGACGGCCCATGCCGTCCCCCTCGCTGCCGATGACGATGGCGGCGGGGCCCTTCAGATCCGCGTCATAGAGGGGCGTCCCGCCGTCGGCGGCGGTTCCGAACACCCACAGCCCCTGCTCCTTCAGCCCCTTGAGGGCGGCGGTGAGGTTGGGCACCCGGGCCACGGGCAGATAGCTCACCGCCCCGGCGCTGGTCTTGGCCACGATGGCGGTGAGCCCCGCGGAGCGGCGCTTGGGGATGATGACCCCGTGGGCTCCGGCGCACTCCGCCGTGCGGATCACCGCGCCCAGGTTGTGGGGGTCGCTGAGCTCGTCGCACACCACGATCAGGGGGGGCTCCCCCTTCTCCCGGGCGGCGTTCAGGATGTCGTCCACGCCGGCGTACTCCCGCACGGCGGCCACGGCGATGACGCCCTGGTGGCTCTTGGTGCGGCTCATGCCGTCCAGCTTGCGCCGGTCCGCCTCCGTCACCACCACGCCCTTGCTCCGGGCGGTGGAGGCGATGTGGCCCAGGGTGGCGTCGGTCTCCCCCCGGGCGATGTAGATTTTGTCAATGGCCGTCCCGGCCCGGAGGGCCTCGATGACGGCGTTGCGGCCCTCAATGAGGCCGTCGGCCTCAGCCTCCTGGGGAGGCCGGCGGTGTTGATCGTCTCGCATGGGAAAATCTCCTTTGTACGGCGTTTGCGGATAGTATACCATAAACTCACCCCGGGGAAAAGGGGGAAGCAGCCTTTTCCTATCCCCATTTTTCGTCATAGAAAGTTTACACCCCGGTGAAGAAGATTTCTTGTTTTTACCGGGAAGGTGTGGTATACTACCACAATAGCATCGCGAAAAAGAGACCGGAGATCCCTTCGGTTTTTGCAAAGGAGGCTGAAAGAATGGCCGGCCCAATGAAGCCAAACGACCCCAACCGCCGGGAGGACCCCAACGGCGGCGACGACAAAAAACGCGCCCCGCTGGGCTTTTTCAGCATTGTGCTGTGGGCGGTGATGCTGGTATTCCTGCTGAACATGTGCCGCAGCTCGGTGGAGAGCGCCACGGTGGAGACCGTGGACTACTCCACCTTCTATGAATGGGTGGAGGAGGGCTATGTGGCGGAGGTGAAGCTGGACGCCAACGTGTACACCTTTACCTTAAAAGAGGACGCGCCGCCGCTGAAGGAACTGGTGGACAAGATGTCCGAGAGCTATGGCACCGGGGCGCTGGGCAACCTGTTTAACCAGCTGGACCGCCAGGACCTGGAGAGCGCCGCCAGCAGCTCCATCCGCTTCCAGGTGGGCCCGGTGAACGAAGAGGACCTGGTGGGGCGGCTGGTGGAGCACGGCGTGGCGTTCCGCCGCGACCCGGTGACCCAGGAGCAGCAGATGATCAATATGGTGGCGGGCACGGTGCTGCCCATCCTGCTGATGGTGGTATGCCTGATGCTGCTCTACCGCTATATGTTCAAGAAAATGGGGTCCAGCGGCGGCTTCGGCGGCATCGGCGGCGTGGGCAAGTCCAACGCCAAGGTGTACGTGGAGAAAAAGACCGGCGTGACCTTTAGGGACGTGGCGGGCCAGGACGAGGCCAAGGAGAGCCTGGAGGAGATCATCGACTTCCTCCACAACCC
>CAJUEG010000018.1 GCA_910584835.1 uncultured Oscillospiraceae bacterium | reverse complement strand
CAAAACTACATTTTTTCCTCGGCGTTTTTTTACATTTTATCACTGGCGCTGACACGTAAGAGGACATGACGGCCAGCGCCTGGCCCTGGTTGGCCTTTACGCAATCCTCGAAGGGCTTCAGGTACAGTTCACGGGCGGATTGCTCGGTCAGCCATGTGCAGAGCATACCGTTGCGGTTGGTTTCCTGTTCGTTGAACGCGAAATGCTTGATGTAGGGGTAAACGCCGTGGGCGTATGCGGCCTCACACTCCTGGACGGCCATCCGGCCACTGAGCAGGGGATCCTCAGAATAATACTCGAAGTTACGTCCAGCGAACAGGGAACGGTGGAGATTCATGGAGGGGGCATACCACCCGTCAAGGCCGAAGTCCTCGAACTCCTGGCAGATACCGTCGCCCATCTTGTAGGCAAGGTCGATGTTCCAGGTCTGGGCCAGCAGAATCTCGCCGCAGTAGCCCATGCCGAATAGGCCGCTGACGGAGTAGTTGACGCCCGCAGGGCCGTCGCTGTCCAGGGTGGCTATCTTCTTGATGGAGGGAACCTCCACCGTGGCGAAGCCGCCGTAGGCAATGAGCTGTACCATCTCGTCCACCGTGACCTCATCCAGCAGCTCCTCCCACATGGGGTCGTCGTAGTCTTTGCCTCGCAGGTCCATTAGCTCCAGGCCGTTGTTTTTGCCGGTGGTGGGCATCTGGTCGCCGTCGTTGTTGTGCTGGTAGGGGTCGTAGGTGCCATTGCCGCTGATCTCGTAGGTGTCCCGGTCCAGAGTGTAGTTGGAGGGGGCAGCGGTGGCGGTGGCGTAATTGGCGAAGCCGTCAGCGCGGGACAGATATTCGATTGTGCCCTCGGCAAAGGCCAGCT
Source organism: uncultured Oscillospiraceae bacterium (assembly GCA_910584835.1). Lineage (GTDB taxonomy): Bacteria > Bacillota > Clostridia > Oscillospirales > Oscillospiraceae > Enterenecus. The sequence continues at coordinate 37,463 of CAJUEG010000018.1, read as the reverse complement.
TGCTGTCGGCTGCCACCAAATCGTTATTGTGGAGGTTGTTCTCGTTGTAGATGATGTTAGAAGCGACGTTGAAGGTAAAGGCGTCCACCACGGTGTGGGCGTCGGTGCGCAGGGAAACCTCGTATTCACCGGCCTCCAGCACATAATAGCCGGCGCCATGGGTATCGAAGGAAGCCAAATCTTCCTTATCAAAGGTCAATGTCACGGTTTCAGACTGACCGGGCTGGAGCACATTGGTCTTACCGAAAGCAGCCAGATTGACCGCCGCTTTCTCGATCCCGCCGTTGGTGTAGGGGGGCGTGTAGTACAGCTCCACCACGTCCTTCCCGGCGGCGCTGCCGGTGTTGGTGACGGCCACATCCACGGTGACAGTATCGCCGTTGGCGTCGGAGCTGACGATCTCCTGGGAGAAGGTGGTGTAGCTCAAACCGTAGCCGAAGGGATACATGACGGTGGCGTCATAGTCGAAATCAAAGCCGTTCTCCTCTGGGCCTCCACATAGGCAGTCTCATAGTAGCGGTAGCCCACGTAGACGCCCTCCACATAGTTGACAAAGGAAACCACGCCGTCCACGGTGCCGCTCCAGGCCGCGATGGCGGCGGAGGTCACATCCTCCACGTTGTCATAGGAGAAGTGGCCGATATTGTTATAAGTAGGGCCCAGGGTGGCGTCCCGCAGCCAGGTATCAACGGTCTTGCCGGAGGGGTTGACCTCACCCTTCAAAATCTTGCCCAGGGCGTTGAAGCCGGTAGCGCCGGGACTGGCGCACAGCAGCACGCCGCGGATCTGCTCATATTCCTCGGTCCAGCCCATTTCCAGGGGGTTGGAGCCGTTGTAGACCACGATGACGTTGTCGAAGTTGGAGCAGACCAGCTCCACCAAATCCTTCTCGGTCTGGCTCAGCTCCAGGTAGGTCATGCCTGCGGCGAAATCGTCATAGCTGCCGTTGTTGGTATAGGTGGCGCGGGTGTATTTGGTGCCCTTCTGATAGCTGCCGTCCATGACCGCGCCCATGTCGTGGGGCAGGTCCGCGCCCTCGCCGCCGCAGCGGGCGATGACCACCAGAGCGGTGTCGGAGAAAGACTTGGCGCTGTTCATCAGTGTATCGTCGTAGCTGTCAGCGGTAGGTTCGGGGAGGGTCCAGTCCTGGCCGTTGTTGATGGTGATTTGAGGCCGGTCGGCGCGGTAGGCGGTGTACTTGTCGGACAGCTCAGAGTTCAGGCTGAATCCAGCGTTCTCCAGCCCTTTCAGCAGGGTGACGGCGGTGGAGGCATCCACGGTGCCGGAGCCGGTGCCGCCGTACACCGGATTGGTGGAGGCCCATCCGAACACGTTCAGGTTGGTAACGCCGGTCAGAGGAAGGGTGCCGTCATTCTTGGTCATGATGATACCCTCGCTGGCCACTTCCTCGCAGACGTCCTTGGAATTTTGGATCGTGGCCTCACTCAGCGACCCGGTCTCAGCCAGAACACTGGAGAGCAGATCCCGCATGGGACCCATCAGGATGCCGTTGACCAACACACCGACAGCCAGCAGAGCGGCCAGCACGGATTGGGCGCGGATCATACCAGCTTTGGATTTGTTGATCCTTCCAGCAAAGATCAGCAGAGCAATCATGGCCACCAGCACCACACCGATGCCGATCAGCCACCCGCTGATTTGGGACGCGACACTCCATACATCTTCCCACGCGATTTGAATGCCTGTCATTTTCGTTCCTCCTCATGTTCTCTTGTGGGGAGCTTGACGGCCGTCTGTTCCCTTGATGATTGGATTATAACAGGGGAAAAATATAATGTTCAATACCCAGTTTGAATTATCAATCATGCCCAAATCGTATGATAATTGAGGAAAATTTGACCCCCCCCGAAAGAAAACTGGGTGGGGTCTGTCCCTTTCTGATCCCGCTGGGTCTCCGTGAGCCCACAGGTGGGTTCCACCCCGGGAGAAACAGGCGATCAGAACGCCCCTGTCCCTCCTCGTCCCGCCAGTCCAGCGGCCAGCAGGAGGGTAAAAAACAAGAAATGATGCTTACCTTTTTTCATGGTTTTTGATTCCTTTTCGCATTTTCAGGATTTTCGCGGCGTAATAGGCCAGGAAAATAAACGTCCCCATCATAGCCAGATAGTCCAGGTAGAACAGGCTCTTTGATTCTCCGTAGTCCAGGAAAACAAATTCCGCCTGCGCAAACAGGTATGCGGGCAGCCCGCGCCGTACCAACGCGGCGGCCCCATAGAGGGCGATTCCTCCGCCCAGGAGGGTGAAAAGCATGGAACGGAGTTTATTTGCCCCCTGTACTGTACCAAACCGCTGGGCAATCCCCAGCAGCATCCCCCAGTGAAGCCCCAAATGCGCCGCCATCAGGACAAAGCCCCAATGGGCAGACAGCATATGCAGCACCCTGGCAAACGCAGTCCCGCCCTGGATGGGGAGAAAAGCAAATACTTCCCTGGAGAGGATCACCCCGCTGGCCATCAGCCCCAGCATAGCGCACAGCACCAGAACATCGACGATTACCTGAAGAACACGCGGCGCAGAATAGCGCCCTTTAAACAGACTTTTCCACCAGCTCCAGTTCAGGATGTGATGGAGGATGAACAGCACAAACATTCCCGCACCCACCCATTCATGGGCAGCGTCATCCCAGAAATGGTAGCCCATCAGAATCAGAAGACCGACGGTCATGAGAACGTCCGCCAGAATCTTGACGCACTGCTTTGGTTTCATGCCGCGTTCCTCTTACTTGTCCAGCTTGTCATACTGCGCGTCGTTCACCGGCTCCAGCCATTCATTGCTGCCGTTCTCCCCCGGCACCTCGATTGCCAGATGCGAAAACCAGCTGTCTGCGGCCGCGCCGTGCCAGTGCTTGACGCCCACGGGGATGTTGACCACATCTCCCGGATGCAGCGCCCGGGCCTCCTGGCCCCACTCCTGATACCAGCCCCTTCCAGCCACGCAGACCAGGATTTGCCCGCCTCCCCTGTCCGCGTGGTGGATATGCCAGTTGTTTCGGCACCCTGGCTCAAATGTCACATTGAAGATGCCCACCTGCTCCGTAGAGAGCGGCGCGAGATAGCTCCGACCGATGAAGTATTGGGCAAAGCCGTCGTTGGGCTGCCCGATGGGGAACACCATGGCGTTGGCGTGGGCAGTTTTTGCGTCTGTTCCATCCTCCGTCCAGATGTCCTTTGCCATGCGGAACGCCGCCCACGCCTTGGGCCAGCCCGCGTAAAAGGCCGCATGGGTCAGGATCTCCGCGATCTCCGGTTTGGTGATGCCGTTCTGCCTCGCCGCCATCAAATGGTGCTGGAATGAGGAATCCGTCAGCCCCTGGGCCATCAGGGCCGTCACCGTGACCAGGGAGCGGTCCCGCAGGGACAGCTTATCCTCCCGGCTCCACACCTCCCCGAACAGTACATCGTCATTGAGCTGCGCAAATTTGGGAGCAAATTTCCCCAAAGTATCCCGGCCTGCCGTCTGTTTCACTGCCATCATTTATCCGTCCTTTCTCATTGTTTGATTCGTTTCAGCCATTGTGCCACCAGTGCTTCAGCCTGCGCTCCTCCGTCCTCCTGGATGGACAGCAGAGGCAGCACATCACAGCCGATGCAGTGTGAGCGCACGACATGGGCGATTTCCCCATTGCCGCCACCGCCGTGGGTGCAGAAGGGGATGATCGTTTTGTCCGTGGGCATCATCTCCCGCAGAAAAGCGGTGACAGGCGGCGCCGTCGTGGACCACCAGTTGGGCGTACCCAGATAAACGGCCTCATATGCGCTCCAGTCCAGGTCCATGGGCCGCAGGGGCGGATACTGCTTCCGCTGAATTTCGTCCCTGGCCTGGGACAACACCTCGTCGTAATTTTTCGGGTAATCCGTTTGCGGCCGGAGCTCCCGCAGGTCTGCCCCGGTCTTCTCGGCGATGATTCGGGCAATACGCCGGGTGTTGCCGGACCAGGAGTAAAATAGAACCAGGCTCTTTTTTGACATGAAAACACCTCCGCGGTCAAAACTCAAATTTGGACAGATAAAAAGGCTGGCAGCGGGATATTCCGGCTGCCAGCCTTTCCCTTCGTATTTCTTATCATAAAACGAAAGGGGATTTCTGTCTAATACTTATATCGAATGATTTATCATGCCTGAACTGTATTATTCTCCCGCTTCTGTCTCCCGAATGTACTCCCGGAACCGGTCTGCCGCCGAGTGGAACACCCGGTTTTTCTTCCAGGCCAGCACATGGCCGGTGGTACGTTCCGGGGAAAAGGGCACAAAGGTCAGATGCTCACCACCCCGGATTTCAAAGCTGCCGCCTGTACAGACTACGCACCCCAGCCCTTCTTCCACCAGCAGCGCGGCGTTGTTGATGAGGCTGTGGCTGGAGAAGATGTTCAGCTGGCTCTGCTCCACCCCGAACCAGCCCGCGATGTGATCCCGCACAATCTCCCGCCGGGGCATGATGAGCGGCCGGGAAAGCAGATCCTCCCGTTCCAGGCGCGGCTTTTGGGCCAGGGGGTCGTCCCTGCGCACCAGCATCCCCCATACCTCCTGATAGGGCAGACGGAAAAAGTCGTACTTGGCCACCTCCGCCGGTTCCACCAGGATGCCGAAGTCCAGTTCACCCTGATCCAGCTTTTCCCGAATATCGTCCCCGGTTCCGCTGTACAGGTTGAACGACCCTACCCAATCTGAACAGTCTGCATGAGACTGACAGATTGAGTAGGGTCATTTTATGGTAGAAAACCTTGAAATGACAGAGTTTCAACCATTTCCGTATCTGCGATAAGGATGAGACATAAAAAGCAAAACACTTGAAATTGAATTGCAAAACGGAAGATTTCCGGAATCCGAACCCCCGTGAGTCATGAACACATGGGAATAATACAATTACTCTTGTGAGTCACCCTCCATTTGGCATGGCGTCCGATTTTTCAAGGTGCGATGAGGCCGTCTTGTATTGTAAAATTCAATATAGGACTCGATGCCTTTCTTGAAAGCCGGTTCGGAGGTATAGTCTCTCCGATAAAGTTCTTCCTTTTTAAGTGATGCAAAGAACGATTCGGCAACCGCATTGTCATGGGGCCTGCCTGAATTAGAAAAAGATTGCACAACCGCATAATCATGAAGCATTTGCTGAAACCGATGGGAGGTATACTGGGTTCCACGATCACTATGGAACAGGAGGCCGGCTTTAGGGCTACGTAGCTCCCACGCTTTTCTGAAAGTAGATGTAATAAGCTGTGTACTGTTCTTTTTTGAGATTTTATAAGAAATAATTTTTCGAGAAAACAAATCCAGAATCACGCAGATGTAGTAATAGCGGCCATTCAGCTTAAAGCAGGTGATATCGCTAACCCAGATTTTATTGGGCTCATTGGCTGTAAATCGCTGTTGGAGAACGTTCCTTTTTTTCTCTGGCTCCCGTAGTTTGAGATATTCCTGTTTTGCGGTGCTGCGAACACAGACCAACCCCATTTCGCGCATGATATCAGCAACGAACCTTGTGCTGACCTTATGGCCCCTCTGCATGAGGATTGTACGAATTTTCTCAGCGCCGAGTACCTGACGATATTCATTGAATACATCCCGTATTAGGACACGGTACTCCTCCCTGCGTTTCTCAAACCAAGCGTCTCCTCGTTTATTACGGAAGATGTGGTTATAAAATGTACCTCTTGAAACTTCAAGTGCTTCACACAGTGTGTGGACATCATATTGACCGTAGAGCAGTTCCAGCTCAGACAGCTTTTCTTTCAAAGGGGCGTGGATGGTGCAGTTGACAGCTTTCAGGATGGCAATGATGTTTTCTAACTTTTCTATCCTGTGCTGTAGCATATGATAGTCTATGCCAGAGAGGCCTTGAATATTTTCTGAATCAGAGATGGATTTGTCACTATCATGTATCCATCGGTAGAGGGTACTGCGAGAGACTCTGTAAGCAGAACATAGAGCTTTTATGGAATCTCCTTCATTAAATCGGTTGATTACTCTCATTTTCTCCTCATTTGTATAGATCATGCTACAAACTCCTCTCTCATTGTGATATTATTCAGTATATCACACGAGAGGAGAGTTTGACGTCCTAACTAGCGAACAAGAGATGGATTAGGTGCCCTTCGGGGAAAGTAGAGACAGGTGGTGCATGGTTGTCATCAGCTCATGTCGTGAGATGTTGGGTTAAGTCCCGCAACGAGCGCAACCCTTATTGTTAGTTCTACGCAAGAGCACTCTAACGAGACTAACGGAGGAAAGTGGGGACGACGTTAAATCATCATGTTCCTTACGTCCTGGGCCACATACGTACTACAATTCCATGAATCTATATAATTTCCAGAGTTGTTGAATGAGTAAACTTTCTGTTAACAAGCTATGAACAGCCCCCCATTTCCTCTAGCCAGATCGAATAAATGTCCGCAAGAGGAATCTTTTTATGGTAAAACCTGGCCTTCAAAATGGACATGTCTATTGTCCAACACCGATTTTGTTCGCAATTTGTTTACTCATTCAAATACCCTGACCCTGATATAATTTCTCGTTGACATTGTGCCGAGTACTATGATATACTAAAAATAGTACCGTAGACAGCAGGTGGAGGTATCCTTAATTTCCTGCCGAGGGAAGTTCAATAAGAACCTCCATCCCCTCAACTGCCTATTTGCGGTTTGGGGGGATTTGTTATTTCATACGAAGTTATTTACAATTAATGCTTGTTATGCGTGCGAATTCATTTGGCGTTATCATTGCTGCAGCAATGGGAATTGTATGTGTTCTGAACCATTAGCAGAAAGTCCTCACAGTACATAAATAGAGGAGAGAGCCATATGGACAACAAAAGTTTTAAAGAATGGAGTTGCCTGAATCGGGAACAAGAGGCGTATTCCTTAGGTAAGGGTGATATCCGCAGGTGGTATCAGCGTGACATTGATCAAATTACACATTCGACTTGTTTTCGGAAACTACAGCGTAAGTCCCAATTGCTTTCCGAAAAGGATCCCCGCAGCCGAAGTCGATTGATTCATACAATTGAGGTGTCCCGAATAGCAATGGAGATAAGCGAAAAGCTGGGACTAAGTAAAGAGCTCACGGAGGCAATTTGCCTTGCACACGATATTGGCACGTCTCCTTATGGATATATCGGAAATTCTTTTCTAAAAAAGCGTGCTGAACAGGACTTTTCGCACGAAATGGCAGGTGCCCTTATGCTACTGATGATTTCTGAAAAGGTCACCGATGATGAAAAGTATACCAATGAAATTGAGGCCTTGGTGGAAGATGATGATTTCAATGGGAAAGCAGAGATAAAAATTTCGACTTTTCCCAATCGGTTGTATGTGAGCAGAGATATTTACAAAAAGAAACACGGCGAAAAGTACTATATGCATCATATCTCCCCTGAGATTATAGATGGAGTTTTTAATCACGGGGAAGCTGGTGTGCCAAACACATTAGAAGGTCAGGTTGTCCGTTTCGCTGATAATATTGCATATTTATCTCAAGATATCGAAGATCTATTTACCACGGAGATCCTTGAATCCCGGACTTACAAAAGCTATGCAAGCAAAAATGCACGTCTTCAGTTAGGCAAGCAATCGATGTCCTGGCGCGATATAGACAGCGATGAGATGCCATCTCTAAAAGATGCGTTTAACGAGAATCGCGGGCGGAGGATTGCTGCTTTTGTTAGCCGGTTTGTTGCGTATAATTTGAAACAGCTCTCATCAGACAAATTGGAAACTCGTAGTTCGGAAATACTTCAGGAGAAAATTCCAATTTTGGAATGCGATCAAGGCATGCAATTTGTAATCAATTACATATGGAACTTTATCGAGCAGAATTACGACCATCCATTGATTCAGACGTCGAATGCGATACAAGAGGAAAAAATTGAACAACTTTGGGAAATAATCAGCAACAGTCAATCAGGTTTTCCGGACAAAAACCCAACTTATCTAAAATTCATGGAAAAGGCAGACGCTTGGTCCCTTTTTAAAAAATGTCAGACCGAATGGAAAATAGCTTTTTTTATTTCTCATCTGTCATGGTTTGATGTTGATCTTATTCTGGATTCTTATCATGAACGAAATAACACATTCGAATTGGACATCAGCTATTAGAAGGAGGTTTTGTTCATGATTCTAGATTCTTTTTGCACAAGTTCGATTGATGGAACCTATAAGTACCAGTTCCGCACGGATGATGATTATATAATAGAAGCTTGTGTTGTATTTTTTTCAGAAAAACCGGCTCCAGTCAATATCTGCATATCTTCTCAGGTTGGATGTGAATGCTCGTGTTTGTTTTGCGTTACAGGGAACAAGCGATTTGTTCGCAACCTTACATCAGAAGAAATAGAGGAGCAAGTTGCTCTCATATTTGAACATAACTGCAACCTTCTGCAACATAAATTTGAAATTACATATATGGGAACAGGGGAACCATTGAGAAATAAAGATAATGTGTTTCAATCTGCTAAACGATTCTCTCAAAAGTATGATTTATTACATCGCATTAATATATCCTCTATATTCCCAGATGTGGACATTCCCTTGCAAGAAATCTTTTCAATCAAAACATTTGTGCATTTTCAATATTCCTTACACTTTGTTACAGACAGTTTGCGTACACAGTATTTTAGACGAAAGCTTGCCCCCATTCAATCAGTTTTTCAGGTGCTTAATGAACTCTATGCAATCAATAAAAGCCCCTATTGCGTGAATTATGTTTTGTTTGACTCCATAAACGACCGACCGCAAGATGCTGAAATTCTCAGTAAAATGATGCAGCCGCTTCCGGCATACCTTAAAATTAGCAAATATTGTCCGATTAAGGATAGTACATTGAAGGAATCTACACACTCAAAGCAGTTTTGCCAGATATTGGACGAAGCGAAAATTGTATGGAAATCGTTTGAGAGCAAGGGCGCCGATATTCACGCCGCTTGCGGGCATCTTCTGTCTGATATACAATTTTGAGCAGTTTTTTGGATTAGGGTAGGAGTATTGAACAGTTAAAACTGAACCGTCCAACATTTCTGCCCTCATTTCATCTAAAAAGGCCTTATGCTGTCAGGTTTTTCTATGATTCTTTGTGGACGCTTAAAATGAACGGCTTATACTTAGGCCCTGAAAACGGCGGGGTAACAGTGCATTTAAAAGATGTGACGAGTGCTTTTCACGGGTTCGATTTTTCGCAGACAAAGAGGTTTCAAAACTATGGCGGGAAAGAGAACAACCGCACTCAGGTGGGCTTTTCCCCTTTAACATGTAAAAAGATTGGTTCAAATGGGAGAAGTCGTTGCGGTGCAGCGGATACAGGGTTGTATCTTTTTTGTCAAGGAAACACACAAATCCGCTTGAAACCGTTTGTTTCTGGCTTATTTTTTATATTTCCCGTCACTTTTTTTGCATCGATTTTTCGCGTTTTGGCCTTGACCACATAAATGACCACAGAAAGAAAAAATCTGCCCCCGGCTGGGAGGGGCAGATTGGGTGGTTGGTTTGGACAGCACCGCGGGATGTCCTTACTGATTACAGCGTGGTACATTTTTCCGCTTTTACACCACTTTCTTTGTCCCCCGCGCTTTCTTCTGTCCCGCCAGGGCCATGGCTTCCTCCCAGTTCCCCTCCGATACCAGGCGCCTGGCTTCTGCGATTTCCGTTTTCATTTGCCGGATCAGATTGCCACAACGGTGTTGACGAGGTTATCGCTCTGAGCCAGCGGGCAAATTAAAGGGGGCGGGCGCTGGGATAAACACTCTTTTTGTGGACCCGCCCCATAAGTTTGGGCAGCATCCTATTTTCAGAGGATGCTGCCCAATTCTCATGCTGAGTTCCAAAACTGTGTCCGGGATTATTGCGTACCGCCGCAGTGTGTCAGCACAAACGCCGCCATCTCATCAATACAGTCCTCGGTCTGAGGGTAGACGCCAGCGTTGTCGAAGTAGGCGTGGCCGAAGCCCTTGTAGAGCACCATCTTTGTCTCCACTCCGGCCCGGTGGAGCTTCACGCCGTAGCCCAGGGTCTCCAGTTTCAAAAAGTCATGCTCCCCCACGGTCAGGAAGGTGGGCGGGTTGTCGGCCGGATTCCGGGTGTAGGGGTTCAGATAGTCGTTGTTTACATCCCCGGTGCCCAGAATAGGCTCCAGCCCCTCCGTCATACCGGCAAACATCCCGATCATCTTGCTCAGGCCCCGCTTCTGGCTGGGTGCCATCTCAAAATGCTCCATACCGGGCTGATAGAACTCGTCCTTCACCCCCGCCATGTTCAGCGTGGGATAGAGCAGCATCTGCCCCTTCACCAGCCCGCCAACCTCCTCCCGGTCGCGGGTGGTGCAGTACTGGGTGAGGTTGCCTCCGGCGCTGTCCCCGGCCACGAAAATGTTCGCCCGGTCGCCGCCGAAGGTCTCGGCGTTTTCCCCGATCCATCGCAGCACCCGGTAGCAGTCCTGGTGCCCCGTGGGATAGGGGTGCTCCGGGGCCAGCCGGTAGTCCGCCGACACGGCGCACAGCCCGGTCTTGGCCACGAACATTTTCACGGACTCCTCCACCACGTCCGGCGAACCGCCGAAGAACCCGCCGCCGTGGATGTAGTAGAGGACGGCCTTTCCGGTGTCCGCCTTGTTCGCCTTATAGATGCGGATGGGGATTTCATACCCGTCCTCCGCCGGGACGGTGCGCCGCTCAATCTGGATGGGCGCCTCCACGCAGGGGACGCTTTTCACGCCGTTGAACATTTTGCGCAGGTTGGCGATCCCTTTGGGCGAGGTGTCCATCTTCATCAGAAAGGAGGGCATCCACGCCATCATCTTCAGCGCCTTTTTCTGATCCCGGTACAGCCTGGGGTCCATCGCCCCCCGCTCGTCGCAGTCCGGCAGGTACTTGACCAGCACGGGGGCGCCGTGGTAGTCCTCCACCTTTTGCCGCTGTTTCAGGGCCGAAACCAGCTTATCATCGTATTGCTTACCCATACTCCATCATTCTCCTTTTTTGTATCTCCGGGTCCGCTCATCCTGAATCACGCCGTCATAGTTCATGCCGAAGCCAAAATCGTAGGTGTGGCCCTCAGAATCCCGGTAGCATTCCATGTCGAACGCCACATCCTCCCGCTGGCGCTCCACGGTGTCCATATCCGCCGGAATCTGCACTGGCAGCAGGCCCTCCGGCGTGAACGCGCCGGCCAGCACATCCGCCACCGCCCGGGGCGTCACGCCGTACTCCACCAGCAGCGCGTCGGTGGAAGGCTCCAGCTCCGCCATGACCATGGGGTTTTTCAATGTGACCACCGTCACCACCGGTTTATCGCCCATCCGCTGCTTCGTCTCCAGGACAAGGTCCAGATCCGCTTCATTGGCGGCGGTGTTCCACTTGCCCCGGTAGCCCCGGTCGGCCCCCGCCTCCAGCGGGTCGCCCCCGGCGACGCTGTGCTCCCGGGCGTTCACCGCGCAGTAGGGCCGGTATTGCAGCGTCACCGGCACATAGCCGTTCCCGCCGGCCTTCCGATCCTCCGGATCGTAGCCCGAGGAGATGGGGGACTCCACAAAGCAGACCGCCGCGTCCGCCTCCTCCGGCGTGTCCACCAGCGTAAACCGCGCCGCCAACGCGCCCTTTCCGGCGGGAGCCACGGTGGAATCGGGGATAGGGTGGCTCATGAAATCCAGATGGGACTTGATGAAGCGGTCAGGCACATAGACCTTGATCCCCTCCCGCAGGGGCAGGGTGTTGTTGCTGTTCTTCAGCATGGTGACGGAACGCAGCTGGGAGCGGTAGCCCTTCTCCACAAACTCCGGGCAGCCCACCGTCCGCAGGGAGACCTCCAGATCCAGGTAGGGGTTCTCAAACAGGCCGGTGCGGAAGATGTTCAGCAGCAGCCGGTAGGCTGAGCGGCGCATCCGCGCCAGGGCGGCCTCCTCCCCGTAAGTGTCGCAGAGCATCCGGTAGGCCTCCAGCACAGGGGCGGCGTCGCTGTTTCCGCCGAACTGATCCACCCCCGCCTCCAGGGCCTTGTAATGCCGCTGGGCGGGTGTCAGATTTTCCACGCCCCAGCACTTGCCCGCGAACTCCTCCTCGGTCTGACCCATGTCGTGGGTGATGAGCCAGTCGGTGCACACCACCCCATCGTAGCCCAGCTCCTCCCGCAGCAGGTCGTGGATCAGGTATTTGCTGTAGGAATTGCCCACGTTCTCCCCGTTTTTCCGATCCATTCCATAGGAGATGGTGTAATAGGGCATGACGGCGCTGGCTTTGGCCGTCTTGCCCGGCAGGGCAAAAGCGCCCTGGGTGAAGGGCTTCAGGTGCTCGTCAAAATTGCCTCCGGGGTACACGGCGTACTTGCCGTAGGCGTAGTGGGCGTCCCGCCCGCCCTCGCCGGTGCCGCCGCCGGGGAAGTGCTTGACCATGGTGTTGACGCTGTCCTTGCCCCAGCCGTCGGGGCTGCCCTGGGTGGTCTGGAAGCCGTCGCAGTACGCCCGGGCCATGTCGATGGTCATCTGGGTGTGCTCGCCAAAGGTATCGGCAAAGCGCATCCACCGCGGCTCGGTGGCCAGGTCGATCTGGGGGGACAGGGCCGTGGTGATGCCCAGCGCCCGGTACTCGGCGGAGGCGATCTCGCCGAACTCCCGGACGGCCTCCGGGTCGAAGGCGGCGGACAGGCCGATGCCGTTGGCCCACTTGGAGATGGCCTCGCCGGTGACGCCCATATACTCCGCGGTGGAGCCCGCGCCGTGGCGGGGGTCGGAGCTGTTGTTGGCCGGGATGCCGAAGCCGTCCCGCTCCGCCAGGGCCTGGAGGTTGTTGTTCCAGCGCACCGCCGCCTCCGTGCTCTCCAGGCCCATGATGAGGACGTGGCGCACTTTGTCTTTGCTGATAAATTCCTTCTGCTGATCGGTCAGGACCCAGGGCTCCGCGCCGCTCTCCTCGTAGGACTTTCCGCCGTAGGCGCCGCCGAAGACCGCCGCCAGCGGCCCCCTGGCGGGAATGAGCTGGTGGGGGCTGTAGAGCATCAGACCCGCGATGTCCTCAACAGACAGCCGCCCTGCCAGGTCTTTTGCCCGCTCCTCGCTGGAAAGCCGCCAGTCCTCGTAGGGCGCCAGCTCCCCCGTGCGGAGAAAATCCTTAAAGGCATATCCGTCCACGCTGATGATCGGAACCGGGCTGTCCTTGGCGATGCCCAGCACCGGCCCGTCGCCGTTGTCGATGATGGTGTAGCCGTCCGCCTCGATCCGTTTCCATTTTTGTTCCATTGTCTGCGCCTCCTTGTTACGGTTTGGCACGGGGGAGGGGCACGAAAGCTCCCTCCCCCGCACAGAAATTATGTTTTGGTCAAAGCGTTTTGGGGAACATTCCGATAGAGGATGGCGCGCAGCGCCTCAAAAATTGCCAGAGAGAGCAGCACGCCCACCGTCACGTCGCTGGAAAAATGCGCGCCCATAAACACCCGGCTGATCCCCACCAGCACGCACCAGACATACACAAAGGCGTGCAGGGCCTTTTCCCTGCCCCGCAGCGCGGGGATCATGGGCGGCAGCAGCATCAGCAGAATCACGCCCGCCGAGTTCATGGAGTGCCCTGAGGGGAAGGAGGCGTAGATGTTGTTGAAGCCGCCCCGTGGGACAATCTGATACCAGCGGGTGAACTGGTTCACGGGATCGGTCATCTCCCGGAAGCGCATCCGCCCCCAGACGGTCTTCACGCTGTTCATGATGATAATCACCAGGATGAAGTACAGCAGGGCCACCGCCGCGTAGCGCAGTGCCTTGCTCCGGCTCTCCGCGGGGACGCACCAGGCGATCCAGATCCCAGCCGCCGCCATCAGCAGGGCGGGCAAAATCATCCAGAGCTTGGAGATGTCCCCCAGGTTGTCGCTGAGGTAGTTATACGTCATGAAGCCGCCCATCAGGGTGAGCAGGGCGAACAGCGCTCCCGAGCCCACCGCGGTCAGCACGTTCAGCGCGATGTTTTTCCTGGTGCGGAAGCGGAACAGCAGGGCGCAGGCGGCGATGGTCAGCGTGGTGAAGGGGATCTCCCCCACCACCTCCAGCACCCGCGCCCAGCCGGGCTTTTTCGCGATGGCCATGGAAATCTGCAAATCCGTAAAGGTAAACACCAGCAGTAAAACAAGCCCCACGGCAAAGACGATCCTTCGCTCTTTTTTTGCCATTGTCGATCCCTCCGTCAGTGCTGAACGTTCATCTCCGCCATCATCGCCATCAGGTCGAAGGGCGGCAGGACGGAGTCGATCAGGTTCAGCAGTTCGTCATCATAATTATAACACAGCCGGCATTCCCGGTCAAAAATCATGGTGGGCTCCGACCCCTCTGTGACGGGCAGCCATTCCGGCAGGCCGGCCTGGGCGGGGGCGCCGGTTTTGGCAAAGCGCATGAACGCGCCGAAGATCTGCTCTTCCAGTTTTTCCGCCACGCCGGGGATGGAGCAGACCTCCACCTTGTCCGTATTGTGGAAGAAGAAGGGGATGTCGGCGCAGTGCCAGGCGATTTTGTGGGCTATTGGGAATTCCAGGGTGAAATTGTAGAGATAAGTCCCCGCCTTCCTCCCCCGGGCGTGCATGGCGGCCAGCTTTTTGGAGGGCCGGCGCATAACGCGGTCCAGCACCAGCAGGTCTGTGGGATTCTTCCCTGGGTAGGCTTTTGCGAAGGCGGCCAGGGCCTCCTGAGTGTGCTCCCCGTAGACCTTGCCCACAATTGCCGCGGCTTCCTCCGGCTTCAGGGCGGTCTTGTCAAACCCGGAGGGCGCGAAGGAGAAAAACTCCCCGAACACGGAGCCCACCATCAGCGGAATGTCACAGGCGCGCTCCCGCAGCCCGTGCTGGAGCGGATTGCCAAGGAACCAATCGTTGACCTGGGGGGCGCCGCCCACATAGCCGCCGGCGGCCGCTACGGCGGGCATTGCCTTGGTATAAGCCCGCACCAGCTCTGGATAGGGCAGAGTCTCCAGCTTTTCCACGTCCTTCACGTCAAGTCCCAGCTCGGCCAGCATGGCTTCCACGATCTTTTCGCCGCCGCCCTCACAGGAGGGCATCAGGCCCGCGTCGGCGATGCCGCTCATAATAAGCCCCTTGTGGAACAGCCCGTCCGCCGCGGGGGTCTGCATCAGGTCCGCCACCTTCATCCCGCCGCCGGACTGGCCGAAGATGGTCACGTTCTCCGGGTCGCCGCCGAAAAGGGCGATATTGTCATGCACCCACTGCAGCGCCGCCACCAGGTCCGCATGGCCGGCGTTGCCGGAGTTGCGGTACTTCTCCCCGAAGGGAGACAGGTCCAGATAGCCCAGGATGTTCAGCCGGTGGTTGACGGACACCACCACCACATCCCCCTCCCGGCACATATTGGCGCCGTCGTAGGCCACCTGCTCGATGGAGGAACCGGCAAAGTACCCGCCGCCGTGGAGCCACACGATCACCGGCTTTTTCGCGCCCGGCTCCAGGGCCTGGGTCCAGATATTCAGGTTCTGGCAGTGCTCGTCCATGGGCCAGTAGCGGTGGGGAACCAGCAGCTCCGCGCTGGGGGTGTCCTGGGCCATCAGGGGGCAGACGAAGCCGTAGGACGCGGCGTCCTTCACCCCCTCCCAGTGGGAGGGGGCGGGCATCTGGAAGCGCTCGGCTTGGGCGTAGGGAACGCCCTTGAAAATGTACTGGCCGTCGTAAAAATAGCCCTTCAGCCTGCCGGAGGTGGTCTCCAGCACCGGCACATCGTCGTAACGGAATGTTTTCATCATGGATAAGTCCTCCTTCATCGTTGACCGGGGCGGGGATTACAGCTTGCCGGACCGCTCGCGCTCCTCCAGATCCTTCATCACCTGGGGATAGATTTTGTCCAGCTTATAGAACCAGTACAGGATGGGCATGGCGATCAGGAACACCAGCGGGGCCAGCAGGTACAAATTCTCAATGGCGGACAGGGCCGCTTGCGTCTGCACGGCAGCCATGCCGTCGTAACCGGCGGAGCCCAGGATGGCCAGGGCGATTGCCATGCCCACCCCGGCGCCGATCTTCGCGCCGAAGGTGGTGCTGGAATAGAGCATTCCTTCCACCCGTTTGCCGGTTTTCCACTGGCCGTATTCGATCGTGTCGGCCACCATGGCAAACAGCGTGCCGGTCAGCGCCGCCTGACCTACGCCCTTGATCACATTGCACACGATGAGCCAGCTGAAGCTGTGAGGGCTGATGAGCATCGCCGCCTGGCCCACAATGCTGATGATGCTGCCCACCAGCGCCACGTTGCGCTTGCCAAACTTCTTGCTCAGAGGGGCCACCAGGGGCATACACGCCAGGACGGGAATCAGAGAGATGGCGGACAGGAAGCCGGAGAGGTTCTCGTCGCCCAGGATGTACTTGGCATAATAGGTGCCAACGCTCATGCCCATGCCCATGCCCATGCCCAGGGCGGTGAACACCCAGATGCCGACGATAATCAGCCAGTAGTTATTCTGAATGACCAGCCGGAAGGACTCACCCAGGGGGATGCTCTCTTTCTGCCGGGAGCTGATCTGCACCCGCTCCTTGGTCATGGCAAAGCAGGCGAAAAACAGCGCCGCAGCCACCACGCCGTAGATGACGGAGACGATGATCCAGCTCATCTGCTGGGTGGAGCCGCCCACGGCATTGATGAAGGGCAGGGTGAAGGCGTTGATAATCAGGCTGCCCACCTGGGCCATAAACATCCGGAAGATATTGATAACCGTGCGCTGGTCCTGGTCGCGGGTCATCAGGGAGGTCAGCGCGCCGTAAGGGATATTGATCATGGTGTACAGGAACGTAGTGACCAGGTTGTAGGTGATCGCGACATAGATGTACTTGCCCGTCTCCCCGATATTTGGCACCAGGAACACCAGCACCATGGCCAGGGCGATGGGGATCGCCAGCCACAGCAGCCAGCACCTGGCCTTGCCATGCTTGGATTTTACCTGATCCATTACGAAGCCCATGAAAATGTCGGTGAAGCCGTCAAACACCCGGGAGAGCATCATGATGGTGCCGATGATCGCCGGATTCAGCCCCAGGGCGTCCGTGTAGAAAAAGGTGACGAAGGTGGAGGTCAGCACCAAAATCAGGTTGCTGGCCAGATCGCCGCCGCCGTAGGCGATCTTCTCGCCCACGCCGATCTTCTCGGTATACTGGTTTGCCGGAGCTTTGGTTTGCCCATTTGCACTCATAACGAGCCGCCTCCTCAACTTAATATGTACTAATTATACAAATTGCGGCTTGTACCAGCAAGGAGGGGTTATTCCCAGTTTCTCACCGTTTATTGTCTTGTTTTCTCGCCTACATTGGGGATGGCTGGCCGGAAGGGCAAAATCTTCGGACAAAAAGGGCAGGAATTGAGGATTCCCCAATTCCCGCCCTTCTGTTTATGGGCTGATGCGGATCAACCACACATCCTGCGGCGCGAGGCTGGCCCTGATGTGGAGCTCGCCGGCTGCCGCCTCCATCCGCTCGACGCAGTACTGGGGGCAGGCCAGCCGCTCCAGCAGCTCCCGCTCCTCCCGGTTCATGGGGCTGGGCGCTCCCATCCGCACCCAGGCGTCGTAGCTGCTCCCGCCGGAGCGGGTTATACCGTAGCGGCGAACCCGGTAGTTTCCCGCCGGCAGGTTCTTCAGCCGGATGTAAAACGCCCGGGGCTCCCGGTCGGTAAACACCTGCTCCCGGTCGGTCCGGCTGATGTTTGCCACATGGCGGTAGCGGTACAGCAGGTCGTAGTGGCTGTAGTGGTAGAGAAAAATCTGAATTTCCTCCCCCTTTTGGGACACCAGGCAGCCGTCGTCCTGGTAGAGCAGCTGGCCGCCCAGATGGGCCAGCAGTTCCATGGCCAGACACGCGCTTTTGGGAATGCCGTCCTGAGTAAACAGGCCGAAGCCGCCGTGGAATGGTTCCAGGGAGGGCGGGATTTCGTCCAGCCGGTCGTTGAGGGCAAAGTACCCCATCGCCCCCAGCGCCCCGTTGTTTTCCAGGATGTTTTTGAACAGATAGGCGGACTTATAGCAGGTGTCGTTGCACAAGTCCCGCTGCCAGATGTTGTTGCTCCACTCCTCCAGGATCAGCGGCGTATCCGCCATCCCCTCCGCCCGCAGGACGGTTTGGATTTGCTGTGTCATATGGGCCAGGTAGTCCTCGTCCCCGCTCACCGCAAAGGGGAAGCTCTCGTTGTTGCCCACCAGCTTCATCCCGTCCTCCTCCCCCTCGCCCACAGTGGCAAAGGCGCGGAAGGACAGAATATCGGGCATACAGTCCTGGCTGCGGCACATTTCCAGATACCAGGGCCAGACGGCGGGGAAGGACGTGCTGCCCGGCCCCGCAATCAGCGCGTTGGGCACGGCGGCGCGGATGGCGTGATAGGAGGCGGAATAGACCTGGGCGTATTCCGCCCGGCTGCAAAAGCCCATATCAATGAAATCCGGGGATATCCAGGGCGAGAACAGCCACAGCGCCACCGTCCGGCCGCCGTAGCGCTCCACAAAATGCGCCATGAGCAGCTCGACCAGTTCCCGCCAGCGGGAAATTTCCTTTGGCGCGGAAACCAGGCTGCCCCGCATGGAGCGGGCCTGGGTGTCCTTTGCCAGCAGGCCGGGCATAAACCCCACTTCCAGCATGGGTTTTGCGCCCAGAGAGAGGATGAAATCAATCCCCTCGTCCAAATAGGCGTAATTCATCACGGCGTTCCCGTTCATATCCAGGCGCAGCAGGCACATATCATCGTCCAGAATGCCCTTGATTCGGATAAACTCAAACCCCACCTTTTCCTGAATCCGACGCAGTTGGCCCTGTATCCCGGCGTCGGCGAGGCTCCGGGCGTAGCCCACATTCAGCAGGCGCTTCCAATGGGCCGGAACCGGGCTTGACTTCCCCGCCGTGTCCACCGTCAGCTCGCGCACACACGCCACCGATGGGCCCGTCGGCGCCGCCGCCCCGGCATAGCGCAGCAGGGAGGCAAAAAGCTCGCTGCCCTCCTCCGGAGTGACTGCCCCTATCGGTGGGTTCCCCCCCTGGGCAAATGTGCGGCGGTACTCGCCGGGGGTGACGCCCCAATGACGCTTAAAGGCCAATGTCATGGCGTCCACATTGGGAAAGCCGCTGGCCTGGGCGATTTGCTCCAGCGTCCCCTGGCCCGCGATCAGCTGGGTGGCGCTGGACAGCCGGAGCAATTCCAGATAGCCGGTAAAGGAAATGCCGAGATACCGGGTAAAAATGCGGGAGATATATGTTTTGCTGAGAAAGGTATGCTTTGCCAACTCATCCAAGGTGACGCGCTGTCTGTAGTTGTGCTGGACATACTGGGCGATTTTCTGTAAGCTCTCCTGTGCGCCGCTGTACTCCACCCGCTGATTGCGGTCCAGGAAATACCGGCCCAGGTCTTCCAAAATCGCCGCGGCCCCGCTCTTCGCGTAGGCCGTGCCGTCGTTCTCCCGCTTGTAAAACATCTGAAAAGCCCGCGCCAAATCCTGCCGGAGGGCGTGAAAAGCCGGCTGTTCCTCATCCGCGTAAAGGAAGGAGCGGCAATTGACCTAGTGTGTCAGCAGCTCCGGGGCCACATTGTTGATAAACTGCGGCGATACCGAAAAGGATAACGCCGCCGACCCGGCATCCAGCTCAAATTCCTGCACCTCGAAGCTGTTCACCACAAAGATGTCCGCCTCCCGTAAGGCGCAGGCGGCGTTCAGGCCGGGGGAATATATTCTGCCCGTCCCCTGGAGCAGGAATATGACCTCCAGCTCGGGACGCCACAGCTCCCGGGGACTGTCGCCGCGCAGAAGGGAGAACCAGAACTGTTCCGTGCGAAAAGCATCCACCTGCATCAGCCCCTTTGGTATTTTTCATATTATATCAAAAGGGGTGGGAAGTGCGCAAGCGGCAATATACACAGCACATTGAAAACATTTTCTAACCTCAGTTTTCGGGCGGTCCTCTTGGAAAAAGATTGTTGAGATGATCGAAGCGGACGCGGTGAAAACGCTGATCGTGAAGGATATGTCCCGCCTGGGACGCGAGTATTTTCAGGTGAGCCGGCTGGCGGAACTCTATCTGCCCACGAAGGGCGTCCGCTTCATTGCCATCAACGACGGGGTGGACTCCCTGGAGGAACGTGGTGCGGGAGGTGCGCTATCGTACAGAAATCAGGACGTCCCTGAACCGGGACTCCTTCTCCGATCAGGTGATGCAGAAGGCCATCATCATTCAAAGTCCGCCTCCCTCGGGTGAAGCGGAGAGCGCCGGTCCTCAGGAGGACGGGCGCGCGGATCAAGAACCTGCGCTTACGGCCGGAGCCAGCGCGGGAGCGAGGTTTTTCCCTGCAGTCCGGACGTCCGGAGATGAAAAAAGCCTGCTGAAGTCATTT
This sequence comes from uncultured Oscillospiraceae bacterium, assembly GCA_910584835.1. Taxonomy (GTDB): domain Bacteria; phylum Bacillota; class Clostridia; order Oscillospirales; family Oscillospiraceae; genus Enterenecus. Next base: position 17,127 of record CAJUEG010000018.1, on the reverse strand, counting down.
CAGCAGGCTTTTTTGTTTGACTTTATACCGCCGGTCCCCGCGATGGGGATTCGCGGAACGTTATTTTCCGTTCAGCTGATCCAGCACCGGCTGGACCACTGCCATTTTCTCCGCCACCCAGGCCTTCCAGTTTTCCTCCAGGTCCCCATCCTTGAGGATCAGCTTGGCGTACTCATCGGCCAGATCCATGGTGGCCTGGGATTTCTCCCGGGAGCTGAGGGTCTCGTAGTCGTACTCCCGGGGCAGGAGAGTGGTTTCGTCGCTCAGCTCGTCCCGGAGCTTGTAGAAGCGGCGCACCGTGTCCTGTATATCCGTGCTGTAGTTGGGGCTGACCAGCGCGAAGTCGTCCGTCAGCACCACGCTGCCGAAGTAAGAGTCCTTGGAGGGATACTTGCCGGCCATGACGGACAGGTGATCGCCCTGGATTGCCGGGTCCAGCAGGGAGACGTAGTTCCCATTCTCGTCGCGCTCCCAATCAACCCCCTCAAAGCCCATGTTCACCAGGTTCTGGCCCTCCTCGGTGCTGCAGAAGTCCAGGATGTCCATGGCGCGCTCAAACTTCTCGTCGCTGATGTCGGGGCTGAAAATGACCTGGCCCCAATAGTTGGCGTCCTCGCGGTAGTGGTACTTGCCGTCCTCGCCCACCAGCTGCGCCAGATGCAGCACCTTGTCCGGATCCAGCCCCTGGGCGATCAGACCGTTGCGGATGTAGGTGATGAGGATGGCGTGGCCGTCCTCCAGAGCGATGCCGGAGGTACCCTGGACATAGAACTTCTGAGAGCCCTCATAGCGGGTGAAGGTGTAGAACTCCGGGTCGATGACTCCCTCTTTGTACATCCGCTGATAGGTCTTCAGCGACTCCAGGGTGCGCTCGTCCGCCGGCGCCCATTGGAACTGGCCGTTTGCGTCCTTATAATAGCCGTCGCCGATGTTGCAGGCCTGGGAGAAGTCCGTGGTGGGCCACAGCTTGGCTAGGTCATAGGTGCGGATGCTCAGCCCCACCAGGCTGCTGCCCACATTTCCGGGGTCCTTTTCCAGGAAGGTGCGGGCAATTTCCGCCAGCTCGGAGGGGGAATAGGTGTCCTTGAGCTCCAGGCCGCAGGCCTCCATCCAGTCCTTGCGCATGTAGAGCAGCGCGTGGTAGCTCAGCCGCTCGCTGGGCCGGTTGGTGGAGAATACCGGCCGCCACAGGCAGTAGGTGCCGCCCAGCTTCTCCTCGGCAATGGCGGCAATGGGCACGTCGTCCTGGGTCTTGGCCAGATTGGGCCAGCGCTCCTTCCAGTTGTCGGGCAGGCGGTAGATCGCGTCCTGGGATGCGTAGGTCTCGATCTCCCCGTAAGCGTATTCCGCGTGGGCCACGTCCGGCATGTCGCCGGAGTTGATCCACACGCGCAGCCGCTCGTCCCAGTCGGACACGTCGATGGTGGTGGCGATGATGTCGAAGTCGATGTTATAGGTGTCCAGCCAGTAGCGGCCCCAGTCGTCGCCGCTGTAATCGCCCCCGGACTTGATGCCGGCCATCAGCCAGCTCAGGGTCAGGTGTTCGTCATAGGTCTTTTTCGCCCCGGGCTCCTCCGAGGAGCTGGGCGGCGCCGAGGCGGGCGCGGGGGTGCCTGTGGCGCCGGGGCCCTCCTGCGTCGGGGTGCACGCCGCCAGGGCCAGCATGAGCAGCAGCAGGCCGCTGAGCAGGGCGCAGAGTGTTCGGGTGGACTTTTTCATAATGATCTTCCTTCCTTGTTATGTTTCTGAACGGGGATGTTCCCATCTCCCGGCCGGATCGGTGGGGAGGGGCGGTCAGGACTTGATGGCCCCCACCATGACGCCCTTGGTGAAGTGCTTTTGCAGGAACGGGAAAATGCACATGATGGGCAGGGTGGTGACGATGACGGCGGCCATCTTGATGCCCATGTCGAAATTTCGGGCGGCAGCCTCCATGGAACTGGTGTTGCTGGAGATGTTGGACTCCATCACGATGGAGCGCAGCACCACCTGGAGCGGGACGATATCGTTGTTGCGAATGAAAATCAGTGCGTTATACCACTCGTTCCAGCGGTCTACAATGCAGAACAGCGCCACCGTGGCCACGATGGGCTTGGCCAGCGGGAGGATGATGGAGAACAGGATGCGCCACTCTCCGGCCCCGTCCAGCTGCGCCGACTCCACCAGGGCCTGGGGGATGGAGCAGAAAAAGTTTCGCGCGATGACAAAGTAGAACACATTGACGCCGCTGGCCAGGACGACGGACCAGATGGTGTTGGTGAGCTTCAGCTCCCGCATCTGCATGTACAGCGGCAGAATACCACCGTTGAAAAGCATGGTGAACAAAATTGCGCCGAGGATGAATTTTTTGCCGGGAAAGCTGGGCCGGCTGGTGCCGTATGCCAGGGACAGCGTCAAAAACAGGTTCAGCGGCACCCCCAGGCACACGATCATCAGCGAGGTTTTGAAGCCGGTGGCAATCCGCCGGTCGCCCAGCAGGTTGCGGTAGTTTTCCAGCGTCGGCGCGCTGGGGAAGAGCAGCAGCGGGCGGTCCAGATACTCCCGCTGGGTGGAAAACGAGATGGCCACCGCGTTCACGAGCGGGACGACAATAATAAGGATCAGGCACCCGATGCTCAGATAAATCAGAATGTCCGCCGGCGTCAGCCGTTTGTTCTTCATAAGAGCGTCCTCCTCCGGGCGGCGCGCCGGTCAGCCGAACAGGCCGGTGCCGCCCAATTTTTTCGCCCCCCGGTCTGCGGCGACCAGGAAGATGCAGTTGACCACCGAACGGAACAGGCTGATGGCCATGGAAAAGCCGAAATCGGGGATCGAGCCGAAGGTGACCCGGTAGATATACATATCCAGAATCTCGCACACGTCCGCCACCGCCGGGTTGGACAGGTTGAAGATCTGCTCAAATCCCCCGGTCATCAGGTTGCCGATGGACAGCACCAGCATCACGATGATGGTGGGCTTCAAGTTGGGCAGCGTCACATGGAGCAGCGTCTGCCACCGGCTGGCGCCGTCCAGCCTGGCCGCCTCGTACTGGTCCATGTCGATCCCCGACAGGGCGGCCAGGTAAATAATGGCGTTCCACCCCGCGGATTTCCAGCTCTCCGTGATATACAGGATGGGGGCGAACATCCCACTGCTGCCCAGGAAGTTTACCTTGTCCAGCCCCAGGACGGACAGCACGCCGTTGACAAGGCCGTCCATGGACAGCGTGTTGGTGATCAGGCTGGCCACAATCACCCAGGACAGGAAGTAGGGGAAGGTGAATATTGTCTGTGCGGCCTTTTTATACCGCTTCCCGGCGCATTCATTGAGCAGCAGGGCCAGGATGATGGGCACCGGGAACTGAAACACCAGCCTGCCGATGTTGATGCGCAGGGTGGTGAACACCGAGCGGAGAAACGCCGCGTCCCGGAACACATACCCGAAATTCTCCAGGCCGCACCAGGGGCTGCCCCAGATGCCGCCCTTGGCGCTGTACGTTTTGAATGCCAGCAGCAGGCCGGACATGGGGCCGTAGGCGAAGAGCACAAACCAGATCAGGCCCGGCAGCATCAGGCCGTAGATGGCCCGGCTCTTCCAGATGTCGCGCCCCAGGCGGGACAGCTTGCGTGGGACTGTTTTTTTCAATGCGCTCCCCCCCTAAAAGTCGCGTTTCACGTGGTCCAGCCGTCCCTCAAACTCCAGCTCGTGGGCCAGCTCCACCACCATGCGCATCTGGTTGGCGCTTTTCATCACCTGGCCGTGAACGACCACGTTTTCAAAGTGGATGCGCTTGGGCCAGCGGATCTCGTGGTGCATCTCAAATCCGCGGATGATGGACACGGGGAAGACGGACCCGCCCACGGTGATGTTCCGGAAGAAGATGTCCTCCACCTCGCCCCGCACCCGGTCCAGCGAGTATTTGGAGTCCAGAATCTTGATGTCTACCAGCTTCTCCTGGGCGTCCTCGATCCGAAGGTCCTCGTACACCACGTTGTGGACCCGGGCCCTGTCCGCGTTGTGGATGGTGAGTACGCCGCCCGACTGGTTCCCCTCGTACTCGCAGTGGATGATGTCGCAGTCGGCAAAGGTGATGTCCGACACCTCCCTGCAGCGCAGCTCATAGCCGATTTCCAGCGCGTTTCCTGGCTCCGCATTCCACAGCACGCAGTCACGCACCGTCACGTTTTTCACGTCGCAGCAGGCCGCGGGGGAGGGCAGAGGACAGGCTTTGATCACCACGCAGTCGTCCGCTGCACGGATAAAGCAGTGCTCCACCATTACGTCCCGGCAGCCCACAATGTCGATCCCGTCGCCGGTGACCAGGCGGGAGAGCACATTGACGTCCCGGATCTCCACATGGCGGCAGGCGCCGGGCACGATGTTCCACACGCCGTTGTCCACGATGGTGATGCCCTGGACCAGGATATTTTTCCCCAGGGAAAACTCCGCCATCAGCCGCCCCCCGTTTTCGTCCGGCTTGTGCCAGACCGCGCCGTATAAAATCCCGTTCCCGATTACCGACACGTCGTCGGCCATGTAGGAGCGGATCCTGCCGCACACGATGCTGCCCTCCTCCAGGTATGCGCTCTGGCCGCTGTGGAGCTCCAGGGTGCCCACATTGTACACCCTGCCCTTTTCAAAGCAGTAGGTGGGCTTGGCGGCGGGGCGGGGCACATAGTGGGACTGGAGCAGAAACAGCGGGCGCTTGAGGTCGCCGTCGAACTCAATGCTCAGCTTTTTTAGCCCCGGTGCGGTAAAGCGCAGCGTCTGCCCCTCCAGCTCGTGGGAGACGCCCAGCGACAGCGGCCGGACCACCGCATGCTCCACCGGCTCGGACACCCGCACCTCCACCGGGAAGTCGGTCCGCGCCTTGCGCACCACCACCGCGTAGTCAAAGGAATCCGTATGGTAGACCGTCTGCCGCTCCCCGTCGCAGTAGAGCTCATAGCGCGCAGACCGGGGGATCTCTTCCGCGCAGCCGACCTCAAACAGAGGCTGTTCGGGAAAGAGCGGATTTGGATTGAATTTCAGCATGGCACCCTCCTGTTTCCGTCACGGGCGGACGGCGGTGCCGTCGGGCAGGCGCGCCAGCATCCACTCCCAGGTGGTCTTATTCTCCCTGCAGGGGTACTTCGCCGCAACTTTTTCGTCGATATCCACGCCGATGCCCGGCCTTTCGTTCAGATAGATGAAGCCGTCCCTGCACTGGGGCATCCCCGGGAACATCTCCTGCATCAGCGGGCCGTTCAGCGTGGGGTAGAGGCCGTTGAAGCTGTCCGCCCACTCCTGCACGCCGAAATTGGGGCTGGAGATGTCCAGATGGGCGTTGACGGCGTGGCCGATGGGCGTCATGTCAATTGGGCCGTGCCACGCGGTGCGCACGCCGTAGGCGTCGCACAGGGCCACCAGTTTCCTGGCGGGGGTGATTCCGCCGATCTGGCTGACGTGGACGCGGATGTAGTCGATCAGCCGGCCGCTCACCAGGGGCGTCCACTCATGGGGATTGTTGAACAGCTCCCCCATGGCCAGCGGCGTGGCGCACTGCTGGCGGATGGTCTGGAACCAGGCGGTTTGCTCGGGCTGAAGCACGTCCTCCAGGAAAAACAGGTGATACTGCTCCATAGCTTTGGCAAAATTGAGCGCGTCGATGGGGGACAGCCGCTCGTGGACGTCGTGGCAGAACTCAAGGGAGTCCCCATAGGTGACGCGGAGCTTTTCCATCAGCTCCAGCACGTTTTTCATATATGCCTTGGGGTCGAAGTAGCCGCCGGGGAAGGGGTTTTCCGGCTTGTGCATGTGGGGGGTTTTCCCACCGTAGCCCCCTACCTGCACGCGGATCTTCCGGTAGCCCCGTTCCCGCAGCGCCTCCACCCGTTCCAGGGTCTGCGCCGCGTCCGCCCCCTCCGCGTGGGTGTAGCAGGGGATGCCGGGCCGGCACTTTCCGCCGAACAGCTGGTAAAGCGGCATCCCCGCCAGCTTTCCTTTGATGTCCCACAGCGCCATATCCACCCCGGCCAGCGCGTTGTTCAGCACCGGCCCGTTGCGCCAATAGCTCATTCCCATCACCGCCTGCCAGAGGTCCTCAATGTTCGCCGGATCCTTGCCGATGAGGAACGGGCGCAGATATTCCTCAATGACCGTCACCACCGCCAGATACCGATGCGTAAAGGTGGCGCACCCCACGCCGTAAAGGCCGGGCTCACTGGTCTCCACCTTCACAACCACCAGATTGACGCCCTCCGGCGCGGTGCAGATGGCCCGCACGTCTCGAATTTCAATGCCCATTACCGGTCTGCCTCCTTTTTTCTGCCGCCCCAGCCGCCGAACTCGCCGCTCTCCGGCATGCCCGGCAGGATCAGTCCCCCGTCCACCCGCAGGGTGATTCCCGTGATATACGCCGCCTCCGGGGAGGCGAGGAACGCCACCGCGTTCCCCACGTCCTCCGGCGTCCCCACCCGCTCCAGGGGGATGCGCCTACCCAGCTTGTCCCAAAAGTCCACCGGCACGGCCTTGTGCTTTGCCAGCTCAGCCAGCTCCTCCTTGCTGCGCACGGCGATGGCGCCCGGCGCCACGCAGTTCACCCGGATGCCGTAGGGGGCCAGGTCCAGCGCCGCGGACTGGGAGGCCCTGGCGACGGCGGCCTTGATGCCGCCATAGATTCCGTCCCCGGGATAAGCCCGCTCGGCCCGGGAGGAGGTAATCTGGATGATGCTCCCTTTCGTGCCGTTTTTGACCATCACCCTGGCGGCAGCCTGGGTGCAGAACAGGTAGTTTTTCAGGTCCAGGTCGATCAGATCGCCGACCCCCTGGTCCGTCAGGTCAAGAATGCTCTCAAAGCGGGTGGCGCCCGCGTTGTTCACCAGCACGTCCAGTCCGCCCAGCTTTTCCGCGGCCTCCTCCACGAAGGCCGGGCCCGCGCCGGGCTTTCGCAGGTCCGCCTGCCAGGTCTCGCACCGGCGGCCGAACTGCTCCTCGATCCGGCGCTGAAGCCGGACGGCCTCTTCCCGGGCGGAGCAGTAGGAAAACGCGATGTCATAGCCGCGTCCGGCCAGGGCGATGGCGATGCCCTTCCCGATCCCGCGGCTTGCGCCGGTTACAACGGCCACTTTGTGTTCCACAGTATCCCTCCTCATATTTTTACCACCACCGCCGCGCTGGGCGCGTTGATGCGCTGCGCGGGCGCTGGTTCCACATCCCCGTTTGGGCCAACGCGGAACACACACACGTCTCCGGAGAGCTGGTTTGCCGCCAGCAGGCTGCCGCTCTCCTCGTCCAGCAGGAAGTGCCGGGGGAAGCGCCCGCCGCTGGAGCATCTGCCCCGGGGGCTCAGGCGGCCGCTGTCCGGGTCCACGAAAAACCAGACGAGCTCGTCCGCTCCCCGTACGCAGGTGTAGAGCATCCCGTATCGCGCCGACAGCTGTAAATGGGCGGTCAGCACGGTGCTGCCCTTCTGCTGGGTAGTGGGCCAGGAATCCTGAACCTGGGCCGTATTGTCCGGGCCAAACCGAAGCAAAAAGACCTGATTGCTCAATTCGGCGGTGACATAGGCCGCCGGCAGGCTGTGGTGAAACGCCATATGCCTGGGTCCGCTGCCGGGCGGGAAGGAGATGGACGGCTGCCTGGGGTTGGGACTCAGCGTCCCGTCCTGCCCCGGCAGGTAGCGGTAAATCCGGTCTGTCCCCAGATCGGCCACGAACAGCTCCTCGCCGCCGGGGGAGAGCCAGCTGCTGTGAATGTGGGGTCCGGCCTGCCGGTTGGGGTCCGGCCCGTTTCCACTATAGGAGAGCTCCTGCGTTACCTCCATGCCGCCGGGTGCGCAGCGCACAGCCGTGAGCGAGCCCGAGTCATAATTGGACACATAGGCCATATCCGTTCGGGAGTTCAGGCAGATGTGGCAGCTGCCGCTGCCCGGAAAGCGCACCGTCTCCGCCGCCGCGTATGTCCCGTCCGGCGTTTTTTGGAGCCGGACAAGTCCGCCTTCGCTCCCCTCCTCCACGGCATAGAGCGATCCCCCGCCGCCCGGAACCAGGTAGGAGGGATTTTTCATCCCGCACACGCCCCGCTCCTGATAGCTTCCGTCCGCTCCCCGCTCCAGGGCCAGTATTCCGCTGCCCGGCCGGGTTGGCAGCCAGTCGGGCAGATGCGTATATTCCCCAACCAAAATCATATCGTACCCTCCTCTGCGCTCAATACATATCTTAAACATCATATAAACATTATCTAGTTTTTGTGATAAATAATCAATTCACAAATTAGACAAATCTGCCGTTTTCACCTTGTGGAATCTGCCGGTAACGGCGACAGCGCTTGAAACGTCTCTTGACAGAGGGTCGGCCTCATGCTATTATATTTTTAATATTGCTCATTAAAACGCGCAGCCTGGAATAATGTTTAGGAGATGTTTAAATGCTGGCATATCAGAGGACGTATGAGCGGATCCTGAAGGATCTGCGGGATGATGTCTACCCCGTCAATTCCCTGTTGCCGCCGGAGCCCAAGCTGGAAGAGATCTACAACGTGAGCCGTACAACGGTGCGCCGCGCCATTGCCCAGTTGGCGGACGAGGGCTATGTGAAGGTGAAGCAGGGGTGCGGCACCGTCGTTTTGAAAAACATCTACCCAGACGACTCTTTTGCATTCTCCCGGCTGCGGCACTTTGAGGATATCATTTCCGTCCGCCACGCATCCATTCCCGACCCCCAGCACATGACGGCGCGAGGCATGTACATCGACTTGGTAGAGGCCGACGTCAAGACCTCAGAGGCGCTGAATATCGACATCGGTACGCCGGTCTATCGGCTTCAGCGGATTTTCTACAGCCGGGATATCCCCCTTATGTACCTGTTCGACTATGTCCGCGTGGACTTTTTCCCCCAGCTGGACAAATATACCAACGAGTTCTGGGACCTTTACCCCTTCCTCATTAAAAAATACGCCGTCCAGTACAAGGGCTGCGTGGAATACATCTCCGCCGCCGCCGCCGACCTGGTGGACTCCCAGATTCTGCACATTGAGCCGGGCACCCCGCTGCTGAAAACCCGGCGGGTGGCCCAGTGCGACAAGGGCCCTTTGGAATACGCCGTCCTGCACGTGCGCACAGACATCACCGAGCTGTGCATCACCATGGGGGATAATATTCCCTTTGACTCCACCAATTAGCCGGAAGGGGCCGGAGCCTTATCCGCCAACGGGCGGTTTCAGACGCAAAAAACCCGGGGCCCCTATCAGGGGCTCCGGCAGCCTGTCGAAAAGCGGCCTGTCTGGTAATAATCCAGACAGGCCGCAAAGCATAAAGAGGTAAATGCGGGCGAAATATAGAAGGGAAAAGAACCGGGCTTGCCGTTTTGCCTCCCCGCTGGCCAGCTTTTTGAGATTCATGGCAGCAAACTTAAGCCTCACCCATTTGGAGACCTGGGTCAGACCTCGATAAGGCGTATAGCGCATACCGCGCTTTTCCTTGGCGCCGGCAAAGACCCGCTCAATGGTTTCCCTGCGTTTGGCGTAAAGGTCTTTGTATTGAGGGGTGTACCTGTTTGTATTGAAAGGTTAAATATGTTGTTCACAATCCTACGCTGTGACCGGGTAGAGGAATGGAGCAATTGGGGTTCCGGGAATTGGTAGCACAGGAGAACCTCAAGCAGGAGACCGCCGACAGGGTAGATTTCCTGTCGGCGGTCTCTGAAACCATAGTAACCGCTGCTTACTGCTTATTTTTCTTGCGGCAGTTCATGATAAGCACCGCTTCCACAAGCATCAGGATCAAAATCCCAACCGCGTCCACAATATAGCTCGTCATAATCCAGCCAGGAGCATCCATACACTATTTCCGTACGCCGCCCCCCACAACCCCGGACATTGTGAGCGCCTCCCCATTTGAGCTTGACAGCATTGCTTTAGCGTGGTAAAATAATCTCGTATTCATGTCACAGGTCCGGCGGCGGAACCCCGCCGCCGGACCCCTTATATTCCGGGAGGTGCCCCATGTTTCACAAGCAAAACGCCCGCCAGCCCTGGGCCGCCGCCCTGCTGGGACTGCTGCTGGCGCTGACCTCCGCTTTCTCCTGCATCGGCCTGTCCGGCTGGGCCTCCTTCCGGCGGCAGATCGCCGGGCTGGACGCCCAATATACCACTGTGGCCTACGCCGTCAACGGCAGCCAAATGCCATTTGGATACAGCTACTATTATTTATCCCAAGAGGACGGTTACACAATTCTGGACGACGGCACCGTCATCAGCCCGGAGGGCGAGACCTGGATTCCGGACAGCCAGGTGGTTGAGTTGGTGGAGCGGGCGCCAGGGGTGCTTGGCCGGGAGACCAATGTGCTCACCGCCGCCCACACCCCGGGCCTCAAGGGGATGAGCTCCGGCGCCGTGGACCCCATGGCCTATGTGGACGCCTATGACCAGGGCCGCTACGCCCAGTCGGTGGCGGCTGTGCGGTGCGTGCGGATCGATGAGAACCCGGATGTCGGGCAGTCTCCATATAGTATGAACTGCTATCACTATTGGTTTGAGTGGATCGACCCGGTGTGCCGGATGGAGGCCTACGACCTGCCGGAACACTCCCGGGTGATCCGTTTTTCTTACCCTGCCGGCCTGGATGTGGACGAGGAGGGGAACCCCCGCGCCCCCTTTGAGGTGGGCAAAACTTACCTGCTCCGGGGGAATTTCATTGATTTCAGAACGCACTACTGGTACCGGATCATAAAAGCCACAGAGGAGGAGCCGGAGCACGCGGAGTACTATTGGTACCGTTATACCCAGGAAGAGGTACAATCGTTGACAGGAATAGACTATACCGAAAACCCCTCCAGCCACCTGAACGACGCCCCATGGCAGATCTTCGACATAGACCTTCCCCTCCGAGGGGAGGACGGTTCCTCTTTGACCACAGATTATATGGGCCACCCCTACTCCCTGACCCCCAACTTCTATCTGGACTGCAAGCCCCTCCCGGAGGAGAAAAACAGCCTGGGAATTGGTTATACCGTCAGCGTCCCGGAGGGCGGCTGGCCGCTGTATGCGGAGTATGAGGGGGACTGGCGGGACTTTCTGGAGACCGAGGAGGGCCGGGTATGGCGGGATGAGATCATTCCCTGCTGTGAGCGCAGCCACGACTCCGCCGCCGTGCTGCTCACCGACAACATCCAGGGCCTGTCCCAGTTCTGCCAGCAGGAGTCCGCCCTGCTGGAGGGCCGGTTCATCACCCGGGAGGAGTACGAGACCGGGGCGGCGGTGTGCCTGGTGGGGGCGGACTATGCCCTGTTTAACGGTCTCCAAGTGGGGGACACTATCAGCTTGGACCTTTATAAGTCTGACTACTTTACTTCGTCGGGAGCTGTAAACTTTGGCCCCCAGCCCTCAAGACTTTACTACACCTGCTGTATGCCGCTGGTGGAGGAAAACCGGCTGGACGTGACCCGGGACTATACCATCGTGGGGCTGTACTCCACGCCCGCGCGCCCCTGCGACCCGGACGGGCACAGCTTCCGGGGGGACACGGTGCTGGCCCCCAAAGCCTCCGCCCCCGAGGTGGTCAGCGTGGCGGAGGAGGACCGGGTGACGCCTCTTTTGAACACTCTTGTGCTGAAAAACGGCAGTATCGACGAATTTGAGGCGTACATGGCGGAAAACGGTGCGGCAAACCGCTTCCGCTACTATGACTACGGCTACAGCGAGATGAAGTCCTCGGTGGAGGCCATGGAGGCCAGCGCCCTGCGGCTGGCGGCGCTGGGCGGCGCGACGTTTTTGGTGGGCGCGGCGGTGTTTTTGCTGGCCAGCTTCGCGCGCATGTCGCCCCCGGCGCGGAGCCTGCGGCTGCTGGGGGCCAGCCCCCGCAAGGTGGCGTGGGAGATGCTCTCGGCGCTGCTGCCGCTGACGGCGGCGGGGGTGCTGGCGGGCGGCGCGCTGGGCGGGCTGCTCTACGGCAAAGTGTGCGAGGTGGTGCTGTCCCAGACCCTGGCCCCGGACTGGCCGGGACTGGCGGCGTGCGCGGTTTTGCAGCTGGCGGCACTGGGGGCCGCGGCGGCGCTTTGGGCGGCGCTCACCGCCCGGCGGAGTTTGATGCGGCGCAAAAGGGGGTAAGGTACCGCCATGTTTCACAAGCAAAACGCCCGCCAGCCCTGGGCCACCGCCCTGCTGGGGCTGCTGCTGGCGCTGACCTCTGCCTTTTCCTGTATCGGCCTGTCCGGTTGGGCCTCCTTCCGGCGGCAGCTGGCCGAACTGGATACCCAATATACCACTGTGGCCTATCCCAAGAGTGATGATATACCGACCAGATACGACTACCAACCCGTTGAGCAGTATGAGGATGGCTCTCTCCGATATGAGGATGGGAACGTCTGGTTCAGCCCCCAGCGGGTGAGCGATTTGGCGAAACAAGCGCCGGGTCTGCTTGGCCGGGAGACCAATGTGCTTACCGCAGCCCACACCCCGGGCCTCAAGGGGATGAGCTCCGGCGCCGTAGACCCGATGGCCTATGCATATGTCTACGACGAGGGGCGTTACGCCCAGTCGGTGGTAGCTATGCGCTGCCTGTCGGTGGAAAAAAATCCGGACTTTGACCGGGTTCCGTATAATCTGGATTATTACCTCATTTGGTTTGAGTGGATCGACCCGGTGTGCCGGGTGGAGGCCTATGACCTGCCGGAACACTCCCGGGTGATCCAGTTTTATTATTCCCTCGGCTTGGATATGGACGAGAACGGGGAGCCCCAGGCCCCTTTTGAGGCAGGCAAAACCTACCTGCTGCGGGGAACGTTTATGGACTTTGTACCAATGTACTGGTTCAAATCCAAAGAGGAGGGGTACTGCTGGTTTCGGTATACACAGCACTACTTGCAAACGAATATTGAGAAATTCAGAACATGGGACCCCGCTGAAAATCCAACCCGTTATCGGAATGACGTCCCATGGCAGACGTTCCGTCTTGAGCAGCCCTTCCGTGGGGAGGACGGCACGTCCGTGAGCCGGGACATGATAGGCCGTCCGTACCCCATGGTTCCCAATTTTTATCTGGAATACAAACCGCTCCCGGAGGAGAAAGCCAGAGGCTATATCGTGCGTGTGCCGGAGGACAGCTGGCCGCTGTATGCGGAGTACGAGGGGGATTGGCGGGACTTCCTGGAGACCGAGGAGGGCCGGGTATGGCGGGATGAGATCATCCCCTGCTGTGAGCGCAGCCACGACTCCGCCGCCGTCCTGTTCACCGACAACATCCAGGGCCTGTCCCAGTTCTGCCAGCAGGAGTCCGCCCTGCTGGAGGGCCGGTTCATCACCCGGGAGGAGTATGAGACCGGGGCGGCGGTGTGCCTGGTGGGGGCGGACTACGCCCTGTATAACAATCTCCAGGTGGGGGACGCCATCACCCTGGACCTCTACAAACCCGCCTATTTCACTTCGAAAGGAGGCATCGGTAAAGGCGTTCAGAATATTCCTTTCTACTACACCTGCTGTATGCCGCTGGCGGAGGAAAACCGGCTGGACGTGACCCGGGACTACACCATCGTGGGGCTGTACTCCGCCCCCGCCCGCCCCTGCGACCCGGACGGGCACAGCTTCCGGGGGGACACGGTGCTGGCCCCCAAAGCCTCCGCCCCCGAGGTGGTCAGCGTGGCGGAGGAGGACCGGGTGACGCCTCTTTTGAACACTCTTGTGCTGAAAAACGGCAGTATCGACGAATTTGAGGCGTACATGGCGGAAAACGGTGCGGCAAACCGCTTCCGCTACTATGACTACGGCTACAGCGAGATGAAGTCCTCGGTGGAGGCCATGGAGGCCAGCGCCCTGCGGCTGGCGGCGCTGGGCGGCGCGACGTTTTTGGTGGGCGCGGCGGTGTTTTTGCTGGCCAGCTTCGCGCGCATGTCGCCCCCGGCGCGGAGCCTGCGGCTGCTGGGGGCCAGCCCCCGCAAGGTGGCGTGGGAGATGCTCTCGGCGCTGCTGCCGCTGACGGCGGCGGGGGTGCTGGCGGGCGGCGCGCTGGGCGGGCTGCTCTACGGCAAAGTGTGCGAGGTGGTGCTGTCCCAGACCCTGGCCCCGGACTGGCCGGGACTGGCGGCGTGCGCGGTTTTGCAGCTGGCGGCACTGGGGGCCGCGGCGGCGCTTTGGGCGGCGCTCACCGCCCGGCGGAGTTTGATGCGGCGCAATCGGGAGTGAGGAGGCGGTTGACTTGAGGGAAAAGACGCGCGGCCCGGGGTATCTGCCGTTGCTGTCCCTGCGGGTGCTGGTGCGCCGGACGGGGTCCAGCCTGCTGCTGGCGGCGGTGGCGGCGCTGGGGGTATACGCGGGGTGCGCCCTGCACAGCCTGGCCCTCCAGCAGCAGCGGGCCATTGAGGAGACCATACGGGACACGGTGATCCACTGCACCGTCACCGACGTGCGGGGGATGAACGCGGACAACCTGAACATTAGCACCGCCTACGTGGAGATGCTGCTGGGCCGCAAAGCCGCCCGGGACCCCAGTCTGGCGGGCATGGATCAGGCGGTGTCCAACATCAAGGCCAAGGTGGACTGGGAGCTGGCCCGGCCCTTCGGGATGACGCTGTGCCGTGTGCTGAGCTTCAGCAGCGATGAGCGGCTGGCGGGCGCGGAAATCCACCTGGCCCCCGGTTGGAGCGAGGAGGATTTCCTGTGGGACGCCATGGTCTGCCTGATCCCCGAGGGGATGGAGGCGGGGGAATACGTGGACATTCTGGTGAACGAGCCGGACGCCAACCCTCGGCTGAAGGTGGTAGGGCGCGTTTCCGGCGGGCCGGACAACGTGATTTACAGCCCCTTCTTCATGGGCTGGGGGGACGGGCTGAGCCACGCCTACAGCATCCAGAGCTGTACCTTTGACATCCGGGACACCGCGCGGCTGGAGGCGTGCAAGGAGAAGCTGTTCTCCACCCCGTTCTTCACGGAGCCCTCGGTGAACGCCACGCCGGACGGTTTCATGGTGGGGGTTCTGGTCCACGACGAGGTGTATTTGAAGTCCCTGGAGGAGCTTCGCTCCAACCTGGATGCGCTGCGGCTTTTGCAGCCGCTGCTGCTGGTTTTGATGGGCGGTATCAGCTTTTTCGCCGGATTCCTGGTGAACCGCCGCCGGAAGCGGGAATTTGCGGTGATGCGCTGCCTGGGGCGGCGCCGCCGGGCCATCTTTGCCCAGGTGCTGGGGGAACAGCTGGCGCTGGGGCTGGCGGGGGGGTCTTGCGGGCCTGTGCGCGGCGCTGGTCACGGCTCTGGAGGTCCGCTCCGGCGGGCTGGCCTTCTCCGGGGCGGTGATCGGGATGTTTTTGCTGGGCGCGGCGGTGTGTGCCGGAGTGGCGGCCAGCGGCAGCGTGATGAAACTGATGAAAACGGAGGAGTGAGGCTATGTCCATCCTGACAGCGGAACAGGTAGAATACACTTATCAGACGAAATACCAGACGGTATATGCCCTGCGCGGGGTGGACTGCGCCTTTGAACCGGGCCAGATGACGGCCATCGTAGGCAGCTCAGGCAGCGGTAAGACCACGCTGCTGTCGCTGCTGGCGGGGCTGGACGTGCCCACCAAGGGATGCATCAAATTCCGGGGGCGGTCCACGGCGGAGCTGGACCGGGATGGGTGGCGGTTGAAGAACGTATCAGTGATCTATCAGAACTTCAACCTCTTTGCCCATCTGACGGCGCTGGAAAACGCCGCCTATCCCCTCTACCTGCAAAAGCGGCCGAAGAAGCAGGCGGAGGAGGAGGCCGCCTGCCAGCTGGCGGCGGTGGGAATACAGCCGGACCAGTACGGGCGCTACCCCCGGATGCTGTCCGGCGGCGAGCAGCAGCGGGTGGCCATCGCCCGGGCGCTGGCGGCGGGCAGCGAGCTGATTTTGGCGGACGAACCCACGGGCAACCTGGACGAGGAGAACAGCCGGAATATCTTTGCCATCCTGCGGGAGCTGGCCCATGAGCGGGAGCGCTGTGTCATTGCGGTGACCCACGACATGGAGCTGGCCCAGCGCACCGACCGCATCCTGCGCATTCAGGACGGGAGGATCGCGGAGGAAAGGTAGGGGGAGGGTATTCCCGCCGCCCTCAACTTTCCTCAAAAGCAGATTTGTTCCGCATTATAATAGGCTGCGCCATACGGAGCCGAAAGTGAGGATGAGTACACCCGAATGATGCCCTCTGGATGGATGAGTGGTCGTTCTCCCAGTTTACAGGGGCAGTAGCCGTAATACTGCAGGGTTCGTTCAAATTTGGAATTATCCGAAAAACTTGATGGCAGATATAGGTGTCGGCAGAATATTTTCTCGCTTTCCATCGAAGGTTCACCCTCTTGGGACACATAGTCGCCCTATTTTCCCAGCGCCGCAGTTTAGATTGCATAAAACAGAAGGGAGCGCAAATGTTACGAGAATTTTTATAGGCAGTTCGAATGGACATTCGTCTGGAACGGAGAAAACTACATTTTTGAGAAGATAGAACAGATTTATAAGCCTGAAACTACTCCCCAATTTTACTCCAGAGCGTAATATTGAGCGGCGGCATCCTCCCGGTTCCACTGTTTCACCAGCGCACAGATCGCACCATATGGAAAACGTTTCCCGCACGGGCTTAACCCCGCTGTCTCTATTGCCAGCAGTTCCTTGAGCATATCTTCCTACGTCCGCACATCTTCCGCAAATGCCAGTGTGCGCCAAGACCCGTTCAATGCTGCGGAGCCGCTGCCTTCGCTACTACCTAACGGAGCATTAAACTTGGCTGCCTACCTGCGTTTGAATCGCTCCATCATATCTGCCGCACGGGCAGCTCGATCCGCACAACGGCGTCCTCCTCCTTCTGGACGACGCTCTCGTTGATGATGGTCTCATAGGCCCAGCCATAGGGCTCCAACCGCCGCCCCTGGAGGAATTCAAATATCTCACCATACCGCTGGGGTATATCGTTCCAGGGCCCCTGGTAAAATGCCCTTGCCCACCATCCGCCGGGCTGCGTATGCGGCTCGGCCTTCTTTATTGCGCCGGGAATATCAATAAACAGTTTGGAATAGTTTTCAAAACTCCCCCGCTTCAGCGACTCCACCGAGATCATCGTCCCATAGACCGCATCGTGAAGCCGGCGAAGCTGGTACCTTTTCGTCTCCGCCACAACCAGCTCCACCTGCCTGTCGAAGGAGGCGCCCAGCCCGATGTCCA
>CAJUEG010000017.1 GCA_910584835.1 uncultured Oscillospiraceae bacterium | reverse complement strand
AGGCCTGTCCGATGCATACCCTTGGAACAAAGGGGGCACGCGGGATGGAGGAACGGGCGCGTCTGGCCGGGATCGAACACGACCGCAAGATCACCAAAGAGATGGACAGTCAGTTCCTGTTTGAGTACCAGAGGGCCATCCTGCTGTCGCTGAAGGACAGCGGAGCGCTAAATGAGGCGCAGTACCGATACGCAGAAGGAAAGCTGAGAAACCAGCTTCGAGCGCACATCAGAAAACAAAACAGCACGGAAGAAAGGGGAGAGAAGCCATGATGAAAGTAGCATCCTACTGCCGGGTGTCCACCGACCGGGACGACCAGGCCAATTCCTTCGAGAGCCAGCAGCGCTACTTCAAGGAGTACATCGACCGCCAGCCCGACTGGGAGCTGTACCAGGTCTATGCCGACGAGGGCATCACCGGCACCTCCACAAAAAAGCGGGCGGCGTTCAACCGCATGATCGCCGACGCCCACATGGGGAAGTTTCAGCTCATCCTCACCAAAGAGGTGAGCCGGTTTTCCCGAAACATTCTGGACACCATCTCCTACACCCGGGAGCTGAAGGCGCTCGGGGTAGGGGTGGTGTTCATGAACGACGGCATCAACTCTCTGGAGCCGGACGCGGAGCTGCGGCTGTCCATTATGGGTTCCATGGCCCAGGAGGAGAGCCGCAAAACCTCCAGCCGGGTGAAGTGGGGTCAGACCCGGCGAATGGAGCAGGGGGTGGTGTTCGGCAGGTCGCTGCTGGGCTATGATGTGAGGGATGGGAAGATGACCGTCAACCCGGAAGGGGCTGAGATCATCCGGCAGATTTTCTACAAGTACGGCGTGGAGAAAAAGGGAACCTCCGTTATCGCCCGGGAGCTGAGGGAGGCGGGGTATCAGTCGCTGACAGGAAACACAAAATGGTCGAATACCTACATCATCAAGGTGCTGAAAAATGAGAAATATGTGGGCGACCTGGTGCAGAAGAAGACCATTACCCCGGACTATTTGAGCCACACCAAAAAGTACAACCATGGGGAGGAGGAGATGGTGGTCATCCGCAACCACCATGAACCGATCATCAGCCGGGAGCTGTGGGATATCGTTCAGTCTGAGTTAAAAAAGCGGGACCGCAAAGGGGACTACGGCGGCGGACACTCCAACCGCTACGTGTTCAGCGGCAAGATCAAGTGCGGAGAGTGCGGGGCCAGCTTCGTTTCCCGGAAGAAGAACCGAAAGGATGGCACCAGCTACAGGCGCTGGGGCTGCTTCACCGCCACCACGGAGGGGAAGCGCCACGAGGACACCCAGGGAAATGAGGTGGGCTGCGACATCGGGAAGCTGCTCCGGGATGAGCTGGCCATGGATATTCTGAAGCAGTCCCTGGCATCGCTGCAAATGGACGTGGACGGAATCATCCAAAATGTCACCGATATTGCTATGGAGGCAATTCAAGCAGGGGAGGGGCAGGGAACCGACCATTCGGAGGCGCTGGAATACCAGATCGAGCAGCTCACCAAAAAGAAAGCGGATGTGCTGGATGCCTTCTTCTCCCGGCAGATCACCAAGGACGAGATGAAGCTGGTGAACGAGCGGTATGACAGGGAACTGGATGCCCTGCGGGTCAGATTGGATGCGGCACACTCCAGGGAGGGGGCCGCTTATGAACCAGAGGACTTGCGAAAGGATGTGGAGAGACAAATTACTGCCATCGTAAGAGGCGAGACAGACAGCGAAATATTCTATAAAAATCTGCTGGATCACATGGTAGTTCACAGGGACAGGCGTGTAGAAGTATATTTAAACCTTTTGCCACAGAAATGGACATTTATCCTGGAAAATCTGCGTGATTTAAATCGGAAATTGGAGGGGAAAGCGCCCGCAAAAGACGACGTGTGCAAAAATGACCCCACGGTGTTCTCCGGCATCACCTCCGAAAAACCCAGTGTTGCAGCGGTTTGGTGTCGGTGTGTCAAAACGACCCCTCCGTACCAATATCGGTAAGCAGGCCCTTCAACTCGGGATAGGGCATAGAGTAGCGCTGGGACAGATAGCGAAGAGATGCACCCAGCTCACCATCAGGCCCACCGTACTGAGAAATAATTACGGATGCCAGCCTGGGATTACTGTTTTTGATGCGCACAGGATACTGCAGCTTTTTTTCATAGACAAACATGGTCAATCCCCTTTCTTAAATTCCCACGGCCAGGGATCGTCCAGCCAGCGGTAGGCCTCGCCCTGCCCCGCGGCCAACTGAGTCAGGGGACCGTGCATCTCCTCATAGCGCTGCTTGGCCTCACGGGCCATGGTGGTATACTGCTTGAACAGCTGGAATGCCTCCGCATCGTCCCGGTGCGTATCCAGATACAGCCCCAGTTCAGTGATTACAAACAGCAGTGCCTGGAGTTGAGTAGAGTGATTGTCCGGCAGGCCGGCCGCCTCCGCCTTTAAATGGAAGGGCAGATTCAGGCCGGGAAATACGGTCCCATTGGCCAGAGCGTCGGTCTGGTTGTATTTCTGGCTGCCCTGCTGCTGAAAGGGCACATATGGCACCGCCAGAGGCGCACAGGCGGGCATGGTGCCGCAGCCGTCCGCGCAGGGGCGGGAATTGGTTCCGGTATCAGGATTCAAGAGAATCTCTCCTTTGCTCAAAGTCTGACAGCTGAGCTGCCAATCCAGCTTATGCTCCTGGCTTCCCAAGTGTCACGGGAAATGTCGAAAAGATAAATTTGTATTGAAATCTGCAGGTAGGCGTGGTATAATAAACTAACCTTTTTGAATTGGAGGAAAGATACCCATGACTCACATCCAGACTCTGAACGGCGCAACCCTGAAGCAGAGCGCCGCCCATGGCGGCTGCGGCGAGTGCCAGACCTCTTGCCAGTCGGCATGCAAGACCTCCTGCACCGTGGCCAACCAGAAGTGCGAGAATAACAAGTAATTTACAAAGCGCCGGAAAGGGTGGGCTTGTCCCACCCTTTTTCTGCGTGCCAAAGGAGGAACACTCAAATGGTCCATACATTCATCTGCCTGGGCGTGCCCGTGGCAGTGGACGTAAACAGCGGCGCCGTCCATGTGCTGGATAAAACCGCTTACGACGTGCTGGCCTTGCTGAATGAACCCATGGGGGACGCTTGCCCTGAGGAAATCTACAAAAAGCTGCCCCAATATCTTCCGGCTGTGGTGGACGAGGCCTGGGGGGAGCTGCTGGAGCTCCAGCAAAATGGTTTGCTGTTCACCGACGACAGCTATATTGATCCCGCAGCTGCAACGCTGATGCAGCAAGACGCACCTATCAAGGCATTATGCCTCCACGTGTCCCACGACTGCAATCTGCGCTGCCAGTACTGCTTTGCCTCCACCGGCGATTTCGGAACCGGGCGCCGGATGACCATGGACGTGGAAACGGCAAAAAAGGCCATCGACTTTGTAATCGAGCGCTCCGGCAGCCGACGGAACATTGAGGTGGATTTCTTCGGCGGAGAGCCGCTGATGGCTATGGACACCGTGAAGGCCACGGTGGAATATGCCCGGTCCCTGGAGAAGGAGCACAATAAGAATTTTCGGTTCACCATCACCACCAACGGCGTGCTCCTCAGCGACGAGAACATTGAGTACATCAACCGGGAGATGTCCAACGCGGTGCTGTCCCTAGACGGGCGGCCCGAGGTCAACGACCGGATGCGCAAGACGGTGAGCGGCGGGGGAAGCTATGAAGTGATCCTGCCCAAGTTCCGGAAGCTGGTGCAGGGAAGGGGAGAAAAGGACTACTATCTCCGGGGGACCTTTACCCGGCATAACCCGGATTTTGCCGCCGACGTACTCCACATCGCCGATCAGGGTTTCCGCCATGTATCGGTTGAGCCGGTGGTGGGCGGTCCCGACTGCGACTACTCCTTCCGGGAAGAGGACCTGCCCGGCATTCTGGAGGAATACGAGCGGCTGGCCGCAGAGCTTTTGAAGCGGGACGACGTGAACTTTTTCCATTTTAACGTGGACCTGTCCCAAGGGCCCTGTGTCATCAAGCGGATGCGGGGATGCGGGGCGGGGTGCGAGTATGTGGCCGTTACCCCGGATGGGGACATCTATCCCTGCCACCAGTTTGTGGGCAATGAGGAGTACAAGCTGGGTAATGTGTATGATGGAACCTTCGACATGGAGCTGTCCCGAAGATTTGCCGGGCTGAACATCTACACCAGGCCCGACTGTAAGGAGTGCTGGGCCCGGTTCTACTGCAGCGGGGGATGCTCAGCCTCCAACCTGCTTGTCAATGGCGACATAAAAAAGCCAAATCGTTTTGGGTGTGACATGCAGCGCAAACGCCTTGAGTGTGCCATTGCCATGAGAGCGATCCGGGCCGGAATGGCGAATGGATGAATTCTGGCCGCCCAATATTGAAAAAGTCAACAAGCAGCCCTGGAATCAACATTTTGAGGTCCAGGGCTGCTTTGTTACAATATGCTGTGCTCCAGGCGCGGCGGTTCCTGATGTTAACATAATATTGTTTACATAAAAACGGCTCATAAAAAATTTTTGAAAAAATTTGGACGATTTCTCTTGCGTTTCCAGAAAAAGAGGTCTATATTATAAGAACACCAATCCGCCAAACCTCTTGATAGCTGCGACCGATCGGAGTGCGGGGGATGTGCGTTCAGGCGATTACAGAGCGTATTCGGACGGAGCGTGGTTGACAAAGTGTGGCTGTGTTTTTGCTGACATACCTTTCTGCTTCCCGGCATAATATAGTTTTAGCTTAAAAACTATATTTGGAAAATTCGGGGTGATGAAGGGTGGCAGACCGCAGAATGGGAAGCCGGATTAAAGCAGCCCCGTCCTGGGACAGGCTGTCCCAGCTGGCCATATTGGGCGCCTGCTTCACGGCGGGCGCGCTGGGCGGTTTTCTTTTCTCCGGCTGGAGCGGGGATAGTCCCGACCTGCTTGATTATCTGAAGCGCTATTTTCAAATGGCGGGCCAGGGGAACGGGGTGGAACCCACACTGTTGTCTTCTATTTGGGATTTGATGCGCTGGCCGCTGGCAGCGTTTCTGCTGGGCGGCTCTGCGCTCGGAGCGGTGGGAATCCCTGCTCTGTTGGCGGCACGGGGCTTTTTGCTGTCGTATTCTACCGCCATCTTTGCCCGGTTGTTTGGTCTGTCCGGCGTGGCCGCTTCTTTGGCCGCCTTTGGCGTAACGGCCCTGTTGGCGGTGCCGGTGCTGTTTGCGGTATCGGCGGATGCATTCCGGCAATCGCTTGGCCGCCTGTCCGGCGGGCGGCCTGTACCTTGGAGCCAGAGAACTCAGGCGCTGTCCCCTTGTGGGGGGCTGCTGGTACTGGCTGTGGCCCTGCAGCAGACACTGATGCCCGCGCTGCTTACTGCGGTTTGTGCCCGGCTGTTTATTTCGTAAGAGAGGAGTTGAGCAACCTTGGATCACCTTGCTGGTTACGAGACATGGCTGTCCCAGGAAAAGCGGGCTGCCGCCAATACGCTTAGCTCCTATCTTCGGGATGTGCGCCAATTTGCCAGCTGGGCCGACCAGGAGCACCTGTCACTTACGCAAGTAACTCAGGATGATGTTCGGCTTTATGCCCAGTATCTGGAGAAAAAGGGGAAATCCAACGCAACTGTGGTACGGTCCGTGGCGGCGCTGAAATCCTTTTACACCTATCTCATCTCCATCCGAGCGATACGGGTGAATCCGGCCAAGGGTTTTTGCCCCAGCCGTGTGGAGCGTAAGCTGCCCGCTATCCTTTCCAACCATGAGGTAGATCTGTTTTTGGAACAGCCTGACCCCTCTGATTCCAAGGGATGCCGGGACAAAGCCATGCTGGAGCTGCTGTATGCCACTGGGATTCGGGTGTCAGAGCTCATTTCTCTGGATGTGCAGGATCTGAACCTGTCTGCCAGCTTCCTGCGCTGCCGGGGCCGGAGCAAGGAGAGGGTGGTGCCTCTTTACAAGGGAGCGGTGCGGGCTATGGCCGCTTACATCAATGATGTGCGGCCCCAGCTGTTGGAAAATCCGGGGGAGACCGCTCTGTTCGTCAATATGAATGGAGAGCGGATGAGCAGGCAGGGTTTTTGGAAGATTGTCAAGTGCTATCAGGATAAAGCGGGCATTCACAAAGACATCACGCCCCACACACTGCGGCACTCCTTCGCCGCCCACCTGCTGGAAAACGGGGCGGATCTGAAGTCCATCCAGGAGATGCTGGGCCATGCGGACATCTCCGCCACCCAGATCTATACCCAGGTGGTCAATCAAAAGCTCCGGGACGTGTACTCCATGGCCCATCCCCGGGCTTGATCTGCGAATCTTCTGCGGCGGATGATGCCATCATCCGCCGTTTTTGCTTGTCTTTGACGGCGAACTGTGGTATCATGTCTAGAGATATCATAAAAACTGGGAGGGCGTACTGTTGCTGATCCTTGGAATAGACCCTGGGTACGCCATTGTGGGCTTTGGCCTGGTGGAATCGGCTCAGGGGAAATACCGGCTGGCTGCCTGCGGCGCCATCAACACTCCGGCAGGGGTGCGCCTGCCCGCCCGGCTGTGGCGGATTGCCTCCGATTTGGAGGAGTTGATCGGCCAATTTCATCCGGACGTCATGGCCATTGAGGAACTGTTTTTCAACCACAATGTCACCACCGGCATCGGCGTGGCCCAGGCCAGAGGAGTCATCCTCATGACAGCGGAAAAGCTGGGCCTGCCCGTCTGCGAGTACAATCCTTCCCAGGTGAAGCAGGCAGTGGTCGGATATGGAAAAGCGGAGAAGCGGCAGGTGATGGACATGACCAGGCGCCTGCTCAGCTTGAGCGCCGTTCCAAAGCCGGACGACGCCGCCGATGCGGTGGCCATAGCCCTATGTCACGCCCGGTCATCCACTTCGCTGCTGAAAACCTTACAATGAATTTGGAGAGATTGTTGTGTTTTACTATTTGAATGGGACTGTGGCGCGGGTAGAGCCCTACCTGGCCGTCATTGACTGCGGCGGGGTGGGGTATGCCTGCCGTACCACCAATTACACCGTCAGCAAACTCAATGTGGGGAAAGCCGCTAAACTTTACACCCATCTTTACGTCCGTGAAGAGATTTTCGAGTTGTACGGGTTTGCCAGTGAGAGTGAGCTGGGGTGTTTTCGGATGCTCATCGGGGTGTCCGGGGTGGGACCAAAGGCGGCGCTGGCCATCCTGTCGTCAAACAGTCCGGAGGGGTTGGCTATGGCCATTGTGTCCGGCAACGAGAAAGCGCTGACCTCTGCGCCCGGCATTGGGAAAAAGATTGCCCAGCGCATTATCCTGGAACTGAAGGACAAGCTGGCAAAAGGCCAGCTGACTGCCGGAGGAGGAGAAGCCTTCGCGGGAGGCGTCACCATTATCCCGGAGAACAAAGCCAGTGAGGCGTCCGCTGCTCTGGCGGTGCTGGGCTACAGCCAAAGCGAGATTGCCGTAGCGCTGAAGGGAATCAATTTGGACGAGCTGTCACTGGAAGATGTCATTAAACAGGCGCTGAAGAAGATGGTAAAGGCGTGAAAACGCTCTTGCTTATCAACGGCCCTATGGGCGTAGGCAAAACCGCTGTGTGCAAAGCACTTTTAGAGCGGCTGACTCCCAGCGTCTACCTGGATGGAGATTGGTGCTGGAATATAAATCCCTTTCAGGTGACGGATGAGACCAAGTCCATGGCGTTGGACAATATCACTGCCATGCTCTCCCGATTTTTGGCCAGCCCGGAGCTGAACTATGTGATCTTTGGTTGGGTCATGCATCGGTTTGAAATTGCCCAGAGTATCTTGGATTGCCTGAAATTAAATGCTGTCAAGGTAATTCATTATACGCTGCTTTGTTCAGAGCAAACCCTTTGCCAGCGCATTAATGGAGATATTCAGGCCGGTTTGAGACACGGAGATGCACTGGAACGGAGCTTGAGTTATCTCCCGCTCTACATTGAGCAGAACACCATAAAAATCATGACAGACAGACTTTCTCCCCAGCAAGTGGCGGAAATCATCGCAAGACAAGTTAAGGAGAAATAGTGTACGCTGTTGATTATTCGCGGGTGTTAGGTATTGCTATACTTTTTTTGGCGGCGGGTACCTTAAAAAAATCAAGAGGAAGTGAATCTTTGAGCATTGATTTTTCCGACAACGGCGGTTTTGAGACAGAAGCCCCTTTAGTAACCACCTCGCTGACGCAGGCGGACGAAGGGGAGGGGTCCTTGCGCCCCAAAGCTTTGGCCGAATATATTGGCCAGGAAAAGGCCAAGGGAAACTTATCTATTTTCATTCAGGCCGCAAAAATGCGGGGGGAGCCCCTGGACCACGTGCTGCTCCACGGTCCCCCGGGGTTGGGCAAAACCACGCTGTCCGGCATCATTGCCAACGAAATGGGGGTCAATATCCGCATCACCTCCGGCCCGGCCATTGAGAAGCCGGGCGACCTGGCGGCGCTGCTCACCAATCTCCAGGAGAATGATATCCTCTTTGTTGACGAAATTCACCGGCTGAACCGCTCGGTGGAGGAAATTTTGTACCCTGCGATGGAGGACTATGCCATTGATATTATCATCGGCAAAGGACCCTCCGCCAACTCTATCCGGCTGGACCTGCCCAAGTTTACCCTGATTGGAGCCACTACTCGGGCAGGGCAGCTGTCCGCACCGCTGCGGGACCGTTTCGGCGTAACTCTGCGGCTGGAGCTGTACACCCCGGAGGAGCTGGCGCTGATTGTCACTCGTTCTGCTGGAATTCTAGACGTACCCATTGAAAAGGAGGGGGCTCTGGAGATTGCCCGCCGCAGCCGGGGCACCCCCCGGATCGCCAACAGGATGCTCCGCCGGGTGCGGGATTTTGCTCAGGTTACCGCCGGTGGGGTGGTCACCCGGTCTGTGGCAGACCGCGCCCTGCAGGCGCTGGAAATTGACGAACTGGGTCTGGACAACGTGGATCGGCGAATGATGGAAAGCATCATTGTCAACTACGGTGGGGGGCCGGTGGGATTGGACACTCTGGCTGCCACCATCAACGAGGAGTCGGTTACCCTGGAGGACGTGTACGAGCCTTATCTGATGCAGCTGGGATTTCTCACCCGCACGCCGCGGGGACGGTGCGTCACGCCAAAGGCTTACCAGCACCTGGGTTTGGCTGTACCGGGCGGAGCTGAACCGCCGGAACAGCTCTCCTTTTGACTTGGTTGACGCAGAAAAAATGGAAGGTCTACCTAAAATTGTAAATAATTATAGCGCGGAGGGTGTTTTTAGAAGATTTTCTAAAAAAATCACCAAAAACAATTGACAATTCAGCAGTTCTGTGCTTAAATAAACAAGGTTGAACTATGAGTGAAATCACTTTTCAAATTGATGAATACAGCGATGAGGCGCTTTGCGCTCTGGTGGCCAAGGGTTGCCGGGATGCGGAGGAAGAACTGGTCAAACGGTATTTCCGCCAAGTCCGCATTTGTGCCCGTCCCTATTTTCTGGCCGGCGGGGACAGTGAGGATCTGATTCAGGAAGCCATGTTCGGGTTATTGAAGGCCATCCGAGAGTTTGAGCCCAGCCATGACGCCCGGTTTGGAACCTTTGCGGAGGTGTGTATCCGCAATCGGATTCGTTCGGCCGTGACCAGCGCAGCACGAAGCAAGCATGCCCCATTAAATGACAGCATTCCATTTGAAACCCCCATGCTGGGTTCTGACGCAAGCCCTGAGGAACTGTACATCAGCAGGGAAGAGGAGACAGAACGGTTGGCCCGCTTGGGGCGGCAATTGTCTGCGCTGGAGCGGGAGGTTTTGACGCGTTTTCTGCTCGGCTTATCCTATCAGGAGATTAGTGAGCAGGTGGGACGTCCCATCAAGTCCGTGGATAATGCGGTCCAGCGGATCCGGCGAAAGGTTGCCGGTAACTTTGGCGTTTTCAGCGAGAGCTGACGCAAATATTACAGTCCCAGCAGGTTGTATTTCCGATTCTGGGCATCAAAAGAGAGGGTATTTCCAATGTACGAAGACAAGACCTTAATTTGCAAAGAGTGTGGCCAGGAGTTCGTGTTCACCGCCGGTGAGCAGGAGTTTTACGCTGAACGCGGCTTCCAGAATGAGCCCCAGCGCTGCAAGGCCTGCCGCGATGCCCGCAAGGCCGCTGCCCGTGGTCCCCGCGAGTACTTCACCGCTGTCTGTGCCGCTTGCGGCGGCGAGGCCAAGGTTCCCTTTGAACCGAAGTCTGATCGCCCTGTCTACTGCAGCGAGTGCTTTGCCAAGATGCGCGGCGAGGGCTAAGTAGATAATCCAATGAAAAGAGCCGTGCTTGGGCACGGCTCTTTTTTGCTGGCGGGAATAATTTTAAGGTTGTAACTTGTCCGGGAGCTGCTGGTGTGATATAATGACCCCAGCCCTAAAATCCCTGAGTTTGAGGTGACGCCCTGATATGAATAAAACTATTTACGAAAGCCCGCTGTCCTCCCGGTATGCCAGCGACAAAATGCAGTACATTTTTTCCCCGGATAAAAAATTCTCCACATGGCGCCGGCTGTGGGTGGCGCTTGCCCGGGCGGAGATGGAACTGGGTCTGCCCGTAACCCAGGAGCAGGTGGACGAGTTGGAGGCCCATCTCACCGATATTGATTATGACCTGGCGGCAAAAAAGGAATCGGAGCTGCGCCATGATGTGATGGCCCATATCCACACCTATGGCGCTTTGTGCCCAAAGGCCATGCCCATTATCCATCTGGGCGCCACCAGCTGCTATGTGGGAGACAACACTGATGTTATTATCATGCGGGAGGGGCTGATCCTTGTCAGGGACAAGCTGGTGCGGGTAATCGGAGCACTGGCCAAATTCTCCGACAAGTATAAGGCCCTGCCAACCCTTGGATTTACTCACTTTCAAGCAGCTCAACTGGTGACTGTCGGCAAGCGGGCCACTCTGTGGATGAATGAGCTGCTTCAGGACCTGGATGAGGTGGAGTACCGCATTTCCACCCTGAAACTGCTGGGCTGCAAGGGAACCACCGGCACGCAGGCGTCGTTTTTGGAGCTGTTTAAGGGCGACCATGAGAAGTGCAAAGAGCTGGACCGGCGTATTGCCCGGGAAATGGGTTTTGACGGCACCGTTCCCGTGTCCGGCCAGACCTATTCCCGAAAGGTGGACTCCGCCGTACTTGCTACCCTGTCCGGCATTGCCCAGTCTGCCTGCAAATTTGCCACCGATGTGAGGCTGTTGTGCCACCTGAAGGAAGTGGAGGAGCCTTTTGAGACACACCAAATCGGCTCATCTGCCATGCCCTATAAACGAAACCCCATGCGGTGTGAGCGTATCTGCTCTCTGGCCCGCTATGTTATTGCGGACGCGGCCAACCCTGCCTACACCTCCGCCACGCAATGGTTTGAGCGCACCTTGGACGACTCGGCCAACAAGCGCATTTCGGTCCCCGAGGCGTTTTTAGCTGTCGATGCCATTCTCAATATCTACGAAAATGTCGCCTCCGGCCTGGTCGTTCATGAGAAAGTCATAGAAAAGCATATCATGGAGGAATTGCCCTTTATGGCCAGCGAAAATATTATGATGGATATGGTTCAGCGGGGGGGAGACCGTCAGCAGATTCATGAGCGCATTCGTGTCCATTCCCAAGAGGCCGGAAGAAATGTAAAGGATTTAGGCCTTACAAATAATCTTATTGACCTGCTGGCCGATGATCCTCTGTTTGGGTTAAGCCGTGAAGAGCTTTCCGTTCACATGGAACCTTCCCGCTATATCGGGCGGTGCCCGGAGCAGGTGACTGACTTCCTTGATGACTTTGTCCGTCCTGTTCTGGAGGCCCATCGCTCAGCGTTGGATGAGCAGGCCGTTGAACTGAAAGTTTGAGGAAGCCGGTATCATATAACTGACTTGGGAAAGGATCTGATTGGTATGAAATCTGCTGTTCATCGTATCGGCGTATTTACCAGCGGCGGAGATGCCCCGGGCATGAATGCGGCCATCCGCGCCGTAGTTCGGGCCTCTCTGTACTATGGAATTGACTGCATTGGCATCCGCCGGGGCTATCATGGCCTGCTTAACGGCGATTTTACCCGGCTGAATTTCGAGAGCGTCAGTGATATCTCCCGCCGGGGCGGCACCATGCTCTACTCCGCCCGCAGTCTTGAGTTCATTGAGGAAGCGGGCCGGAAGAAGGCCCTTGCCACCTGTAAACTGTTAGGCCTTGACGCCCTGGTTGGCATAGGCGGTGACGGTACTTTCAAAGGACTGCTCAGCCTGGCCAACAGCGGCATCTCCGTTATTGGCATTCCCGGCACCATTGACAATGACATTGCCTGCTCTACTTACACCATCGGCTACGATACCGCCTGCAATACTGCGTTGGAGAGCATTGACCGGCTGCGTGACACCATGAAGTCCCATGAACGCTGCTCAGTGGTGGAGGTCATGGGCCACCGGGCCGGACATCTGGCAGTGTCGGTGGCCATCGCCTGCGGCGCCACTGTGGTACTGGTGCCGGAGAAGGAAGTGGACTTTGACAAGGATGTCATTGAACCTATCCGTCAGGCCCGCCTGGGCGGACGCACCCACTTCATGGTTATTGTGGCTGAGGGCGTTCCCGGCGGCGCCTACCGTGTGGCGGAACAGATCAAGAACGCCACTGCACTGGATACCAGGGTCACTGTACTGGGCCACGTGCAGCGGGGCGGCTCACCCAGCGCTCGGGATCGTATGGTAGCCACCTATATGGGCCACGAGGCGGTGCGGCTGCTGTCGGAGGGGAAAACCTGCCGCGTAGTGGCTATGCAGGGCGAGGATTTGATAGACTATGATATCACCGAAGCGCTGGCCATGACCAAGGGGCTGGATGCCCGCGGGCAGGCCGTAACCCGGGCCATGACCGGGGTGGCCACGCCCGAAGATAACTGAACGACTTATAAAAAGCGCCGGATTCCAAATGGAATCCGGCGCTTTTTTGCGCTTTCCTTACTTTGCCAGTACTTTTTTCAGCCGTGCGAAACGGGGCAGGCCGTTCTCAGTGATCCGGTGATTCTCCCCCTGGATCAAGGGCAGGGCGTAGTCAATAAAGCCCTGGGTCACGCCATTGTGCTCGGCGTTAATCCACTCCAGCGGCACTTTCTTTTCAAAGTTGGCCACATCGGAGAGGTTGAACAGCTTGGTCTTGCAGGTGTACACACCGCCCTCCCGGGTGCACTCAAAGCCAACCATCTTGTCCGTCTCGCCGGCCACAGCGGCCTCCACGACGGTCTTACCCGCCAGGAAGGACTCGTCGATGTCGGTCTGGGAGGCCAAATGGGCGCCGCAGCGCTGAAGCAGGGACAGCTCAATGCCCCGGACCTTGGCGCCGGTTTTTTCCTTCACGATGTTGGCCAGCAGAGCGGCCAGGCCGCCCAGTTGGGCGTGGCCGAAGCCGTCGGTGGCGGAGGTTTTGGCCTCGGACACGAAAGAGCCGTCGGCGTAGTGGATGCCTTCGGAGACAGCAACAATGCAGTTGCCGTTCTTCTTGTAGATGGCGTCCACATCGGCCAGGAACTTATCCATGTCGAAGTCCACTTCAGGGAGGTACACCAGATCGGGAGCGCAGCCCACCACGCCGGCCAGGGCGGCGGCGCCGGCCAGCCAGCCCGCGTGACGGCCCATGATCTCAATCACGGTGACCATGCCGGTGTCGTATACCCGGCCGTCCTTGTAGACCTCGGCGCAGGAGGTGGCAATATACTTGGCGGCGGAGGCAAAGCCGGGGCAGTGGTCGGTGCCGAACAGGTCGTTGTCGATGGTCTTGGGTACGCCCATCACCCGGCACTCATAGCCGGACTTGGCCATGAAACGGCTCACCTTGGCGCAGGTATCCATGGAATCGTTGCCGCCATTGTAGAAGAAATAACGGATATTATATTTCTTAAAGATTTCCAGAATCCGCTTATAATCGGTGTCGTCCACATCGGGATCGGCAATCTTATAGCGGCAGGAACCCAGCTCGGAGGAGGGGGTGTTGAGCAGCAGCTCCAGCTCCTTGGCATCCTCCTGTCCCATGTCGTACAGCTGATCGTTCAGCATGCCTTTGATGCCGTGGGCCATGCCGTAGACTGCGGTGATATCGGGGCAGTCCAGCGCGGTGCGGATGACACCGTACGCACTGGCGTTGATGACGGAGGTGGGGCCGCCGGACTGGCCGATGACGCAAGCGCCCTTTAACTGTGCCATGTCAAATTTCTCCTTTATTCGTGTTTCTTACGCCTTGCCGTTGCAGCCCAGCACGTCCACCAGCTTGTGGCGCACCAGCTCCTTGATGTTGGCGCGGGCGGGCTTCAGGTACTCACGGGGGTCAAACTTGTCGGGGTGCTCGGCGAAGAACTTGCGGACGGTGCCGGTCATGGCCAGGCGCAGATCGGAGTCGATGTTGATCTTGCACACGGCGCTCTCAGCGGCCTTGCGCAGCTGCTCCTCGGGGATACCCACCGCGTCGGGCATCTTGCCGCCGTTGGCGTTGACCATTTTGACATACTCCTGGGGCACGGAGGAGGAGCCGTGGAGCACGATGGGGAAGCCGGGCAGGCGCTTGACCACCTCGTCCAGGATGTCAAAGCGCAGGGGAGGGGGCACCAGCTCGCCCTTTTCATTGCGGGTACACTGGGCGGCGGTGAACTTGTACGCGCCGTGGCTGGTGCCGATGGCGATGGCCAGAGAGTCGCAGCCGGTCTTGGACACGAACTCCTCCACCTCTTCGGGGCGGGTGTAGTGGGACTGCTCGGCAGAGACGTTGACCTCGTCCTCCACGCCGGCCAGCGCGCCCAGCTCAGCCTCAACGACCACGCCGTGATCGTGGGCATACTGGACCACCTTCTTGGTGATCTCAATATTCTCCTCAAAGGGCTTGGAGGAGGCGTCGATCATGACGGAGGTGAACCCGCCGTCAATGCAGCTCTTGCAGGTCTCAAAGCTGTCGCCGTGGTCCAGGTGGAGCACGATGGGAATCTCGGGGCACTCAATGACGGCGGCCTCCACCAGCTTCACCAGGTAGGTGTGGTTGGCATAGGCCCGGGCGCCCTTGGACACCTGGAGGATGACAGGGGCCTTCTCCTCGCGGCAGGCTTCGGTAATCCCCTGGACGATCTCCATGTTGTTGACGTTGAACGCGCCTACGGCATAGCCGCCGTTGTAGGCCTTCTTAAACATTTCGGTCGAGGTAACCAGTGGCATAATTGTCCAACTCCTTATCAAAATTAAATTTTGGTGGTTTCCGTTATGATTTTAACATTCACCACTGAAAAATGCAAGCAAAAGCTCCGCTTTTCAAAAGGCAAAACCCACAAAACAGGGGAAAAATTCTCCAGCATGTGTCAACAAAATGACGGCGGGCGTAAAATAATGGGAAAGGGGGAGAGGCAGCGTGATTCAACTGCTCCCATATAACCGCCGGGCGGCGGTGGCCTACGCCCATAAATGGGCCTACACCCGGAACCCGGCTTTTTATGATTTCAGTGAGATCGGCGGCGACTGCACCAATTTTGCGTCCCAGTGCCTGTACGCCGGCACCGGCATCATGAACTTTACCCCGGAATTCGGCTGGTACTACATCGACGCCACAGACCGGGCTCCGGCCTGGACAGGGGTGCAGTTTTTCTGGGACTTCATGACCCGGGCCCAGCCCACGGACGGCCCGGTGGGCATCCAGGTGCACATGAATTTCCTGCGCCCCGGTGACTTCGTCCAGCTCCGCTTTGAGACCAGCGGGGAAGTGTTTGCCCACACGCCGGTGATCGTATCGGTGGGGCCCACACCCAGGCCGGACAATATTCTCATCGCCGCCCATTCCAATGACGCGGATTACCGGCCTCTGGACAGCTACCAGAATGTGGTGGAGTGGCGTTTTCTCCACATTATTGGGGCGCTCAAGGTGACTGATGAACCTGCCATGGGCCTGCTGCAGGTAAACGGCGCGGAGGATTAAGCTCTTCCGCGCTGTTTGTCACTACATCCATTTTCGATTTTGAACAGGTTTCCCATGTCCAAAGCAGATGGTCCTGGGGCCCAGCGCTTCAATTTTCCTCACGCTTTCCAGCATAACCGCCTTGTTGTGGTACAGCATGGAGACGGTGGGGTAGAACATATTCATCAGCGCGTCGCCAACAATCAGATCCCGTTCAGCGATATCTAAACCGATGGAACCATTTGTGTGGCCTGGCAGCCCCACTATTTTGATACCCGGTACGCCATAGGAGTCCAAGGAATCTCCGTCTTCCAAAAATACGGCCGGGAGGATTGCCGGAACATGTTTTAGCGTCTGAAAGGTCTTGATGGAAGCGGCCAGTACAATTTTTCCTAACATGCTGTGCGCAGACAGGGACTGCTTCAGATTATCCTCCAGCAGATCAAGGTCTGCCCGGTGCATGGCAACCGGGATATGAAGGGCCTGCGACAAAAAGGCTGCATTCTCCATATGGTTGATATGCCCATGGGTGAGCACCAGCAGACGAACTTCAAACGGCCCGCAGGCATCCAGCACCTTTTGCCGGTATTTTTCACGACAAGTATCCACCAAAATCGCGTCCTTGCCGTGGGAAATCAAATAGCAGTTCCCGTTTCCACAGGCGATTCTCAGAATATTCGGCACAGTCATTCCTCCTGTTTTTTCGGCCGTCCCCGGCGGGGTTTTGCCTTGACCTGCCCCAGAGGGTTGGACTGGGCCGCGTTCCGCAGCGCATCGCTGTTCACGTGGGTATAGATTTGGGTGGTATTCAGGTGCTCATGGCCCAACACCTCTTGCAGGGTGCGCACATCCACGCCGTTTTGCAGCATCAGAGTGGCGGCGGTATGGCGCAGCTTGTGGGCGGAGTATTTGCTGCTGTCCAGCCCGGCGGCGGCAAATCGCTGCTTGAGCATGTAGTGGATCCCATCCTTGGTGAGGCGGGTGTGTTTCCGGGATATAAACAGGGCGGCGGGATCTGCGGCACCGGAGCGGGAGCGCACCGCCAGCCAGTCCTCAATGGCGCTCTGACAGGCTGCGTTGAGATAGATGACCCGCTCCTTGTTGCCCTTGCCCAGCACTCGGATGCGGTCTTCCCGGATGTCGGAAAGGTTCAAGCCTACCAGCTCAGAAATTCGCATCCCGCAGTTTAGAAACAAGGTAATAATACAAAAATCCCGCTCCGCGTTTTCCCCATCAATGGATTCCAAAAGCTGGATGCTCTCATCCAAGGTCAAATAGCGCGGCAGTGTCTGCCGGATTTTGGGGGAATCCAGCTCTTGGATGGGATTTTCATCCAAAACCTTAGTTTTAGACACGAGATATTTATAAAAAGAGCGAATTGCAGCAACTTTTCTGGCCCTGGATGATACCTCCAGACCGTGCCGAGAATTTGAAGCGTTGGCATTTTTGACCCGGTCACGGCTTAGGAAGCTGAGAAAGGCGTAGATATCCGTCAACGTCACCGACTTGACCAGGGCCAAGTCCACATCGTTGATAGAAATCTCATCCAACGGCGTGGCACGCGGCACGAGGCCTTTTTCAAGCTTGATGTAACGAAAAAAGGTACGCAAGTCCAGGAAATACTCGTCTACGGTTTTTTTAGAGTGGCCCTGAATGGTTTCGTGGTAAGCCAGGAAGTCCCGCAGGATGGGCGGCGCCTCTAAGCGGTAATCTACCATAATAAAATTGAGGCCAGCAGTTTCTATCATAACATATGGACACCTGGGCAAACTAAACCGGCATCGGTGAGCCTGGTTCAAAAAAGCTGCTAAACCAAGAAGGTCACAATACCGCACAAAAGCCGGATTACCCCTAAAGCCCTCCTCTCAACTCAACAAAATTTTTATTTTGTTGAGTTGAATATCTGCTGGCCCATACCTCCTCCCCAAATGATCTGCGTGGCTCTGCTTCGAAATATACGTTCAGGTGATCAACATGAGTTTTATCCCATGCACACAGAATTGTAAGTTTCAAAACGAAGGCCTGTGTACGCTGGCTCAGGCCCGGGCTATGGGACAAGCTGTCCCCAACGACGTCTGCCTCAACTTTACGCCCCGGTTGTCAAACCAGCACGGCGATAGCTTCTCGGATGTTTCCCACCCGGATCAGGCCTAGTCCTGAAGGGGCAATAATCTTCCCACTGCTTTTGGCCGGCACCAGGCACTTGGTAAAGCCCAGCCTCCGTACCTCGCTGAGCCGTTGGTTAATTGTATTTACCGAGCGCAGCTCCCCGGTGAGTCCCACCTCCCCGATAGCAGCCAAGTCAAAGGGCACAGGCTTGTCCCGAAAACTGGACGCCAGCGCCACAATTAGGGCCAGGTCTGCAGCAGGCTCATCCAGCATCAATCCGCCGATAACATTGACATAAAAATCACAATTAGAGAGTGCCAGCCCGCCTCGCTTTTCCAGCACGGCCAGCATCATCATAGCCCGGTTATAGTCAAACCCGTTGCTGGTACGCCGGGAGTTGCCATAGGCTGAAGGCGACAGCAGCGCCTGCACCTCCGCCAATACCGGCCGAACCCCCTCCATCACACAGGTAACGCAGGAACCCGGCATGTTTTCCGGCCGCCCGGACAACATCGCCTCCGACGGATTTGGCACCTCTGCCAGCCCCTGATCTCCCATTTCAAATACGCCGATCTCATTGGTGGCGCCAAAACGATTTTTGGCCGCCCGCAAAATCCGATAAGAATTGTGCTCCTCTCCCTCAAAATGAAGAACACAGTCCACCATGTGCTCCAGCACCTTGGGACCGGCCAGGGACCCCTCCTTGTTAATGTGGCCTACCACAAATACCGTAACTCCCATACCCTTTGCCAGGTGCATCAGTGCCATGGTACACTCCTTCACCTGGGCTACGCTGCCCGGCGAGGAGCCGGAATCGCCATTATAAATAGTCTGGATAGAGTCCACAATCAGGATATCCGGCTTCTTCTCCTGAACGGCGGATATGATATCATCCAAATTAGTCTCCGAATAGAGAAAGACTCCCTCCTCCCGAATACCGAGCCGCTGGGCGCGGAGCTTGATCTGACGCTCCGATTCCTCTCCAGATACATATAGTACGTCATAGAATCGGCACAAATTATCGCAGATCTGCAGCATCAGAGTGGATTTTCCGATGCCCGGAGCACCGCCCACCAACACCAGCGAACCCTTCACCGCGCCGCCGCCCAGCACCCGATCCAGCTCGTTCATGCCGG
Organism: uncultured Oscillospiraceae bacterium; assembly: GCA_910584835.1. Classification (GTDB taxonomy): domain Bacteria; phylum Bacillota; class Clostridia; order Oscillospirales; family Oscillospiraceae; genus Enterenecus. The sequence goes on along the minus strand of CAJUEG010000017.1, from coordinate 19,363 downwards.
TATTGAACCGCAGCTCATCCACCGCTTCCACCTCGGCCATGGGCCTGGGATGCCGCATGCCAAGGCCGGCAGATGGGGAGGCCGCCGCTTTTTTCTTAGTGTCCTTTATTGGCTGTTCTACAATGGTGTTCCATGCCCCACAGGAAGGGCACTTTCCCTGCCATTTCAGCGTTTCATTTCCGCACTCTGTACAATAAAACGAAGACCTGGCCTTAGCCATGTCGATTCCCCCTCCAATTAACAGGTATCATTCGAACTGGGCATAATACGCCCCTGCCAGCGCTACCGCCACCTTTTTCTGATAAGCGCCGGTGGACAGCAGCGCCGCCTCTTCCCCATTGCTTAGAAAACCGCATTCCACCAGAATGGCCGGACAGCTGATATGGTCGAATAAGTAAATGCCGTCCGGCATGGGCTTGGCCTTTCGGGTATTGTCCGGTGACAGTACCTGCCGGAATACTTCTTGAGCCCGCTCCCCCCACCGGCGGTTCTGATCTCCGCTGTTAAAAAACACCTGAGAACCGCGATATCTAGGATCTGTAAAGTGATTTTGGTGCACACTAATAAGCAGGGCCTTCGGAGTACTCTCCACCAGTGCAACCCGATTTTTCAGGTCGGATACTTTTTTCTGCCGGATAGTCTGCGCATCATCGCTGTGCAGAGATACGTCCCTGTCCCGGGTAAGACGGGGCTCCTCCCCTAAAAACACCATCAGCGCCTGCGTCTTGAGCACAATGGCCAAATTGATGCCGCTCTCCTTCTCCCCTGCCGCAGTGCTGGCTCCGCCATCCTCTCCGCCGTGCCCGGCATCCAGGATCAGTATCCGTTTTCCGTCCAGCCCCGTGTCGGCGGATACGGATTCCATCCGCCGTCCACCCAGCCAATTGATCCCCGCCAGCACACACAGGCATGCCGTCAACAATAGAATATCACGTTTCATGAGCCAGTCCCCCTTCCCTCCACCATATGAGGATGGAAACTGCTTCATGACGAACTTACAGATAAGAAAATACCTCTGTGTGCCGCTGTGACACCGACACGGACACCTGTGGGAACCGCTGGGCCAGCCAGTCCCGGAGTACGGAACAGACCACGTTTTCTGTGGGGAAATGCCCCGCATCCACCAGATTGAGCCCCAGTGCGCGCGCCTCCAAGAATTGATGGTACTTAACATCGGAAGTGACAAAAGTATCGCAGCCTTGGGCAATGGCGTCGGCCATGAGCTCGGCGCAGGCGCCGCCCCCCACCGCCACCATATGGACAGGCTTTCCTCCGTCCACCAACCGAATGCCGTTGGCGCCCAAAAGGCGCTTTGCCGCCATTGAGAAGTCGTACAGGGACTGCTCCGAAACCAAGCCTACCCGGCCAATGCCGTATGGCCTTCCCAGTCCGTCTACTCCAATCTGTTTCAACTGCCCGATGCCGGTAAGCCCCAGCCGCAGGGCCAGAACATCGTTGACGCCGCCTTCCACCGCGTCCAGGTTGGTGTGGGCACAGATAGCGGCGATTCTGTTTTCGGCAAGAAACAGCAGGATGCGCCCGGTGACCGTTTGATCCGTCACAGATTTAACGCCGCCAAAAATCACCGGATGGTGTGCCACGATGAGCTGGGCCCCCTGCTCTGCTGCCTCTTGGACGACTTCCTCAGTGATGTCTAACGCCACTAGGATTTTGCTGACAGCGGTTCCCTCCCGGCCAACCAAAAAGCCGGCGTTGTCAAACCCCTCCTGAAGTTCAAATGGGGCTTTTTCCTGTAAAAATGCGAATACCTCGCCCACATTAGTCATTGAGGTCAGCTCCTTTTTCATTTTCTGCAATCCAATCAACACATTCTCGAGCTCCGCGGCGACTGCTTGATCCGGTTCTCGGGCAGCCCGAAGTCCGTCGAGGACCTTATGCGCCTTCTCTTCTGCCAAGGACAAATAATCCAGGCGAAACGGACCAGGCTTATTTATCCCCGCCCAAAGCTCTGCCGGGGACAGCGGCAGCATGGTCCCGCCCCTCACAGTCCAAATGCTATAAAGTCTTTTGCCTTCTCGGGCAAGCCGCTCCTCCAAAATCACATAGCCGCGGCTTTGAAGCCACTGGCGAAGCTGGGGCATACCGGTCATGGGCTGCAAAAACAGCAGCTTGCCCTGCCGGCTCCAAGGCGCTGCCTCCAAAATCGCGGCAATTGTTTCCCCGCCCATGCCGGCTATGGCCACCGTATCAACCTCGTCTGCAGCAATATCCTCCAGTCCGTTGCACAGCCGGAAGGAAATGTTTTCGGCCTGACCGTATCGCCGGGCTGTCTCTCGGGCACGGTTCAGAGGACCCTCACGCAAATCGGCTGCGATTGCCTTCTCAATACGTCCATGCAATAGCAGCCAGACCGGCAGGTAACCATGATCGGTTCCCACATCGGCCAGCCTTGTCCCCTGCGGGACCTGCATGGCAATTGCATGGAGTCTTGGCGTCAGTTCCATATATTCTCCCCTGTCTTTCTGGAGATAAAAGGAAAAGAGCGGAACCCCGCTCTTTTCCAACGTTTTAGTCAGGCAATGGTGGCGTTCAGCTTGTCCAGCAGAGCATCAACATCTACGCCGTGAACCATGCAGGCCTGCTCCACAGTCTCACCACGGGAGGACGGGCAGCCCAGGCAATGCATGCCAATGGAGAAAAAGATCGGGGCGGTGTCGGGCGCGATGTCCAGAATATCACCGATGATGGTATCCTTTGTAATCTGAGCCATGTCGGGATAACCTCCTTGCAGTTTTTGTCGAACAGGTACAGTATACCCAATTTGTCCGCCGTTTGCAAGTGTTTTTTGTGGAAAAGCGGCTGACGTATTTTGAAAAACCTCCTCGGATTCAGTTAGATTTAGTTTGCCTCGCCGATCAAGCAGTTCCAGCATAGACTATACCATACAGATACCGTTTAAAGCGTACAAGAGCAACCAGCGCAAAAGGCTTAGGCCATCCGCTGTCCTTATTTAAACAGCGGTTTTTCCGTCCAAGAAAACGTTTTCTTCGTGGTTGACAGATTGTTGATGCTTGCCGTCAAGACATTTTGCCGCTGCAAGTATGGTATCGCTTGACTTTCCCGAACAGGGGTGTTATACTTTTTGATGGAAATTTGTGCGCCTGTCACATTCAACGCTTGCAAGTTGGGACATTCATTCTTTCATGGTGCGCAAGGGGCCTTGCAGCGTATTCAATTTTTCAGAATATTTATTCATTTGTTGTTTTGAGGGAAAGGTGGTTGTCGTTTTTGAACAAAAAAGCATACAAAGCATACGTTGAATTGGCCCGCCATACCCTTGGTGCTGAATACGAAGGTGTCTCCCGATTTTTTGCCGACCTGTTTTGCAGCTGCTTTAAATTGGAAGATTCCGAATCCGGGCAGCAGTTTCTTGTTGCCTTTCTGACCAGGCGTTGCCATGTCCTCCTCGAGATATTTTTAAAGATTTTTGCCTGCTATACAGATCCGGCCTGCCCTGTTCCCTGCCCTCCCTATCTTCAGGGAGTTGTGCCGTCACGGATAGAGAAGACTGTAGAGAAGCATTTCGTCACCGATGCGAACCTTATTACGATGGCGGAAGAGATTGCCGAGTATTACCATGATTCCGGCAGATTCCCCAGAATTATCATTTTGGACGAAATCATTCTCCATGGCAGGGCGGTCAACAGTCTCCTGTTGAAGGTGGAGTCCGGCATCCTGCATAGGCTGGAACAGCTTGAGCCAGAGTTTGATTCGCTGGATCGTTCCCTGGCCGTCGCCAAGCTTTCTCATTCTATAGATTTGCAGATTTATGCCCAGAATAATGAACCCCTTTTGCTTTTGGATCGCTACAGCAGACGGCTGCACACCAGCCGTCTGTGCAACCCTATTGAGATACGCAAGCTATCCAACGGCTTTGCTACTTTAGTTGCCAATGGCAGCGTCAATAACGTTGCCTGTTCCTGGAATTTCAAACTTTCAGGTGCTGCGGCCGCAAAGTTCAAGATGCTCTCCCCTTCCCCGGGCTTTGTCCAGATTGAGACACACTTAAAGTCGATTTTGCAAACCTGTGCACTCTGGCTATATCCCAATGTGTCCAAACCAAGGGCGGTTTGCGGGATTCGCTGGAAACACGGCGGCAAGACGCCGAGCGATCTGTTGATGGTTCCTTTTTTGATTACGGACCGCCTTCCCCGTCGGAACCTTTATCGGCTGCATAAACGAATCTGTGAAGATCTTGCCGATCTTAAATTGAGTTTTTTGACCAGCTGCAAGGATCCTAATATCGGTGCAGCAGATTCCTGCCATCTGCGGTGGCTGTTTGAAACAAACGACCTGATCCTTAGCTATTTGATGTTTCGCCGTTTTTGCGGGAAAGATGTTTCTGCCATAAAATGGGAACTGTATTTGGAGACCGCAATTTTGGCCAGAAACTACAAGCTGATCCTTCCAACTGGAACGGGTTCCAAAAAAGTTATCAAGGAACTGAAATCTATTTGGAACTGGAACCCACCCTGTCCCAATTTGCTGGAGCAGTATTTTGATATCCTGTTGGATGGTGCACAGCCGCTGTGGGACGAAACAATATCCGGTAATTTTTCTCATAAATTGCACGAAATTGATGAAAACGCTCCAGAATGCAAGCGGTTGATCACTGCCGTGGAGGATACCATCGCCGCCATCGGATATGAGGCGGAGCAAAATGCCGGTGAAAAATATTCCAGCGGAATTTTTTTGCCCGACGAAACTCTGTCAGATTGGGGTAAAAAATACTCCTTATCTGAAATGTTGCTTCGGTGCCAAAAACGCTGGCAGGAACTCTCCGGCGGTGACAGTATGGATATTTACGCCGCGCTTGCCCTGATTGTTCAGGAAACAGATCTGGGCATCCTCAGCATAAACCCTCAGTTTGACAATTCTACTGATCAGGTCTACAGTATGATGCGTGCCGGCGAGCACAGTCTTTTCATCAAGCCGACTCGTTATCGAGATTTTATCCCTGTGCTCATTGAGATCGATAAGAGGTGCTGCGACTGCCAGCTTGATCTATGCTTGGAAATCAAACGATTTATGACACGACTGTCCGACAGTCAGCCTGACTTGGAGACAACAGCAGAAGAGTTATGCGATTTTATGCAGGATCTTGAACGAGTCAACCAGAAGATTAAGGATTGGAACCTGGTTCTGCCTGATTACGGGAATTCAGATGAATTCGATGTTTCTACCATGAGCAGGCAGATCTATTACCTGCAAGAATACGGAAAAATCTGATCAAAATCAGATAGGCCAAGCGGCGGAATGCCGCTTGGCCTATCCAATAGGAGGCAGGTTATGTACCAAGATACCTTCATTACCATCGAACACGGGAAAGAATATCAGGCCCGCAAGGAAAGCATCTATGACAAGAACGCGTTTTTTTTCGATTGTTACCGGCAGGCTGCGGATTGTCTTCGAGAAATTTTAGCTATCGGACAAGCTTTTATCTCTGACCATCCTGAGTTAGACCAGGCAGAGGAAAGCTATCCCTCCGCTGCCAGCGCAAATGTCAACAAAGCGCTTCTGGGATATCCCAATAATATCATCGCCTTTTGTGCGGAGCGTGGCCAGGGCAAGACCAGCGCGATGATCTCTTTTGCCAACGCTTTGCATGAGATGCCGCTGTCGGATCGGTTCAGCCGTTTCTACAGCGAAAAGGAAAGCTTTTGGAACGACCCTAATGTCTTGGACAGCCAGTTTGTGGTAGTTGGCCGCATTGATCCTACTACGATGGCGGATCGGGAATCCATCCTTAAAACCGTCCTCTCCCGCATGTTCAACTTGTGTCAGATAGAATGGGAGCAGCGCACAAAGACCGCTGAGCGCAGCAGCTACGTCAGTCAGGCGAACCTTCAGTCCACGCGCCTGGATATTTTAAAACAGTTCCAGAACTGCTACCGCAGTCTCCAAGTCATTGAAAATTCCTCGTCCAGCGAAAACACGGATAGCCTGGAGCAGATGCTGGAGAGGGGTGATAGTTCCAACCTGCGCGGGGCAATGTACATTTTAATACAGCGCTTTCTTGCTTTTATGTGTCCAAACAATGAGAAAAAATCCTGCCTTGTTATCCAGATCGACGATGCTGATTTCAATATTGAACGAGCCTACAACATTATTGATGATATTCGCCGTTATCTGGTCCTCCCCAGGGTCGCCGTCCTGCTTTCCGCCAATATGACACAGTTGGAGACTACGGTGGAGCAGCATTTTATCGAACAGTATTCCACATCCATTCAAAATAGCGGAATGGCCAGCGTGGAACGCTGCCACGATATCGCAGAGCGCTATATCAGCAAGGTGGTTCCAGGATTCCATCGCATCTTTTTGCCTGATTTGCAGAAATACATGGCGTCGCAGTATGAGCATATTCAGGTAAAATACCTGGATGCGGATGGAAAAAACCTTCTCGATGAGGTGACTGATCAGGGTATTATCCACTATCAGGATCAGCTTCTCCGTTTTCTCTATCAACGTACAGGCTTGATTCTTCTCAAACCGGAGAGTTTTTTACACAATCTCCTGCCGGGCAATATGCGTGAGCTGACCCATTTTTTGGTTTTTTTCAGCCAACTGGACAGGCTGGAGCCAGAAATCAATTATTTTGGGCTTGTAGATCATTTTTCCGGCAAATGTCCCCTTGCTGAAGATAAGATTGAGTTGTGGCGAAACAACCTGCTTAAGGCGGAACGCTATCTGATGGAGCTGTGGGCTCCCATCAATTTGCGAACTGAGGGACATACGCTGCTGCGCAGTCTGCAAAGCGACCCGGATGACAACAAAAATCGAAATCTTCTGCGGCTTCTGCCGGACTATTACGGTCATGAACGTGCTCAGGCCAGCCGGGTCAGCGGGAATTCTCATCTGAACTGGACCGAGTACCGCAACCAGTTCAAGGAGGCATGCCGCATCCATGGGCTGTCTATCTACGACACGACAGGGCCGGCAGACGGCTGTGCAGCAGATTATGACCATACCTCTTATGCGGACGTCTGTGAAGCGCTGAACGTGTTGTCCTCTCTTCCCGACAGCAGCCGACATTATAAGCTGATTTATGCCATTCATTTTTTCTATACGATTCGCCTCAATCTGCTTTTGCTGGAGCAGATCGAGCTTTCAATGCAGCCTGAACCGCCCGCCGAAAATATGCTGTCCCAGTTTCTGGCTGATGTTTTGTTCATACGGGAAGATATGAAAAAGAGTCCACAGGGCTATGCGCTTTGGCAATATGACCTCTGTGTCGATGATTTGCGCAAACTTCTTCCGCTGTATCAATCCAACAATCAGCAGAGCCTCAGCCACCTGACTACCTTCTGCCGCAGCGTTCAGCGCGTTAATCACGGCTATGTTACTCGTCAAATTGAAAATTTAGACTGGCTGACACGGATGTATGATCCTTTACATATTCAGTTTAATTTTTTCTACTCAAATCTATATGACATTGATATACTCACATCCCATACCAGCCAGACAAAAAACCAGCTGTGCAATGAAAATGATCCGAGCAGCCGAAATAAGATGGCGGGTTCCTTTGCGCTTCTTTTGAATTGGGATGTCCAATATGAGTTTCTTCGAAACCTGAGATTCAGGTCACAGAATCCGATAGACATCCTGCAAAATATGCGAGGCGTTTTCGAAGGTCAACCCACACACAGGCTTCTCTCCCGGATCAGCCAGCTAACCGATCTGAATGATTATTTGAACGTATTTCAGTCCTATCGCAACTACTATATGTCGGAGTCGGAAGCATTTGGGGCCGTCATTCAATGTGTGGCCCCCGACATCAAGCATAATATCCTTCTGCGCATGAAAACACATCTTGAGGCGCTCCAGCAATGGCCTAAGCTAAATATACCAGATGATATCATCTTCAAAAATATACCAGATTCCCTTACTCCCACTGCTGTTCTTGTACTAACGGCATTGCAACATGATATTACGCCTTTACTTTATTTGCGTGAGATAACTTCAGTTGAGAAGGAGGGGCTTGCAACAGAGTGGAATCTGGCAAAGGTCCGCAATGCGTTGAACATATACGCTGCTGTGCTAAAGGACGAAATGGAACGGGAAGGCATTCCCCCTGATGCAAAATTGTCTGGCCCGACGATATGAAAATCGGCCTTATTCACCAGAAGAACCTCATAGAAAAGAGAGAGAGCTATGAAGGAACTCCTCCAGACGCACATTCGGATTCTTTTTCAGCAGCCTAATCCTCAATTATTATTGGACGCACTCACCGAGAAGGATTTGTCCGGCACAGCCTTTTCGCTCTCCAGTGCTGGCCTTTCGGAAGACGGTTATCTTCACTGCGCCAAGGCTGTGCTGCCGGAACGTTCTGACGATGAATTGCTGCAGTTCTTTTTTGATTTGAAAACGTATCTTGACAAGGAACCGACCGGGGGAATTTTTTCCCTCTTGGGAAAGTACTCGGAGGATGTCCTGCGTTTTCGCGCCGGGGTCCCCCAGTGCAGAACGGAAAAGCTCCTGAAATGGCGAGAGTTATCCATTGATCTGGGCCAGGATTTATTCACCTGCTCCGGGCTGGCATGGAACGATGTAAAGTATCATTGCCAAACCAACAGTTTCTGCTGGCCCAGCGCCATTCGCATTGACCACTCAGAACTCTATGCCATGCTGTCCCAGCGGCTTTCGGAAAACCACTACCATCTCAACGCCTCAACCCAGTGCTTTCCCCTGACGTGGAGCTTTCTTATGAATCACCCCGCACAGATTTCCCGTTATTTTGAGGACTGCAAATTTAAGGAGGATTTACAACAGACTGTCCATTGGGGACCGGGGGACAATGTCCGGCCCTGGGCGGAGCGTGTGCTTTTTGCCGCATGGCTGCGTGCGCGCCTGTTCCTTTGCATACACCAACCGAATTTCATTGATTCCGCAGTCCAAGAATTTGGTTACTTCCGGGATGCGTTCGACCAGCTCAAACGCACAGAACAGCAGGTGGAGAACCTCCGATTCCAATACGGCGCCCGGTTTCTCCAGCCCGACGGCCTTTCCAAATGCCTGGACTATGCCATCTCCCCTGCCACGGAGTTGAACAAGCCCTACGCGAACCGATTGCTGTCCGGAGAGCGTCAGCTGCTCTACAATTGCCTGAAATACTGTTACACGGGTCAGTTTCCCCGCGGAATCCAAGATATGCTCTACCTCTATCTGTTGATTAAACTTCGGTTCCGACGTGAAATCATCCAGAGCAACCAACGCTATGGCTTTCGGAATTTTTCTGAATTTCAGGATCGAAAAGGACATATCTGGGGAGACTTTCCAGAGTTTTGGAGCGAATCCTACCGTCTCTCTATCGCCGCTGTTCTGGAATCCCCGATTCACTCTCTGGAGATGCGCGTGATGGCGGGAAAAAACACCCAGCAGCTCAATGAAAACATCTCTCTTCCTGACCAGCACGCATACTTCCATCAAATGGAGCTAACCCGCGGGAACTATGAGCTAGGCAATCCTGGCGCCTATCGTGCATACGCACAGGATCAGGAGGAATTCTTTTTCGTTCTGCATTTTGCCAAACAGCCGTTAGAGCACTTGCAGGAGGATCATACCTCTGAATTTGTGCCCTGTATGCGCTATCAAGCGTTTCGGGAATCTTTGGAGAGTCAGGCTTTTTCCATTGCAGAAGCCATGGAAAAAAGCGGCTACCTGTGCAGCCGCATCCGGGGAATTGATGCCGCCTCCCACGAGATCGGATGCCGCCCCGAAGTTTTTGGCACCGTTTTCCGTTTTTTGCGGGGCTTCTCTCCTACCCTGCTGGTTGATACTCTCCAACCACGCCACTGGCCACTGATAGGAGCCACCTACCATGTGGGCGAGGACTTTTTAGATATTGTAGACGGTTTGCGCGCCATCGATGAGGCTGTATGCTTTTTGGAACTGGAGCGCGGAGACCGAATCGGCCACGCACTTGCGTTAGGTATTGGTGCGCAGGCACACTACTCCCTGAAGAAAATGCGCAGCGTGCTGCCTGCCCAGGATTTGCTGGACAATTTGGTTTGGCTGCTGTTTCGCGGCATGGAATGGGGCATTCCTATGCCCCAACTGTTTCGCAGCCAATTAGAGCAGCGTGCGGAGGATCTGTTCCGACGGCTATATGGCCAGAACTGCCCCAACGCTTCCTTAAACGACTACTTTTACAGCTGGACCCTTCGGGGCGACGACCCCTCCCCGTATTTCCGGCCGCAGACCTGGCAGCCCACAGCCCCTTCCGATCTCAAGCCGCCGTCGCCCCGCTCACAATATCCCCAGTATTGCAAAGGCAGCAGAAGGGTAACCGGGATTGATCCAGAGGTGCTGCGCAAACAGGACAATGTGCTTCGGCTCCTGTATTGTTATCAGTTCGGTCGGCAGGAGCGAATGGCCGGGCAGGTTCCGGAAAGCTTTGAAATCACCTCAGACTATATCAAGGTGGTAACTAAATTCCAGGAACATATGATGCGCCAGCTCATGTTGAAGGATATATGTATTGAATGCAATCCGTCTTCCAACTATTTGATCGGAACCTTCCGGCAGTACCACCTGCATCCCATTTTCCGTTTCAACAGCTTTGGACTTTCCATACCGGAGCACACCAATGACAGTATTCAGCTGAGAGTCTCCATCAATACCGATGACCAAGGAATCTTTGATACTTCACTGGAAAACGAATATGCGCTGCTCTACAGCTGCCTGTGCGAACGTCCGGATACATCATTTAGCCATGATGCGGTCTATGGCTATCTTGACCATATCCGGCTTTTAGGCAACGGGATGATTTTCCCCAAGGCCATCCCGCAGCTTCAGACCCATCCGTGTGTAAATTAGGGGGATACTTAATGGGAGATTTTATAAAAGATCTTAATATCATTGACTTTTTGGGGATGCTTTTGCCGGGAAGCCTGTATGTGATGGCTTCCCGGGAATTGCTGCCTGTGGACAAGCTATTGAAATATTTTGGTGACGAACCGGGCGCCGCAGCTCAGGTTACGTTCCTGTTGGTGGGCGGCTATGTGATTGGGATTCTCTTTCACGAGGTGGGCGACTGGCTGGAAAAGCTGCTGTGGCATTTCAGATTTCTCAACCCAAGAACTTACGCCGCCAAGAAAACCGGGCTGCACAGCCTGTTAGTGAAGGGCAAAGGAATGACAGAGGCCAATGCATGGAAAGAGATCATCGCAGGTGACAGAATTTATTATAGCATAGACGGGAAAACCGATGTGCGCAGACGCAACCTTTTTGAAGGCTTTCGCACCATGGCCCGGAACCTGTTGCTGGTGCTGATTTTGATTGCCATTTACCCCGGGGTCTTAGCTGAGGCTGGACGGATACAGCGGGGCTTTTATATCGCCGCCTGCGTGGTTCTATTTTTGCGGTACTACCACTACTCTTACTTAAAGTTTAAATACAGCTATGAGGACTATTTAAATGCCATTCCTGCAAACCCCGGCACATGATTTCAGCGCCGATTTTTTCAATCTAACAATATGGAGGCAAGGGCCATGTGGTTCATTTTTGCATTATTGTCGGCTATTTTTGCGGCGCTAACTTCAATTCTGGCCAAGGTGGGAATTGATGGTGTCAACTCCAATCTGGCCACCGCTATCCGCACCATGGTCGTGGTGGCCATGGCCTGGGGGATGGTTTTTCTTACCAACGCCCAAGGCGGTATTGTGGAGATCAGCCGTAAAAGCTGGCTGTTCCTCATCCTGTCTGGGCTTGCCACAGGCGCGTCTTGGCTATGCTACTATCGGGCGATCCAGATCGGCGAGGTGTCCAAGGTGGTTCCTATCGACAAGCTGAGCGTGGTCATCACGCTGGTGATGGCGGCGATTTTCCTCCATGAAAAATTTACGCCAAAATCTGTGATTGGGTGTATCCTAATCGGCGCAGGCACGTTAATTATGGTCTTGTAAAGCTGTTTACGTTGTCATAATGCTTTTGAATCCAGATTAAAATGAGAGCCGCTGCTGTTTTTCTTTCTGCCCCATAAGCTGCTGGAAAATGGTCCAACGGCTGCGCCTCTGAGGCCCCGGCTTTATGCCTGATATCGACGTTACCCCTGACTTTTTTGACAAGTGTTTTTCCTTTTCGGCTCCTTTGGTTCAGCGGCATAGCGTCTAGAGCAATGGCGGCAGCGATGAGCCGGGTTTTCTCGCCACATGATCAAATCATATTCCTGAATCAAAAAGCAGCGAGGGTATTTTGGACTTTACAAACCCAAATACCCTCGCTGTTTCATTTTTACAGCTCTTTCCGTATCCGATTCAAGGCGTTTTTCTCCAAACGGGACACCTGGGCCTGGGATATGCCCACCTCAGCGGATACCTCCATCTGTGTTTTACCCTGAAAAAACCGCAGAGCCAGAATCCGCCTCTCCCGTTCATCCAGCTTGCTGATGGCATCACCCAGCGCGATGTGCTCCAACCATGCCTCATCTGTGTTTTTTTTATCCTTCACCTGATCCATGACGCACACTGTATCCCCACTGTCGGAGTACACCGGCTCGAACAAGGACACCGGGTCCACCACCGCGTCCAGCGCCATCACCACGTCCTCTCTGCGCAGCTCCAATATCTGAGCAATTTCATCCACCGTCGGCTCCTTCTGGTGTTCCGCCATATATTTTTCCTTGGCCTGAAGTACCCGGTATGCGGTATCCCGCACCGACCGGGATACCCGAATAGCGCTGTTGTCCCGGAGGTAGCGGCGAATTTCTCCCACGATCATGGGTACGCCGTAGGTGGAAAAGCGTACGTCCATTTCAATATTGAAGTTGTCGATTGCCTTGATAAGACCGATGCAGCCTACCTGAAACAGGTCGTCCACATTCTCCCCTCTGCCCGCGAATTTCTGGATAACGGACAACACCAGCCTCAGGTTGCCGGAAATCAGCTCCTCCCTGGCCCCCATGTCTCCCGCTCTGGCCCGGCGCAGCAGCTCTATACTCTCCTCGCTTTTCAATACCTTCAGCTTGGACGTATTTACCCCGCAGATCTCCACCTTGCCCTGCACCGCGAACACCTCACTCGGAATTGATTCAAAGTCAGTATTTCCGATGAGCGCCTATTCATACTGCGGCGGGGCCAGCTATATTTTTTATCGTCAGACCGCTTTCGATGGAATTTTTTGTTCCGTCTTTTTCTAGTCACATCATCCGAAGAATCTCCTTTTTCAATCGGTCGATGATGCGCTTTTCCAGGCGGGAAATGTAGGATTGACTGATGCCCAGCTGATCGGCTACCTCTTTCTGTGTCCGCTCCCGCCGGCCGTCCAGTCCAAAGCGCAACGTGATAATGGTTCTCTCCCGTTCAGACAGCTTTGTAATGGCCGCAAAGAGCAGGTCGCGGTCCACATCGTCTTCCAGAGGTTTTTCGATACTGTCTCCTTCCGTACCCAGTACATCGGACAGCAGCAGCTCGTTTCCGTCCCAGTCCGTGTTCAACGGCTCGTCCAGAGACACCTCTCCCCGGCGGTTGGCATTTTTCCTCAAATGCATGAGAATTTCGTTCTCGATACATCGGGACGCATAGGTGGCCAGCTTGATGTTCTTGGCCGGCTTATAGGTTTCCACCGCCTTGATGAGTCCGATGGTGCCGATGGAAATCAAGTCTTCAATACCCACTCCGGTGTTCTCAAACCTCCGGGCAATGTATACCACCAGGCGCAGGTTGTGTTCAATGAGCCGAGAACGGGCCTCCACGCGGGTACTCTCCCCTTCCAGCTCGGCCAGAAATCTCCCTTCTTCCTCCCGTGTCAGAGGGGCCGGCAGGGTATCGCTGCCGCCAATGTAGTGGATCGAACCGTAAAGCGAGATGCCAAGCCGGGCCAGCATACGGCATAGCCGCAGATATGTATCGGTCAAAAGCACGCTAAATTCCTCCAATCAACGCCTGATACCCACCGCCGTCGTCCAGCGGTGTCGGGGAAAGCGCCACCAGCAGCCTGCCCAGCGGCCTCCCATCCACTGTCACCTGTCTGGAACGCAGGGCCAGCAGCATCCCGCACTCCACCCCTACCGCCCGGTAGGGAATGAGACGGGCCTGTCGTGAGCCGGCGGCATGGCACCGCTCCACCGACCCAATGGGGTCTGTGGGATCTGCCCAGACAGGCACAGCTTCCGCCAGAGTCTCACAATACGCCACCACCACCGGCCGGTTGTCAGCGGGATCAGTCAGGCTATGGCCGGTGTCGCGCAGAGCAGTCACATCTACCGTCTTTCCCTCCAAATCGATGTTCATTCGAACCAGCTCTCCCCCATGCCTCCCCACCCGGCGGAAAAACAGGGAGAGAACAAAATAGCACATAACAAAAGACAGCAGCAGCAGCCGGACATCAATGGGCGTATAGAGCACCCCATTCTCCAGCGTCAGCGAGGTGCTGCCCAGCAGCTCCAGCCACAGCACCGCCCCCGCCAGGGCGGCGGACGAACCGAAAAACAGCACGGTCACCCGCAGAAGGTGCCGCTCTCCGCCGTAGGCTGCAAGAGCCATCAGTACCCCGGCGGCCAGTTTGCACGGCCACGACGCCAGCCAAACCATACCGGGCAAAAAGATGAGCGCCGCATACAGCGCCCCCGCAGCCGCCCCCAGTCCGATGCGCCAGCGCACCAGCGCGGCCCCTGCCATCCGGCCCGCCGCCAACAGCAGCAAATAGTTGGCGATCAGATTCAGCAGAAACAGCAGATCTATGTATACTACCGTCACGGCGGGCCTCCTCTCCATCGTTCTGTCCAAAATTATAGCCTTGTACGGCATCAAAAAAAGCCGAAGCAAGTCCAAGAAATAAAAAAATGGCCCGCCGTTTTCGCCCGGCGGGCCGCTGCTCAATCATATCAATTCGCAAAGCGCCTTTACCAGCGCCTTCATATCTTTGTCCGTCCCGATACTGATGCGCAGCCAGTTTTTGATCTCCGGCTTATCCCACCAGCGCACCAGCACACCCTGTGCCCGCAGGCCGTCCAGCAGCTCCTTCCCACTGTGCTCCGAATGACTGACAAACAGGAAATTTGCCTGAGAGGGAAGAACTGTAAAGCCTTTTTCCTTCAATACCTTTTCTGTGTGCTCCCGGGTGTCCATCACCCGGCGGCGAATGGATTGGAAGTAGCGCTCGTCCTCAATCGCGGCGGCGGCTCCAGCCTGAGCCAGACGGTCCACGGTGTAGGAGTTGATGGAGTCCCGCACGCAGCGCAGGCCGTCAATCAGCTCAGGGTCTCCCATGGCCCAGCCCACCCGCAGCCCCGCCAGTGCCCTGGATTTGGAGGCGGTCTGTACCACCAGCAGGTTGGGATAGCGGCCGATGAGCTCCACCGCGCTGTCCCCGCCAAAGTCGATATACGCCTCGTCCACAATGACCACCACGTCCGGGTTGGCGGTGAGCAGCTTCTCCACGGTGTCCAGACCCACGGCGATGCCGGTGGGGGCGTTGGGGTTTGCCAGCACCACGCCGCCGTTCTGGCCGCACAGCAGGTCGATAGGATCGGAGAAGTCCGCGTTCATGGGAACCTCCCGGCGCCCCAGTCCGAAGAAGTCGGTGTACACCGGATAGAAGCTGTAGGTGATCTTGGGAAACACCACCTCCCGTTCCGGGTCAAAAAATGCCTGGAAGGCAAAGGCCAGGATCTCGTCCGAGCCGTTGCCGCAGAACACCTGGCTGATATCCAGCCCTTCCCGGCGGGCGATGGCGGCGCGGAGCTCCAGGCACTCCGGGTCCGGATAGAGCCGCAGCCCCTCTCCCGCCGCCGCCTGAATGGCCTCCAATGCCTTGGGAGAAGGAGGATAGGGGCACTCATTGGTGTTCAGCTTAATGAATTTGCGGTCTCTGGGCTGTTCTCCGGGGGTGTAGGGCACAACGTCCCGAATGCGCCTGCTCCAATACTGGTTCATTGGGTCATCCCCTCCCGCTTTACTTTTCTGATGGACTTTTCCGCCTTGGCTCTGGGCGTCATTACCTCATGGCCGCAGCCCAGGCATTTGAGCTTGAAATCCATCCCCACCCGGAGCACCTTCCACTCCTTACTGCCGCAGGGGTGGGTCTTTTTCAGCTCTAAAATATCGCCGATCTGGATATCCATGGGCATTCTACTCGCCCTCTTTCGTGGTTTTTTTGATTTTATCCCAATATGCCTTTGCCGCCTGCTCGGTTTTGTTGGGGCCATACTCATAGTACACGTGGTCTTTGATGGCATCGGGCAGATACTGCTGCTCCACCCAATGCCCCGGGTAGCTGTGGGGGTAGAGATAGCCCTGCTCCCGCTCAAAGCCCGCGCCGTCGGCGTGGACGTTCTGCAAATGCCGGGGATAATCCCCCGTCCGCCCCGCCCGCACGTCCGCCAGGGCGGCGTCGATGGCCATGCACACGCTGTTGGACTTGGGGGCGGTGGCCAGCAGGATCACCGCCTGGGCCAGGGGCAGCCGTGCCTCGGGCATCCCAAGCTGGAGGGCGCTGTCCACGCAGGATTTCACAATGGACGCCGCCTGGGGATAGGCCATGCCGATATCCTCACTGGCGGAGCACAGAATGCGTCGGATGGCGGTAAGCATGTCCCCCGCCTCCAGCAGGCGGGCCAGGTAGTGGAGGGCCGCGTCCGGGTCGGACCCCCGCATGGATTTCATCAGCGCCGAGGCGATATCAAAGTGGTCGTCCCCGTCCCGGTCATACCGCATGGCAGACCGCTGAGCCACCAGCTTCGCATCCTCCAGGGTGACGGTGAGCACCCCATCCTGAATGCGGCTGGCAGTCATCAGCAGCTCTACGGCGTTGAGGGCCTTGCGCACGTCACCCCCACAGGAGGCGGCCAGATGCTCCCGCACCCCATCCTCACACCTCGCCTCCACCCCCAGCTCTTTCGCCTGTAAAGCGATTCCCCTGTCCACTGCCGGCAAAATGTCGCCTGCCGTCAGCATCTTGAATTCAAAAACGGTGGAGCGGGACAGGATGGCATTGAAAATGGTGAAATAGGGGTTTTCCGTGGTGGAGGCGATCAGAGTGATCTTTCCGTTCTCAATGAACTCCAGCAGGGACTGCTGCTGCTTTTTATTAAAGTATTGAATCTCATCCAGGTAGAGCAGCACGCCGTTTGGCGCCAGCAGCGTTCCCACCTGGTCCATTACCTCCCGCACATCCGCCAGGGAGGCGGTGGTGGCGTTGAGCCGCCGCAGGGTCCGGCCCGAACGCTGGGCAATGATGTTGGCCACGGTGGTCTTTCCGGTGCCGGAGGGGCCGTAGAACACCATGTTCGGAATTTTCCCGCTGTCGATTACCCTGCGAAGCAGGCCGTCCTGCCCCAGGATATGGCTTTGTCCCAGCACCTCGTCCAAATTTTGCGGCCGGATGCGGTCTGCCAGCGGCTGGTACATCTCTCTCCCCTCCCTCTCTCCGTTTCAGACGATTGCTGACATTTTACCACAATGCTCCGTTGGCCGCAAGCGGGGCTTTTCTTTTTCCGCCATTGGGTGTATACTCTCTTTAACACACATAAGGAGGTACTGCCATGCTGATTAAAAACGCAACTATATTCACCGCCGTCCAGCCCGAACCCGTCCAGGCGGATATTTCCGTGGAAAACGGAACCATCAATGCCATCGCTCCCGGCCTCTCCCCCGCCCCCGGCGAGGAAGTGGTGGACGCCGCCGGGCTGCGGGTCTATCCCGGTTTTGTGGACGCCCACAGCCATCTTGCCCTGGACGGCTACGGGATGGGCTACGACAGCATCGACTACAACGAGATGGGCAACATCATCTCTCCCCAGCTCCGTGGCATCGACAGCTTCAATCCCCAGGACCGCTCAATTGAAATGGCCCGGCGGGGCGGCGTCACCACCGTAGGCGTGGGTCCGGGCAGCGCCAACGTGCTGGGCGGCACCTTTTTTGCCGTAAAGACCTATGGAGACTGTGTAGACGACATGATCCTCCGGGACCCGGTTGCCATGAAGTGCGCCTTTGGCGAGAATCCGAAGCGGTGCTACAGGGACAAGGGCAATTCCGCCCGCATGTCCACCGCCGCCAAACTGCGCGAGACCCTGTTCGCCGCCCGGGACTACATGGAACGCAAGGAGGCCGCCGGGGACGACATCCAAAAACGTCCCAAATTCGACCTGAAAATGGAGGCTCTCCTCCCTGTGCTCCGAGGTGAGATTCCCCTGAAGGCCCACGCCCACCGGGCTGACGACATCTGTACCGCCATCCGCATCGCCCGGGAGTTCAACGTCAAGCTCACCCTGGAGCACTGCACCGAGGGCCACCTGATCCCGGAGATTGTGGCCCGATCCGGCTGCCCCGTGGCGGTGGGCCCCACCCTCACCCACGCCAGCAAACTGGAATTGGCCAACAAGAGCTTTGACACCCCCGGCGTGCTGGCCCGTGCCGGCTGCCAGGTTAGCATCATCACCGATTCATCGGTCATTCCCCAGCAGTATCTCTCCCTCTGCGCCGGGCTGGCGGTCAAGGCCGGGATGGATCCCTTTGCCGCCCTCCAGGCCATCACCATCAACCCCGCCAAGCACCTGGGCGTGGCCGACCGGGTGGGCTCCCTGGAGGTTGGCAAGGACGCGGACCTGGTGCTCACCGACGGCGACCCCATGGTGAGCGACACCACTGTAAAGGCGGTATTTATCAACGGCCGGCAGGTTGTCGGCTGAGAAGAGTTCCGGCACTTCTCCATAAGAGGCCAAATAATCTTTGTACGGGTGCCGTACCAGCTTTTCCACAAAGCACCCTTTGGCCGTCTGCAATTCTCCCAATTTCGCCTCCCCGCAAGCGCGGCGCCCCGGCATAACCGCCGGGGCGCCCTCATTTTATTTCAGTCCTTCCAGTTCCACCATTTGAGCTGTTCCGGGTCTTCAATCCGCCCCTCGGCCCAGGCCACCGCCAGACGGTATACATACAGCACACAGCGGTCTACCGTGCAGCCCTGCATGGCGCACTCCCGGGCGTAGAGCGCCTCCGGGTCTTTCCCCTTCAGCTCATCGATGCGCCAGATCCCCAGAGCGTTCAAGTGGGCGGCCATATTTTGGCCCACGCCGGGGATGGCGGTCAGTTCTGATTTCATGTCCACGATTCCTTCTACACGCTTGCAGTGTCCGCAGGTGCTTTCAAAACCCGCTCAAATTCAATCTCATGCAGCAAGGCGGTCCTGCATTTTGCAAAAGCAGCTCAGTAAATAGGGTACTTGGCGGTCAGTTCCGCCACGCCGGACCGAATATAGTCCGCCTTGGCCTCAAAATCGGTGGCGGCCAGGGAGATATACTCCGCCACCTGGTCCATGTCCGCCTCCACAAAACCGCGGCTGGTGACGGCGGGGCTGCCCACCCGCAGGCCGCTGGTCTGGAAGGGGGAGCGGGGGTCGCCGGGCACCT
>CAJUEG010000016.1 GCA_910584835.1 uncultured Oscillospiraceae bacterium | reverse complement strand
TCGCTCCGCAGCGCCTCCACCGGGTCCTTCTTGGCCGCGCCCCGGGAGGGCACCAGCCCGGCGAACACGGTGAGCACCACGCTGATGGCCACCAGGATGGCTCCGGCCACAGGGGGGAGCACCGCGGTGAGGTCGTTCAGCCCCGTCAGCTCATGGATGACCGCGTTGATGGGGAAGATGGCCAGCACGCTGACCAGAATGCCCAGCACGCCGGCGGCCAGCCCCACGATGAGGGTCTCCGCGTTGAACACCCGGGACACATCCCGCTTGGAGGCGCCCACGGCCCGGAGAATGCCGATCTCCTTGGTGCGCTCCAGCACGGAGATGTTGGTGATGATGCCGATCATGATGGAGGACACCACCAGGGAGATGGACACAAAGGCGATGAGCAGGTAGCTGATGCCGCTGATGATGCCGGTGATGGAACTCATCAGCAGGGCCACATAGTCGGTATAGGTGATCTCGTCCTCCTCATCTTCCACGCCGTCGTTATAGGCCTGGATGAGGTCGGCGATCTCGTCCTTCTGCGCGAAGGTGGTGGCGTAGATGCTGATGGCGGAGGGGGAGTCCAGCCGGGTGTAGCCCAGCAGGTCCAGGTTGTCCTCGTAGGTGGAGGAGGACCGGGTGGGGGGCATATAGTGGTCGTAGAGGTAGACAAACTGCCACGGCTCCAGCTGCTCCACCGGCATGGGCAGGGCGGAGGCGGACAGGTCCGCCGCCGCGTCCAGCATGGCGGCCAGCTGGTCCTGGCTCATGGCCCCCAGCTGGGCCTGGACGCCCTGGGCGTACTGCTCCCGCACCCCCTGGGCCACGGCCTCCTCCATCCGGGCAAAAAGGTCGTCGTCGCTCATGTCGGCGATGTAGCCCCGCACGGTGTCCCCGTTCACCCCCATCTCAACCGCGTACTGCTCCACGATCATATCCTCAATGGACTGGCGGGTCATGCCCGCCATCTGCTGCTCCACCACCGCGTCCACGTACTCCTGGGAGGGCTGGCCCATCACGTCGATATAGGCCGCGGCCTTCTCGGAGACGGACAGGGAGCGCAGGTGGTCCTGGATGTCCTGGCGCTTCTGCCAGTCGGAGGGCTCCGTGTCGGTGTCCTTGGGGAAGGGGAGGTTGGAAATCACGTCGGTGTCCGGATCGTCCAGCTGCCGTTTCAAAATCTCGGTCTCCCCGGTGGTCTCAATGGCGAAGCGGGTGAGGGCGCTGGTGTAGCCGATGCCGCCGGAGGTCATGCCGCCCCCCATGCCGCCGCCCTCCCCGGTGGGCCGGGCGATGCCCGACACCTTCAGGCGGATGCCGGTGTCGTCGCTGTTGTAGAGGAAGTCCATCCCCGTCTCGGTGGCGGACATGTCGGTGTAGGTGTCCGTGGCCGGGTCGTGCTGGTAATACTCCGCGGGGAGGATCAGCTTGAAGCCCAGCCGGCACAGCTCCTCATAGGACCAGCTCATGTCGGGGGCGTCCACCGCCTCACCCTTGGACATGGATACCATGGCCTCCTCCATATCGTCGTGGGGCATCAGCCCTAAGGCGTACAGCATCAGATCGGAGATCTCGTTGTTTCTGTCCACAAACAGGATGACCTCGTCGTGGCTCCGGGGCCAGCTGCCGTAGAGCAGCTCGTAGTCCGCCTTCACCTGGGGGGCGATGAGCTCGCCGTCCTCGCCGGGAAGCAGCTCCTCCCACACGTCCATGGCGGAGTACATGGAGCCCATCTGCTGGAAGTAGGAGGAGTAGTCCCCGCCGTACATGGCGGTCATGGCGTCCTGCATCAGGGTCATCACGTCGGACTTGATGATGTCCCCGTTCTCGTCCTGGGTGTAGATGTCAAAGTCGAAGTCGTAGCTGTAGTGGATGTTGGCCATGTCCTTGATGCCGCCGCCCCCGTTGTCCAGATACTCCTTGAATGCCTGGAGGTTGTTGGTCTCCACCTCGGCGTTGAGCATGGAGTCCATCATGTCGTACATCACGGTGGAGGCGTACACCCGGTCGGGGTCCTGGCCCTGGGCGGCCTCGCCGGTGAGCTGTTCCCGCCGCGCCCCCATGAGGGAGGCCATCATGGCGGTCATGTCGGTGCTCTCCGCCTGGATGGTCAGGGGGTAGCTGGACAGGGTGTCCTCCTGCACCTGGTTGATGTAGTCGTTGATGCCGGTGGACAGCGCCAGGATGAGGGCGATGCCGATGATGCCGATGGACCCGGCGAAGGCGGTGAGCACCGTGCGGCCCATTTTGGTGCGCAGGTTGGTCAGCGACAGGGACAGGGCCGTCAGGAAGGACATGGAGGGCTTCTTGTCCGCCCGGGCCTGCTTCCCGGTGAGGACGGGGGCGCTCTCCTCGGCGTGGTAGGGGTTGGAGTCCCCGGTGACCCTGCCGTCCTTGAGGGTGATGATGCGGGTGGAGTACTGCTGGGCCAGCTCCGGGTTGTGGGTGACCATGATGACCAGCCGGTCCCGGGCCACCTCCTTCAAAAGCTCCATCACCTGCACGCTGGTCTCGCTGTCCAGGGCCCCGGTGGGTTCGTCGGCCAGGAGGATGTCCGGGTCGTTGATAAGCGCCCGGGCGATGGCCACCCGCTGCATCTGGCCGCCGGACATCTGGGAGGGCACCTTATTGAGCTGGTCCCCCAGCCCCACCTTTTCCAGGGCCTCCACCGCCCGGCGGCGGCGCTCCTTTTTGGACACGCCCGCCAGGGTCAGGGCCAGCTCCACGTTGGCCAGCACCGTCTGGTGGGGGATCAGGTTGTAGCTCTGGAACACGAAGCCGATGGAGTGGTTGCGGTAGGCGTCCCAGTCCCCGTCCTTGTACTGCTTGGTGGACCGGCCGTTGATGATGAGGTCGCCGCTGGTGTAGCGGTCCAGCCCGCCGATGATGTTCAGGGTGGTGGTCTTGCCGCAGCCGGAGGGGCCGAGTATGGACACAAACTCGTTCTCCCGGAACTCCAGGTCCACCCCCCGCAGGGCGTCGATGGTGTTGCCGCCCAGGGTGTACTGCTTGGTGATGCTCACAAGTTTCAGCATGGGTTTTGCTCTCCTTTGGTTTGTTCAAATAGGTAGTCCAGCGCGTGCTCCACAGTCCGCAGGCCGCGGATGAGCTCCTCGCGCTCCGCCTCGGGCCGGGCGGCGATCAGGGCCAGATAGCGGTCCAGCTTCCCTTGGATATGGGCCATTGCCTCCCGCCCCTTGGGGGTGAGGGACAGGGTGACCACCCGGCGGTCGGGGCAGCTGCGCCGGCGGGTGAGAAAGCCCTCCCGCTCCAGCTTCTTGCACAGAGAGGAGGCGTTGGCCTGCCCCATATTCGTCATTTCGCTGATATCGCCCACGGTGGCGTCCTTCCGGGACAGGTGGAGCAGCATCCGGGCCTGGAGAGGGGTGAGCCCCTCCGCCTGAAACACGGGGTCCAGCAGCCGGACGGTCTTGGCCTTCAGGGTTTGGAATACGGCGAAAATGGAGATTTGCTCGCCTTCCTTCACGACATCGCCTCCAAATATATTTGCTTCACATATATTAGCCCCGGCTATCCCGGATGTCAAGGGAAATATATGTTGTTCACATATTGTTTACAGCGGAGAAAAACCCCCTCCACTTGGAGGGGGTGGGAATGCTCTGTATCCACGGTCCAGTTGAGCGCGCAAGGGGCCGCTTTCCCTCCGGCTTGCCTCACAAACAGAATTGCTCCGCAATTCCTGGTTTGCAAAGCTCGCTCCGGGCCAAGCCTCCCTGTGCGCCTGCTGCTGCGCTATTTCCTCCCGGACAGGGCGAAGCCCAGCACCGTGCCGCACAGCCCCCCGATGATATGGGTGAGCTGGGAGATGTTGTCCTTGACGAAGATGGCGTCCCACAGCTCCCCGCCCAGGTAGAAGATGGCCACCAGGATCAGGGTGGTGGGGATGGTGCCGTTGCGCACGCCGCCGAAGGAGGACAGCAGGATCATCATAAACACGATGCCCGACGCGCCCAGCAGGGCGGTCTGGGGAAAGAAGATGAACTGGACCAGCCCGGACACCAGGGCGGTGAACAGGATGGCCCACAGCACGGTCCAGCTGCCGAAGCGGTCCTCCAGGTTGGGCCCCAGCACCAGGATGAGCACCATGTTGCCGATGTAGTGGGCATAGCCGCTGTGGCCCAGCACGTGGCCGAAAAACCGAAACCAGGCCAGCGGGTCGGCCAGCGAGCACTGATAGACGGAAAACAGGTGGGCGTTGGTCCAGCCGCCGGTGAAGTGGTTGGCCACCAGGGCCAGCAGGGAGACCAGGGCAAAGGTGAGGGCCACCGGGGCGTTGTAGGAGATCTTCATGGTGGGGCGGTTCATATCGCTGCGGGCCATATTTGGTCACCTCAAAGTAAAGGATTGCCAGCCGGGGCGGCGCATATCCGTCCGACCGGCAATCATTATACCCGATTTTCCCGGAAAAGGAAAGGGGAATTTATTCGCCCTCCCCATAGATGACGTCATAATGGGCAGGCTGGCCGGTCTCCTGGACCTGATTGGCCTCGGGCGGCCCCCCTGCGGGACGGGGCCCGCCGGGTATGAGCGCGCCCTCCGGCGTCTCGCCGCAGGACACCACCTCGGACAGCCCCCTCGTCCCGGGCAAAAAACAGCTCGATGATGCGGTTGTCGTCCATGGTATCAACTCCTCGAAAGGCCCTTCACCCTTAAAGACGCGGTTTTGGGGGGAATGTCACAGGAGGAAACAAAAAAGTCCGGGAAAATCCCGGACTTTCTCCGCTTTCGCTGCGCTCCAAGCTTCCTCGCCGTCCGCTTCTCCGCGCTTCTCAAACATCCCACTTAAGGGGCCCGCCCTCCTTGTCCACCAGGGGACACAGGCCGCCGCTGTTGCCGGAGGAGACAAACAGGTATTGCACGCCGGTGGCGGTGTCCATCAGCACCAGGCATTGGGGCTTGGTCAGGCCGTTGCCCTCCTGATGGATGATTTCAAAACGGTCGTTTTTACTCATGGGAATCCTTCCTTTCTCATATGGAATCAAGTAATATTATACATCATATGACGTTGCGCTGTCAATAGCGCGCCGCCTCTTTTAGGAATTCTTTATTCTGAGCCGGACGGTGGAAAACATCAGCAGCGCCATGGCAATCATCATGACAACGCCGTTGGCCCGCACCGCCCAGTCGGGCAGGGGGAGAAAAATCCGTCCCGCCGTCCACAGGAGCACCGACAGGCCCAGTATGGCGAGGCTTACAAGCTGTAGTTTTTTCACACGATATCCTCCTCTGAAATCAGCGCCGCCAGGTCGGCGGGCAGGGGGGCGGAAAAGCGCAGCCGCTCCCCGGTGATGGGGTGGGTCAGCTCCAGCCGGGCGGAGTGGAGGGCGGGGCGGGAGATGAGGGAGTCGTCCTCCGTTCCGTACAGAAAATCCCCGGTGAGGGGGCAGCCCAGATGGGCCATGTGGACGCGGATCTGGTGGGTGCGCCCCGTCTCCAGCTCCAGCTCCACCAGGGAGCGGGGACCGCAGGCCCGGATGACCCGGTATCGGGTGCGGGCGGGCTGCCCGCCGGGCCGCACCTCCCGGGCCATGAGAGAGCCGTCCGTCCGGCCGATGGGGGCGTCGATCAGCCCGGAGGGCGCCGGGGGGACGCCGTCGCACACCGCCAGGTACACCCGGCGGAAGTCCCCGGTGTGGAGCTGATTCTTCAGCTTCTCCTGGGCGTGGGGGTGCTTGGCGATCACCACCAGCCCCGAGGTGCCCTTGTCCAGCCGGTGGACGGGGTGAAAGCCCGACTCGTCCCCGGACTGCCGGTAATGATACATCAGGTAATTGCCCAGCGTGTCGTCAAAATGGCCGTGGCCGGGGTGGACCAGCACGCCGGGGGCCTTGTTGAGCACGATCAGGTCCGGGTCCTCGTACACAATGTCCAGGGGGCCGGGGACGGGGACGACCCCGGAAGAGGGTTTTGGGTCCGTCATGCGCACCGCCAGCGTCTGTCCCTGCGCCGCTCGGACCCGGACGTTTACCCGCGCGCCGTCCAGGGTGACGCCGTCCTCCAGCCACTTCACCCGGCGCAGCACCGTGCCCGACAGGCCCAGGGTGCGGCGCAGAAGGGTGTTGACCTCCAGCCCCGCCAGCTCGGGGGTGATGTTTAAGGTGAGATACCGGGCGCTCACAGCTTTTTGGACAGGTAGATGCTGGCGGCCACCCACACGATGGAATACAGCGCCACCACCCCCAGCACCGCCGCGGCGGCCTCCAGGCTCACCGCCACCAGCACGAACAGAGAGGCGGCGCAGGCAAAAAAGGTGAACACGCCGGCGAACTGGAAGGACTGGTTGATGATGGTCTTTTCCCGTTCGTCCTGCTCCTTGATTTTGGCCTTTTTCCGGGCCTCCGGGTGGGTAAGCAGATAGGTGGTGCGCACCAGCAGGAACACCGACCCGATGCAGATGCCGCTGGCCCCGCCCAGGTAGAAGCCCCGGGCAAAGTCGGGGAAGGTCTGGCTGCCGTGGATGAGGAACAGGTAGCACAGGATGCCCACGATGCCCACCGCCAGCAGGGCGAAGGCTGTCAGACGGCGGCGGCGCAGGGAGCGGTCAAAGTTGGATGTATCAAAGATATGCATCAGCATGGGGGCTCCTCCTTATTCCCGGCCCGTCAGCCGCAGCTTGAGCGCGCGGAACCTGTCAAACAGGGGCCGGGTTTTGGGGGAGCCGTACAGCAGGCCGATCAATACCAGGCCGCATCCCGCGCCGCACAGGAAATGGGCCGCGGTGTTCACGGGGCCGCCCAGTTCCAGCACATTGCGGATGAAAACGCCGATCCACAGCAGGGTGATGCCGGCGGCAAAGGCGGGGTTCATGTTGAAATTGCAATTGCGCTTCATGTCTCTTCCTCCTCAAACAGAAAAATGTCCTCAATGGTTGTCTCAAAGTATTTGGCGATCTTGTGGGCCAGCAGCAGGGAGGCGTTGTACCGCCCGCTCTCCAGCGAGATGATGGTCTGCCGGGTGACGGCCACCGCCTCGGCCAGCTCCGCCTGGGATATCCGCCGCTCCTTCCGCAGGGCGGCGATGCGGTTTTCCATGTCATCCCTCCTTACCGTGGAAACAATTTGCTGCATATTATCCCTCCTCCGGCGGCTTTTGCCGCCGGCTGAAGCACACCCCGGCGGTGCAGAAGCACATGGCGGCGGCCGACCAAGCGCTGTCGTGCCCCCAGCCGATGGCGGCAGCCAAGCAGCCGATCCCCGTAAGGAACATGGCCGAAGCCAGAAGGGTGGTGAATCTCATGCGAAAGTTCAAGGTACAGGCCCTCCTTTCAGTCTTTCTTGCCATCGTCGTTGTTTTTCTTGTTCATGGCCAGAGCGGCGGCGCCCACTGTAAGCAGCAAGACCGCAACCGCGCCGATTGTGTCCATATCCATGTCTCCCACCTCCATCTTGTAAAGTTTGCTTTACAAGATGGAGTATAGCACGCTTTACATTTCATGTCAAGCACGTTTTACATTTTTCGCAAAAAACTTCCCCGGACAAAAGTCCGGGGAAGTTTTACAAAAGCCTCGCAGAGTTTTGGCGGGTTCCGCACATTCCGGCGGAGTCATTCCGCGGATATCATATAGTAGTAGACGGGCTGGCCGCCGGACAGCAGGGTGATCTCGGCGTTGGGGCACGCCTTCTGGAAGATGGACAGGGTCTCGCTGGCCTGGTCCTCGGTGACGTCCTCGCCGTAGAAAATGCTGATGAACTCGGCGTTCTGCTGGGAGTCCGCCAGGGCCAGCCGCTCCAGCAGGGAGCCGATGGCCCGGTCGGTGCCGAACAGCTGACCTTCCGCCAGGGCCATGTAGTCCCCCTCGTGGATGTCAAAGCCGTCGAAGTCGGAGTCCCGGGCGGCGTAGGTGACCTCGGAGGTGCGCACGTTCTTGCGGGCCTCCTCCATGGCGGCGGCGTTGGTCTCGGTGTCCGCCTCCGGGTCCAGCACCAGCATGGCGGAGATGCCCTGGGGCACGGTGCGGGTGGGCACCACCACCACCTCCTTGCCCTCGATGAGGCCCACGCACTGCTGGGCGGCCATGATGATGTTCTTGTTGTTGGGCAGCACAAACACCACCTCGGCGGGGGTGCGGGCGATCTCCCGGCAGATGTCCTCGGTGGAGGGGTTCATGGTCTGGCCGCCGGAGATGATGCCGTCCACCCCCAGGTCCCGGAACACGCCGGCCATGCCCTCCCCGGCGCTGACGGCCACCACGCCGTACTTTTTCTCCGGGGCGGCGATGGCGTCCCCGCCCTCCCGGGCCTCCAGCTCCGCCTCGACCTGGTCCAGGTCGTCGGTGCTCTGGGGCTTCTTGCCCGCGGCCATGTCCTCGTACTGGGTGCGCATATTCTCAATTTTGGCCAGCTCCAGGGTGCCGTATTTCTGGGCCTCGCTCAGCGCCGCGCCGGGGATGTCGGTGTGGACGTGGACCTTAAACGCCTCGTCGTCCTCGCCGATCACCAGGCTGTCGCCGATGCTGTTCAAATAGGTGCGGAAGGGCTCGATGGACCTGCCGGCGGTCTTGCGCACGATGAACACCGTGTCGAAGGTGAAGGTGATCTCCTCGTCGGTGAGGGAGGCGAAGTCGGCGGACTCCTTCACCGGCAGCCCCTGGTTCTCCTCCTCCGGGACGGGCAGGCCCCGCAGCTCGTCCAGCATCCCCTGGAGGATGCACAAAAAGCCCTTGCCCCCCGCGTCCACCACCCCGGCCTTTTTCAGCACCGGGTTCTGATTTACCGTGTCCGCCAGGGCAGCCTGGCCTTCGGTGATGGCGGCCTCCAGCACGGCCTCCACGCTGTTGTGCTCCTGGGCGGCCTCGGACGCCTTGGCCGCGGCCAGGCGGGAAACCGTCAGAATGGTGCCCTCGGCGGGCTTCATCACCGCTTTGTAGGCGGCGGACACGCCCTCGTTCAGGGCGGCGGCGAAGGCGGCGCCGTCCGCTTCGTCCCGCTCCTTCAGCCCCTTGGAAACCCCCCGGAACAGCAGGGACAGGATGACCCCCGAGTTGCCCCGGGCCCCCCGCAGCAGGGCGGAGGCGTTGATGGAGGCGGCCTTGCCGATGGACTGGGCCGGCTTCTTCTTCGCCTCGGCGGCGGCGGTGCCGATGGTCAGGGACATGTTGGTGCCGGTGTCCCCATCGGGGACGGGGAATACGTTCAGATCGTTGATGGCCTGCTTCTGGACGCTGATGGAGGCGGAGCCGTGAATCACCATGCGCTGAAACAGCGCGCCGTCAATGATGTCTACCATAGTCGGATATCCTCTCTTTCTGGACCGGGTCAACCGATCACCATGGAATCCACGCAGACGTTGACGCTGCGCACCTCCACCCCGGTAAGGCGGTGGACGTTGTACTTGACTTCGTTCTGGATGGACTGGCCCACCGCCACCAGGTTCACCCCGTTGTCCACGATGATGTGCAGGTAGATGGAGATGGACTGGTCGTCGTTATAGACGATTTTTACGCCCTTGGACATGGATTCCCGCCGCAGCAGGTGGACCAGCCCGTCGGTCTTGGAGCGGAACGCCATTCCCTTCACCCCATAGCAGCTGGTGGCCACCGCGCCGGTGAGGTTGGAGTACACATCGCTGGTCAGCCGGATGAGACCCTTTTCAGTCGGTATTTTCATGAGGACCTTCCTTTCTTAACGGGCAAGAGGGGTTTCCCTTTCCTTTCATTCGCCCTATATTGTATTCTATTTCTCTGGAAAATACAAGCCCGTTTTGTCAACGAATAATTTGGGGCGGCGGGGCGGCTTTTGGTCCTTTTTGGGCAAAAAAACGCCCCGGGCATAGGCCCGGGGCGGGGTGGGGCGGGGGACGAACGGCCTGTCAGGGATAGCTGTCCAGCACGCAGTGGAGCCGGGAGAGCGCGACGTCCAGGAAGTCCTGGGGGCATTGGGTCTCCAGGCCGGTCTCGCGGCTGTAATAGCCGTGCAGGCTGACGACGTACAGCACGCCGTTTTGGACGAAATGGCCCGTGCAGCTGAGGCTGCCCCAGCGAAATGCGGGGTCGCAGTCATCGGTCACGGCGATTTCCGCGGCGCCGCCATTGGCCATGGCATACGTCCCCAGCAGCGCGGTATTCTTGTCCTTATTGCTGTAGTTGCCGTAAATCTGCTCCAGATCAGCCGGATAGTGCTCCGTATAGACATACATTGTGGTGGAGAGTGACAGATTGTCCTCCAGTTCCACGGAACTGGAGGGGGAGATTTTGATGACCTTGAGCGGGCCGGCGGTGTCGCTGCCCGCCCCTGTGACCGCCCACAGGACGGCGCGCAGGCTGGTCTCCGGCATAATGGCGGGGTCGGGCCAGGCGAGGGGAATGGCTTCTCCCAGAAAGGCCTGCAGATCGGCCCGGGTTTCAAAGTCAACGCCGACCCATGCGCCGCCGTCCCGGGAATCATAGGCGGCGCGCAGTTCCGGGCTGAAATCCTCCATGGGGTGGCGGATCACGCCGCCGGATACGCTGTATCCGAACATCTCACCCTGCTCGCCGGCGAGGACATGGCGCTGGAGCGTAAGGCGGTAGACGGCGACGGCGGCAAAGGCGGTGCCCACCATCGCCGCGCACAGGCAGGCGGCGATGAGGCCCGTGCGCACCATTCGGGGCAGGGAGCGCCTGGCGGGGGCCTGGACGCCGGCCTCCTCGATCAAATCAGGGGGAATGGCGTTCATCAATTCCAAGGCCTGCTCTTTTTTCACAGGAAACCCTCCTTTTGCAAATATTCGCGCAGCCTGTTCCGGGTGCGGAACAGCGCGCTTTTGGTTTTGCTCACGCTCCAGCCCAGGCGGCGGGCGGCGTCCTCCACCGTGTCGGCGTACCAGTAGCGGCGCAGAAACAGGATGCGGATGTCCTTTGGCTGGGCGCGCAGAAAGCGCTCCACGGCGCCGGCCAGGGCGCGGTACTCCGCCGTCCCCTCCGGCCCTTCCCCCGGGGGCAGGCAGAAGACCAGCTCCAGGGCGGCCTCGTCCGCCGTGGGCGGGCGGCGGCTGTTCTCCCGGCCCATGGCCAGGGCCCGGTTGCGGACGACGGCGGCCAGCCAGCCCTGGAAGCGCTCCGGCACCGTGGGCGGAATGGCCCGCCACACCGCCAGCCACACGTCGTTGAGGCACTCGTCCACGTCCCGGGGGTCGGACAGGAGCTGGGCGGCGACGGCGCGGCAGTAGGGGCCGTATTGGGCGGCCAGCGCGGGGACGGCGTCCGGCGAGCGGGCGAGGAACAGCTCCACCAGGGCCTGGTCTGTCATGGGTTCACTTCCTTTCGGGATGAAACCGGCTTCTGTCTATATAGAGTGCCCCGGCGGGCGGAGGGTTGCAAGCTTTTGCAAAATTCCCGTTTCGGAATTGCGCGCCCGTTGAAAACAGATTATAATTGCGCTGACAAATTTGGAACCTGCGGGGGTAGATAAACTGGAGATCAGAAAGGCGACGGATCAAGAAATGCTGAGCTTGTGGGGATATGAAACTATGGATTCGGCGCCGCCAACCGCATTGTTTTTTGCGCAAAACATAGCGTCTGAAAACGCCGAGCTTTGGACGCTAAACGATGACGGCCAAGTAATTGGCGAACTATCTGTCTTCTGGCAATTGGAGGATAAGGATTTTGCGGATGGAAAAAACAGGGCGTACTTATGCGCGTTTCGAGTGAAAAGGGAGTGTCGCGGAAAAGGCTGCGGAAGCTTTTTGTTAAAAGAGGTTTTGGAACACATCAAAAATAGAGGCGTTCAAATTGCGACAATCGGCGTTGATGAGACGGAAGAGCGCAATATCAGAATGTACCATAGATTTGGTTTTACAAATAAGATAAAGGATTGCTTTGAAGACCCCTGCGATGTGGATCGTGAGATGAAGCCCAAGGCGAGCCCTTGCTTTTGGCTTCTTGCGAAAAGTCTATAGCAATCAAGCTCCAGTTTGTGAAACAGCAGATGGGTGTGAAACAGCAGATGGGATGAAACAGCAGATGGGAACGCCTTTCTGAAAAGGGAGCCGCATAAAGAAATCCCCCGCCGGGAGGGCGGGGGATTGGGGCTTATTGCATCAGCTGCTGCGCTTCGCCTGTCCGCAACGCGCGGCTTACGATGGCTCAGCCCATGAGCGAGCAGACCAGTTCGGTATAGGCCGCCGGGTCCTCGATGGGCAGCCCCGCGATGAGCAGGGCCTGGTGGTACAGCACCTGGACGTACTTGGCGGCGCGGTCCCGGTCCTCCGCGTCCAGGGCGGATTTCAGCGCCGCGAAGGGGGCGGAGGCGGGGTTGAGCTCCAGCACATGCTCCGCCTTCATGGGGCCCATGGGGGAGGAGCTGTCCAGCTTGGAGAAGTATTTCTCCATCTCCAGGGACAGCGGGCCGTCCGCCGTCATGCACACCGGGGCGGTCTTGAGAATTTTGGACACCCGGGCCTCCTTGATCTTGTCCCCCAAGGTCTCCTTTACAAAGTCCAGCACCGGCTTGGCGTCCTGAGACTGCTTTTCCTGCTCCGCCTTCTCCTCGTCGGTCTCGGGCAGGGCGTCCGGGTCGGACACCGACTTCAGCGTCTTGCCCGACACCTCCCGCAGGGCCTGCATGACGAACTCGTCCACCTCTTCCGTCAGGTACAAAATCTCCCAGCCCTTGTCGGCGATGCGCTCCACCTGGGGCAGCCGGGCCGCCTGCTCCTTGGTGTCCGCGCACACGTAGTAGATGAACTCCTGGCCCTCGCCCATGCGCTCCACGTACTCGGCCAGGGAGGCCAGCTTGCCCTCCCTGGAGGTGGTGAAGAGCAGCAGGTCCTGGAGCAGCTCCTTTTTCGCGCCGTAGCCCTCGGTGACGCTGTACTTGAGCTGGCGGCCAAAGGCGGTCCAGAACTTTTCGTACTTCTCCCGGTCGTCCTTCATCAGCTTGACCAGCTCGTTCTTGATCTTCTTCTCCAGGGCCGCGGCGATGATCTTCAGCTGCCGGTCATGCTGGAGCAGCTCCCGGGAGATGTTCAGCGAGAAGTCGGGGGAGTCCACCACGCCCTTCACAAAGCGGAAGCAGTCGGGCAGCAGGTCGGCGCACTTGTCCATGATGAGCACACCGGAGGAGTAGAGCTGGAGCCCCTTCTCGTACTCCCGGGTGTAGAAGTCGTAGGGAGTGTTGGAGGGGACGAACAGCAGGGCCTTGAAGGTGACGGTGCCCTCGGAGGAGGTGGTGATGGTGGCCAGGGGGGGCTGCCAGTCGCCGAACTTCTCCCGGTAGAAGCCGTCGTACTCCTCCTGCTTCACCTTGGAACGGGGCCGCTGCCACAGGGGGACCATGGAGTTGATGGTCTTTTCCTCCACCACCGTCTCCCACTCGGGCTTGTAGTCGTCCCCGGCGTCGGCGGGCTTCTCCTTCTCCCGGTAGTCCTCCACCTCCATGCGGATGGGGTGGCGGATATAGTCGGAATACTTTTTAATTAAGGTTTGCAGGCGGGAGGTCTCCAGGTACTCGCTGTAGCGCTCGTCGTCGGTGTCCGCCTTCAGGTGCATGATGACGTCGGTGCCGGGCTCGTCCTTCCCGCACTCGGCGATGGTGTAGCCGTCCGCGCCGGAGGATTTCCAGCAGTGGGCCGTCTCCTCCCCGTGGCGGCGGGTGATCACCGTCACCTCATCGGCCACCATGAAGGCGGAGTAGAAGCCCACGCCGAACTGGCCGATGATGTCCGCGGCGCTGTCCTTCTCCATGCCCTCCTTGAACTGGAGGGAGCCGCTGCGGGCGATGGTGCCCAGGTTTTTCTCCAGCTCGTCGGCTGACATGCCCACGCCGTTGTCCGACACCGTCAGTGTGCGGGCGTCCTTGTCCGGGGTCACGGTGATGCGCATGTCCGACCGCTTTACCTTTACCGTGTCGTCCGTCAGGGAGAGGTAGGCCAGCTTGTCGATGGCGTCGCTGGCGTTGGAGATGATCTCCCGGAGGAAAATCTCCTTGTGGGTGTAGATGGAGTTGATCATCAGGTCCATCAAACGCTTGGATTCCGCTTTGAACTGCTTCTTTGCCATGATTGC
This sequence comes from uncultured Oscillospiraceae bacterium, assembly GCA_910584835.1. Lineage (GTDB taxonomy): Bacteria > Bacillota > Clostridia > Oscillospirales > Oscillospiraceae > Enterenecus. The sequence continues at coordinate 26,711 of CAJUEG010000016.1, read as the reverse complement.
CGCACCTCTATTATATAAAAATTTTAAAAAACGATATTTTAGCACTCTTGAAGTTTGAGTGCTAACGATACTATAATACAGTCGTTTGGATTTTGCAAGGGGTATCGCAGAAAATTCACAATTTTCCCGGAATATCTGGGGGGCTGCGGGACAAAATATGGCTGGATGAGAGAATCGGGGCGGGAAGAAGGAAAAGGATGAAAGTTTTGGTTGCCTTTACTTACGGGGAGTGGTATAATATGAAGAAGCGCGGAGAAGCGGACAGCGAGGAAGCTTGGACCGAAGCGAGGGCAAGGCCCACGGCCCACAGGGTGGGACTGGGGGTTGCCCGAGACGGAGGGAAAGCGAGCGAGCGTCCAGGCCGCTTCGCAGCGTGACAACAAAGAAGCGCGGAAACGTCGTGAGCAGCGCGGATGGAGCGGAGCGAAAGCAAAAGCTGAAGACCAGCACAGTCTGGCCGGGTTTTGCTTGAGCCGGAGCGAAGCCGCGCGTCGCGAACAGGCGCAGCGTGACAACAGGGACGCGCTCCCACACAGTTCGGTTGAGCCGTCCCCTTACGCAGATTTTTTAGAGGGAGACTGCCCCCTCTTTACCTATTAAACCGGTATTGCCGGGAGTCAGAGGTGCTGATTTGAAAAAGTATGTGATTCACGGCGGGCGCCCGCTGTATGGCAAGGTTGAGATCAGCGGCGCAAAGAACGCCGCCGTTGGTATTATTCCCGCCGCCCTGCTGGTGGAGGGCCCCTGCCGCATTGAAAATATTCCCGCTATCAGCGATGTGGACCTGCTGCTGGACATTCTCCGGGACCTGGGGGCCCGGGTGAGGCTTATCAACCGCACCACCGTGGAGGTGGACTGCTCCGCCGCCCGGCGCCAGGCCGTGCCCTATGACGCGGGGCGCAAGCTCCGGGCCAGCTATTACCTGATGGGGGCCATGCTGGGCAGGTTCGGCCAGGCCGAGGTGCCCCTGCCCGGCGGGTGCGACTTCGGCAGCCGGCCTATCGACCAGCACCTCAAGGGCTTTGCCGCCCTGGGGGCGGAGGTCACGGTGGAGAAGGGCTATATGTGCGCCGCGGCCGAGGGCGGGCGCATGAAGGGCAGCCAGATCTATCTGGACGTGGCCAGCGTGGGGGCCACCATGAACCTGATGCTGGCCGCCGTGCTGGCCCAGGGCACCACCGTCATCGAAAACACCGCCAGGGAACCCCATATTGTGGATCTGGCCAATTTCCTCAACTCCATGGGGGCGGACATCACCGGCGCGGGCACCGATATGATTAAGATTCGGGGTGTGGACAAGCTGCGGGGGGGAGAGTACTCCATCATCCCCGACCAGATTGAGGCGGGCACCTATATGGCCGCCGTCACCGCCGCCGGGGGCGAGGTGAGGGTGTGCAACATCATCCCCAAGCACATGGAGTGCATCACCGCCAAGCTGGTGGAGATGGGCGCCGAGGTGGAGGAGGAGGGGGATTCCCTCATCGTCCGCCGTCACGGACCCCTCCAGCGCACCAACGTCAAAACCATGTTCTACCCCGGCTTCCCCACCGATATGCATCCCCAAATCGCCGCCGTGCTCTGTCTGGCCCGGGGCACCAGCGTCATTACCGAGGGCGTGTGGGACAACCGCTACCGCTACACCGAGGAGTTCCGCCGCCTGGGGGCCAAGATTCAGGTGGACGGCAAGATTGCCATCATTGAGGGCGTGGAGAAGCTCACCGGCGCGCCCATGGAGGCCTGCGATCTGCGGGCGGGGGCGGGTATGATTATCGCCGGGCTGGCCGCCCAGGGCACCAGCGAGATATCCAATGTGAAGCACATCGAGCGGGGGTATGAGGACATCATCGGCAAGCTGTCCCGCATCGGCGCGGACATCCGGGTGGTGGAGGTGCCCGACCCGGAGCGGAAAAAGGAAACCATCGCGGGATAATTGAATAGCGCGGAGGCGAGTGGGGCAGGGCGGTAACTCCGAAGCGGAGGGAAAAGCCCAAGGAGGGCCGAAGGCCCGGATGGGTTTTCCCGCAGCCGGAGGAGTTAATGCCCGTCGCGCAACCGCCGCAGCGTGAATCAAATAACGCGGAGCCGCGCGTTGCGAACAGGGGCAGCGTGAATGGATAGCGCGCAGCCGCCGCGAGCAGCGCGGATGGAGCGAGGAGAAAAGGGAAGCGGGGCGGATTTTCTCCAAGACGGAGCGAAAGCGAGCGAGCGGTCAGCCGCCTGTGCAACGTGAATCAAATAACGCGGAGCCGTCGCGAACAAGCGTGATATGTGGATTTTGCCGGAAAGGACGATGCCCTTTCCGGCATGTTTGTGAAATAAAGAGAAATTTGAAACCCGCAGGGCCGGCCTTCGGCTTTGCGGGAACGCGGAGGGATCGCTATGCTGAGAGTGGCCACGCTGGCCAGCGGGTCGTCGGGGAACTGCGCGGTGGTCAGCGACGGACGGGTACATATCCTCCTCGACGCGGGCATATCCACCCGGCGCATTGCCCAGGGACTCAGGGCCCTGGACATTGAGCTGCGGCATGTCTCCGGCGTGCTCATCACCCATGAGCACGCCGACCATGTGGCCGCCCTGCCGGTGCTGTGCCGGCAGGTCCAGGCCCCGCTGTTCACCGCCGAGGACACCGCGTGCGAGCTGTGCGGACGGTGGAACGGGCTGGTGGAGCGGTTCCGGGTGTTCGAGCCGGGACAGCGCTTCGCCCTGGACGGACTGGAGGTGGGCACCTTTGCCACCAGCCACGACTGCGCCCGCCCGGTGGGGTATTGGGTGACGGACGGGAAACGAAAGCTGGCGCTTTGCACCGACACCGGGGTGGTCACCCCCCAGGCCCGGGAAGGGGTGCGGGGGGCCCACACCCTCATCGGGGAGTTTAACTATGACCCGGAGCTGCTCAGAAGAGGACCCTATCCCCTGCAGCTGCAAAACCGCATCCGGGGAGAGCGGGGGCACCTGTCCAACCAGGCGGGGGGAGAGCTGGCCGCCTGGGCGGCGGAACAGGGGACGGAACGGGTGATTCTGGCCCACCTGTCCCAGGAGAACAACCGGCCCGGACTGGCGCTGGAGGCGGCGCAAAAGGCCCTGGGGGAGCTGGGGCTGGGGCAGGACGATGTGAAATTGATTGCCGCGCCGCGCGGCGAGGCGACTGGGTGGATGGAGGTATAGCGCGGAGCCGCGCGCCGCGAACAGGCGCAGCGTGAATGGGAAAGCGGGGATTGACGATGGTTGACGTGACGCTGATCTGCGTGGGCAAATTGAAGGAAAAATTTTACCAGGAAGCCGCGGCGGAATATACAAAGCGGCTGAAAGGGTACTGCAAGCTGAACATTGTGGAGCTGGCGGAGCAGAAGCTGTCCAAAAATCCCTCCCTGGGGGAGATCCAGTCCGCGCTGGAAAAGGAGGGGGACGCCATCCGGGCGAAAATCCCCCCCAACTCCAGCGTGATCGCGCTGGCCATTGAGGGGACGATGCGTTCCAGTGAGGAGCTGGCCGCCATGATCTCTACCTGGAGCCACAACGCCGCCAAGCACCTGGTGTTTGTGATCGGCGGGTCCTATGGGCTGCATCCCTCCGTCAAGGCGGGAGCCTGGGCCGCCCTGTCCATGTCGCCCATGACCTTCCCCCATCACCTGGCCAGGGTGATGCTGCTGGAGCAGATCTACAGGGCGTTTAAGATTCAGGAGGGCGGGGACTACCACAAGTAGGCCCCCCGCACCCCTATGCGTCCCGCCGCGGGAGGGCTGCATACGGGGCGGGCAGCTCTTTCTGTGCGGCATGCCCGCCGCTTTTTATGATTCCGGAGCAGATTTTGCTCCGGAATTTTTTTATGCCTTGCACCGGGACGGGCAACCAAGCGGGCCTTTCGGAGGGGGGCGAGGAGGCTGGGAATGGGTACGCGGAAAAAAAGCGAGGAGCGCAGGGTCCGGCAGGAGCTGGTGGACGAGCTGCGCAGGCTGGCCAAGTGGAAAAACAACGACGTGGTCAAGCTGGCCTTTCTGAACGGGGAGGACGCGGAAGGGGTGGACGGGCTGGACCTGTCCGGCGTGGTGGAGCTGCGGCGCAACGTCAACGGCACCTTTGAGGCCAAGTTCGTGGACAAGGTGCGGGTGCTGGCCATGCTGCGGGAGGTGCTGGACGAGGAGAACGGCGGGGCGCTGGAGGACTTTCTGGACGGGCTGTACCGAAGCGGAGATGGTGAGGGGACGTGAAAAGGCTGGAATTTTCCCCAAAGCAGCGGCAGGTGCTGGACTGGTGGAGACAGGACGGGTTCGACGCCGTGATCTGCGACGGGGCGGTGCGGTCGGGAAAGACGTTCGCGCTGAGTCTGTCCTTCTTCCTGTGGGCCATGACCCGGTTCCAGAGGCAGCGGTTCGGACTGTGCGCCGCGTCCATCAACGGGGTGCGCCGGAACCTGCTGGCACAGGCCCGGCCCGTGCTGGAGAGACTGGGGTTCCGCTGGGAGGAGAAAATCAGCCGCGGCGAGGTGATCCTCCGGGGCGGAGGACGGGAAAACGTGTTTTACCTCTACGGCGGCGGGGACGAGGGGAGCTATGCCTCCATCCAGGGGGTGACGCTGGCGGGCGTGCTGCTGGACGAGGCGGCGCTGATGCCCCGCTCCTTCGTGGAGCAGGCCGCCGCCCGGTGCTCCGTGACCGGGGGAAAGCTCTGGTTCTCCTGCAACCCGGCGGGGCCGGAGCACTGGTTTTACAAGGAGTGGATTTGCAGGGCGGAGGAGAAACGGGCGCTGTACCTGCGCTTTTTCATGGAGGATAACCCGGGGCTGTCCCCCAAGGTGCGGCAGCGGTATGAGCGGATGTTTCAGGGCGCGTTCTACCGGCGGTATGTGCTGGGGGAGTGGACGGCGGCGGAGGGGCTGGTATACGACTTCTTCGACGCCGGAGCCATGCCGCCGGCGCCGGAGGGGCCCTTTTCCCGGTGGCGCATCTCCTGCGATTACGGCACCAGAAATCCGGCTTCCTTTGGCCTGTGGGGGGAAAAGGACCAGGTATGGTACAGAGTGCGGGAGTTTTACTACGACGCCCGGGAGCGGGGACGGCAGAAAACCGACGGGGAATACGCGGAGGATCTGAGGAATCTGGCCGGAGGGCGCCGCATCGAAGCGGTTATTGTGGACCCGTCGGCGGCCAGCTTCATCGAGGCGCTGCGGCGGGAGGGCTGGCGGGTGCGCAAGGCGGACAACCGGGTGCTGGAGGGCATTCGGCGCACCGCCCAGGCGCTGAAGTCGGGCAGGATTGTGGTGTGCGAGGGGTGCGAGGCGGCGGCCCGGGAGTTCGGGCTGTACCGCTGGGAAGAGGCCGGAGAGGACAGGGTGCGCAAGGAGTTCGACCACGCCATGGACGACATCCGCTACTTTGTCATGGCGCTGGACGGCGGGGGCGGCAGCGCCGCCCGGTTCGTGGAGCGGGCGAGCTTCTGAGCGGACTTTGCCAAGGGGCCCCCGCAAAGCCGTCTTTTGGCTTTGTGGGGAGAGGAGGAGCAAGGGAGCGAGCGCAGTTTTTCGCCGCAGGCGGAAAACGAAGCAGAGCGGACTTTGCCAAGGGGCCCCCGCAAAGCCGTCTTTTGGCTTTGTGGGGAGAGGAGGAGCAAGGGAGCGAGCGCAGTTTTTCGCCGCAGGCGGAAAACGAAGCAGAGCGGACTTTGCGACGACGTGGGAAATGCCCCGAGAGGGGATTTCTATAGAGATTTCATGGACGAGAGGAGAATGAAACATGGAGATCTGTTTTGAGGGAATCGGGCAGACGGCCGCCACCTTCCGGGCGGAGGGCGAAATCCACCCCGGCATGACGGTTACGCTTGTCAAGAGCGGCACCGTGGGGCCGGGCGAGGATGGCGACGAGCTGTGCGGGGTGGCGCTGGGCAGCGCGCGGGGCGGCGCGGTGGCCGTCCAGATGGGCGGCGCGGCCAAGGTGTGCTGTTCGGGCACCTCCGCCCCTGGGGTGGGCTGGCAGAGCCTGGTCTGCGACGGCAAGGGCGGCGTCAAGACGGCCGGCACGGGCGGGGTGAAGTGGCTGGTGCTGACGGTGGATGCCGAGAATAAAAACGCCGTCATCAAGCTGTAAAGAAAAGGGAGGAATGGGTATGGCGCAGAGATTCGACAACGTGAAGCTGGAAAAGGGTATGTACCACGAGGCGGGCAAGTCCTTTACCCAGGTGCTGGAGAAGCTGGACCCCAGCGAGCAGTACCGAGGTACCGCCCTGGAGGGGCTGGACGCCTATCAGCGGCAGCTCAAGCGCTTCGACATCCGGGTGAAGGGGCCCGGGTCCGACCTGGTGGACAAGTTCTTCTCCACGTCCCAGTCGGCGGTGCTCTTCCCCGAATACATTGCCCGGGCTGTGAAGGTGGGCATGGAGGAGACCAACATCCTCCCCGACATTACCGCCACCGAGACCCTCATCGAGGGGATGGACTACCGCTCCATCACCTCCGCGCCCGAGGATGAGAAGCAGCTCAAGCAGGTGGCCGAGGGGGCGGCCATCCCCCAGACCACCGTGCGCACCCGGGACAGCCTGGTCAAGCTCCACAAGCGGGGGCGGATGCTGGTGGCCTCCTACGAGGCCATCCGCTTCCAGAAGCTGGACCTGTTCTCCGTCACCCTGCGCCAGATCGGCGCGCAGATCGGGCGGATGCACCTGGAGGACGCCATCGGCGTCATCGTCAACGGCGACGGCAACGGCAACGCCGCCCAGGTCAGCGCCGTGGAGACGGCGGGCACGCTGGCCTACAAGGACCTGCTGGCGTTCTGGAACAGCTTCGAGCCCTATCAGCTCAACACCCTGCTGGCGGGCGCCGACACCATGCCGCTGCTGCTGGGGATGCAGCAGATGCAGGACGCTGCCGCCGGGCTGGATTTCCACGGCACCGGCAAGCTCATCACCCCCCTGGGGGCCAAGGTGCTGCGCACCTCTGCCGTGCCAAAGGGGAAGATCATCGGCCTGGACAAAAATTACGCCCTAGAGATGGTCAAGGCGGGCGATGTGATGGTGGAGTACGACAAGCTCATCGACCGGCAGCTGGAGCGGGCCGCCATCACCACCATCTCCGGTTACGCGAAGATCTTTGAGGACGCCAGCCGGGTGCTCACCGTCTGATGAGGCGGCAGGCGGAGAAAAAGAAGGGGCGGGGGACGGCGGCGGCCGCCGCCCAGCTCCGGGACGCGGGCCGGCATCCCTTCGTCCAGCTGGACGGATATGTGCCCCTGGGCGGCGGGGAGACGGCGCTGTACCGGGCCGTCCGGGAGGCGGTGCCCGTGGTGGACGCCGCCGTCGCCAAGCTGGTGCGGCTGTGCGGCGGGGTTCGCGTCAGCTGCCGGGATGAGAGGGCCCAGCAAGGGCTGGAGCGGTTTTTGCGCACGGTGAGCGTGGGACGGGGACAGCGGGGCATTCAGGCGTTCCTGGACCAATACCTGGACTCCATGTTTGTGTGCGGCCGGGCGGTGGGCGAGATCGTCCCCGCCGCGGACGGACGGGACATCGCCGCCGTACTGTGCGGCGATGTGGACCGGGTGGAAATCAAGGAGGGGGACAGCCCGCTGGACTTCGCGCTGTGCCTGCGGGACGGCGGGACGGTGCGGGCGCTGCCGCGCCAGGAGCTGCTGCTGTTTACCCCCTACCAGCCCGAGACCGGGGCGCCCTACGGTGTTTCCATGCTGCGCTCCATGCCGTTTTTGGCGGAGATCCTGGTGAAAATCTTCCAGGCCGTGGGCAAAAACTGGGAGCGGACGGGCAATGTGCGCTTTGCCGTGGTGTGCAGGGGCGAAGACGGGACGGCCGCCCAGGAGCGGTGCGCCCAGGTGGCCAGGGAGTGGAGCGCCGCCATGCAGGCGGGAAGGGACGGAACCGTCCGGGATTTCGTGTGCGCCGGGGACGTGGACATACGTGCCATCGGGGCGGACAACCAGGTGCTGGATTCGGAGGTCCCGGTGCGGCAGATCCTGGAACAGCTGGTGGCCAGGACGGGCATACCCCCCTTCCTGCTGGGGCTGAGCTGGTCGTCCACCGAGCGGATGAGCTCCCAGCAGGCGGACATACTCACCAGCGAGATCTCCGCCATCCGGCGCAGCCTGGAGCCGGTGGTGGAGCGCATCTGCGAGCTGTGGCTGCGGCTGAAGGGATACGACGACTGGGTGAGCGTGGACTGGCTGGACGTGAACCTCCAGGACGAGGAGTCGGAGGCCAGGGCGGCGCTGTACCGGGCCCAGGCACGGGCCATTGAGGAGGGAAAACGGGATGGAGATTTGTAAAGACGCGGCGGTGAAGGGCATCGGCACGCCGGACGGGGAGGAGCTGGCCCTCATCAACGCCCTGAGCCGGCGGGAGCTGGGCGCGGACGAGGTCTACACCTTTGCCCTGCGGCTGTGCGACAACGACGTGGACCGGGACTTCGAACGGTTTGACGACGCCACGCTGGACCAGCTGGCCCCCATGTTTGTGGGGGTGTCCGGGGTGTTCGACCACCAGTGGTCCGCACGGGGACAGACGGCGCGCATCTACCGCACCCAGGTGGTGGGCGGGGACGGGACGCTCACGTCCGACGGGCGGCCCTGCCGCTACCTCAAGGGGTGGGCGTACATGATGCGGACCCAGGAAAACGCCGCGCTGATCGCCGAGATCGACGGGGGGATCAAGCGGGAGGTCAGCGTGGGATGCGCGGTGGACAGGGTGCTGTGCGGCATCTGCGGCCAGCCGCTGGACCAGTGCCCCCACGAGAAGGGGGAGGAGTACGGCGGGCAGGTGTGCCACGGGGTGCTCACCGGTGCGTCCGACGTATATGAGTGGTCCTTTGTGGCCGTCCCCGCCCAGCGCCGGGCGGGGGTCATCAAGAGCGCCGGGCGGCGGCTGGAGGACGAGGCAAGGCTGGGGCGGAAGTACCTCAAAAGCCTGCGTGCCGAGCTGGTGCGGCTGGCGGGCATCGCTGAGCCGGGGGCGGGCCGCGCCCTGGTGGAAAAGGTGGCGGGCAAGCTGGACGAGGAGGAGCTGCTGGGACTGATCAAGGTGTACCGGGGCAGGGCGGACAGGCTGCTGGTCCCGGGGGTGCAGCTGAGCTACGCCCAACAGGCCGCGCCGGCCGAGGATGCCGACGAGTCCTTCCTCATTTAGGAGGGCGGCGGCATGACGGAACAGGTTTTGGAGCTGGTCCAGGCCCTGGGGGGCGCGGGACAGGACGAGGAACTGCTGCGCACCCTCTGCTTCGCGGCGTGCCGCGCACTGAACCGGCGGCTGAAAGACGGTCTGACGGCGGAGGACTGCCGGGGGGACTTTCCCCTGGCGGCGGCGTGGCTGGCCATGGACTGGCTGCGGGGGAGCCGGGGGCTGGAGGGCATTACCTCCCTGTCGGCGGGGGACATCTCTGTGCGGCGGGAGGAGGGCTGGGATGGCGGGAAGCTGTCCCAGCGGGCCTTTGCGCTCATGGAGCCCTACCTCAGGGACGAGGGGTTTGTGTTTCGGGGGGTGGAAGGTTGATTGAGGCGTTTGAGTGGGTCATCAGGACCTATGGGCAGGAGATGGTGTGCCGGAAGGAGGACGGCGCGGAGGCGGGCCGGGGCATGGCCATCGTCCAGCCTATGACAAAGGCGGACTGGCAGTATACCGCCGGGGCGCTGGGCAGCTTCTGCCAGGACCGCTTCCTGGGGCTGGCCGAGCCGGGGCTGCCCCTGGACCGGATTGGGCCGGGGGGATGGCTGGAGTGGGGCGGCGGCCGCTATGAGGTGATGACCGTGCGGCCCATCTGGGTCGGCGGGCAGGTTACCCACCTGTGGCTTGCCCTGCAGCCCTGCGGGGAGAACGCGCCGTGAGCGGGGCGCTGAACGCCTGGAGGGACGCGGTGGCCCGGCAGCTGCAGCGCAGCGGGCTCAACGCGGTTACCGCCATGGACAGCTCCCGGGCCGCCCGGTGGCGGGAGGCTGTGGCGGCGGTGGCCGTCAGCCAGGTGGTATGCGCCTGCGGCGGATTCCAGAACTACCTGGGGGTGGAGAGGGACCCGAAGACCGGGAAAGAGCGGGAGGTCTATGGCCGGGAGGCCGAGCTGACGCTGTCGCTGGACATTTTCGCGCCCCGGGACGGAGGCGCGGACGCCTGCCAGCGGGCGGCGGAAACCGCGGTGGAAACCCTGGTATGCCAGGGGGCGGCGGGGCTGGCCGCGCTGGAGGTCCGGACGGGCGGGGTGGAATTCCTGGAAAGGGACGGATTGTACCGGCAGCAGGTTGCCTGCCGGTGCGGGGCATGGCTCGCCGCCCGGGCGGATGAGGAGGCCGGGGCGTTTACCGACTTTGAAGTGAAGGGGAGAATGGAATGAGCATGGCGACAAAACACGAGAGACCGGGGGTTTATTCCTCCTATGAGGCGTCCAGCCTCACCGCCGCCGCCGCTGGCGGCGGCAGCGTGGCGGTGGTGGCCGCAGCGGACGGGACCGGGCTGGAGAAAAGCTACCAGTGGACCAGCTACAGCCGGGCGGCGGCGGACGTGGGGGACTGCGCCCTGAGCCGGATGGCTCAGGCGGCCATCCGCAACGGCGCGGGGGCGGTGTACGGCATTCCCGCCGGAGAGGACTATGGCGAAGCCTTCGCCGTGATGGCGGCGCTGGAGGACGTGAGCGTGGTGGTGTGCGACAGCACCGAGCTGGCGGTGCAGCAGGCGCTGAAAACCGCGGTGCTGGAGTGCTCCGACGCCCGGCGGGAGCGCATTGCCGTGGTGGGCGGCGCGGCCGGGGAGAGTGTGGAGCAGCTTATCCAGCGCGCCGCGGGGCTCAACTGCGAGCGGGTGGTGCTGACAGCCCCCGGCAAGGGGGACAGCGACGGCGGCGCGCTGTGCGCCGCCGCTGTGGCCGGGGCCATTGCGGGGAACACCGACCCGGCTCTGCCCCTGGGGGGCGCGCAGCTCTACGGGCTGGGGGAGCTGGAGCACAATTACGACGACGGAGAGGTGAACCTGCTGGTGCAGGGCGGCGTGACGCCGCTGGAGACGCTGGCGGGGGCGTGCTATGTGGTGCGCGGCGTCACCACCCGCACCAAGACCGGCGGGGCGGTGGACGCCACGTGGCGGGAGCTGACCACCATTCTGGTGGTGGACGAGGTGATCCCCGGCATCCGCAGGGCCCTGCGCGCCAAGTTCAGCCGGGCCAAAAACACCCCCCAGAGCCGGGGGGCCATCCGCTCGCTGGTGATGATGGAGCTGGAGAAGCGGGTGAGCCGGCAGACCATCGACGGATATGAGGACGTGACGGTATCGGCGCTGGACAGCGACCCCACCGTGTGTCTGGTGGAGTTCGCCTTTACGGTGGCCCACGGCCTCAATCAGGTGTGGCTGTCCGCGCATATTACCGTATAGCGCGGAGCAGGCGGCTGCGAGGGAGCTTGGAGCGGAGCGAGGGCGAGCGCAGGGGCGCGAAGCGGCCCGGAGACCAGCCCGAGGCGGAGCGAAAGCAACCGAGCGGTCAGCTGACTGCGGAGCGTGAATGGGAGAGCGCAGAGCAGGCGGCTGCGAGGGAGCTTGGAGCGGAGCGAGGGTGAGCGCAGGGGCGCGAAGCGGCCCGGAGACCAGCCCGAGGCGGAGCGAAAGCAACCGAGCGGTCAGCTGACTGCGGAGCGTGAATGGGAGAGCGTCCGAGCCGTCGTGAGCAGCGGGCTAAGTTCGAAGCGAAGCGAATTGGCCGGAGCCGCAGAGGCGGCGCAGGACAATTTGCGCAGTCGGAGAACTTGGAACGCATCGCGAACGGGCGAGGCGTGAATGGGAGAGCGCCCAAGCCGCTGCGGACAGGCGGGGCGCAAATGCAAGGAGGAGACGAAATGAACGCAAGCGTAAACACGGGGCTGGGCGCGGTGGGGTTCCCCACCAGCTCCGATATCTGGCTGGAGCTGGACGGGCAGAAGGTGGCGGTGGTGCAGAGCTACAGCTGCAAAGCCACCCGCACCTCCTATTCGGTGGAAGCCTTCGGTGAGGAGGAGCCGGTGGCCACGGTGCAGGGGCCGCAGAGCTACGTCATCCAGCTCACCCGGCTGTACGCCACCGATAAGGCCATCGCCGACGGGCTGAGCTTCTATGACCTGAGAAACTTCTCCCTGGTCATCTGCAAGCCGGACAGGAAGGTGATCTACTCCGACTGCCAGTGGAGCGGCATCGAGGAGGACGCCCAGCTGGGCAGGACGGTGATGGAAAAGCTCACCCTGGTGGCCCGCAGCCGGATGGAGACGGCGGCATAAATGGAGGGCGGATTCTGGACCGGGCCCGATCAGATAAGGGTGAAGGAGGGACGGCTGCGGCTGCTGTCCGCCCGGGAGGTGCTGGACGCCAGGCAGGAGGGGGACGCGCTGGCCCGGGACGGCAGGGAGAGGGCCCTGTGCCGCAACGCCTGCCTGCTGGCCCGGGCGCTGGAGCGGCGCGGAAAGCCGGTGTTTGAGGACGGAGCGGCGGTCCTGGACGGACTGCGGGTGGAGGATATCGCCCGGCTGTCGGACGCCTGGGCCCGCTTCAACCGGGAGCGCAACCCCTCCGCGCTGGATGGGGAGAGGGAGATCGAGCGGCGAAAAAAAGCCTGGAGCACGCGCCTTATGAGCGCCTTCAATGGCGCGTGCTCCGCATGTTCGGCGCTCTGCCCACCGAGGAGCGGGCGAAAAGCATGACCGACCGGGACTACCTTTGGTGCGCCCTCAATCTGGCGCTGGACCGGGAGGAGGAGCTGGCGCGCCTGTGCCCCGCGTGCCGGGCGCAGGCGGAGGCGGAGCCCTGTCCCGTGTGCGGCGCACCCAGGGAAAGCTGGTCCGTCAACCAGGGGTTTGACTGGGCGAGGTATGAGGCGCTGAAGGGGGGCGGGGACGCTGATTGACCGGGTGGAGGAGCTGCTGGAGCTGGTGGAGGAGCAGACGGACGAGGACCAGCGTGAGGAAGGGCTGACGCTGGAGCCGGAGGCGATCCCCGCCGTCCCCGGCGGCGGCATGGAAGCGGCGGATGGGGCGGATGGGCCGTCTTCCGGGACAGAGGCGGACGGCCCGCCGGAGAACGGGGCGCGAGTCCTTTGGGCGGATGCCGGAACGGATAGGCCGGTACGGCGGGAGGTGATCCCGAAGGCCGAAGGCGGAGGAGCGGGGGAGGATGCTCTCCCCGCCTGGAAGGCGCCGGGGCCGGACGGAGGGGCCGGCGTGACGGCCCCCGGGACGGCGGGCGAAAGCGTACAGAGGCCGGAGGCCGGGCGCAGGCCCGCTCCTCACGGGCAGAGGGACGGAGAGGAGCAGAGCGGCCCAGGCTGGCGGGAGGACGAAGAGGGAGGACGCACCCTGGACTGGCGGAGGGCCGGGGCGCTCTATGGCGCTCTAAAATGGGCGGAAGAAGGCCCGCGGGGCGCTCCCATCCGGCGGGAGGCGGAGCCGCCGATCAGCCCCCGTCAGGAACAGGGAGAGGCGGAACGGCGGCGCGGTGCTGCAAAAAGGACGGCGGAGGCGCGGCGGGGGCTGGAGGAGCTGTACCGGCAGGCCGCTCAGGCGGCCCGGCCCGTGCTCCAGGCCGTAGGAGGAGAGCAGGCGGTGCGGATGGCGCGGACGGGCGAGGGGGAGACGCCCAGGCAGCTTACCGTGGATGAGCTGGACCGGGCGGTGCGGCGGGACAGCCGGCGGTATGACGGCGGTATGTCCATATTCTGAGCGCGGAGGGCGCACAGCGGGACAACGAGAGGGGAGAATTTATGATCCTATCGCCCATGCGGTTTAAAAACTTTGTGTGGCCCCACAACCCCAGGGTGTACTCCATCGCCTTTGAGCGGAAAATGGCGGTGCACAAGATCCCCTTTGGCAGATACAGGCTGCAGAGCCTGGGGCAGACCCGGCGGGTGCTGAAAGGCCAGGGGGAGTTCGCGGGAGAGGGGGCCTACGACACCTTCAAGGCGCTGGCCTGCGTGTTCTATGAGGAGACGCCTGGGGTGCTGGTCCACCCGGTCTGGATGACCACCACGGCGTGGTTTGCCGCGCTGGAGCTGCGGCAGGAGCCGCGGCGGGACTATGTGGCATACTCCTTTGAGTTCTGGGAGGCTGTGAATGGAGACGGGACGGGGACGCTGTCCGTTCGGACCGGAGGGGACGGCGACGCGGGCGGAGACGCCGGAAAGGGCGCCCAGGGCCAGTGGCACACCGTGGTCAAGGGGGACACCCTGTGGGGGCTGGCCCAGCGGTACGGCGTGGCGCTGAACCAAATTGTGGAACTCAACCCGGACATCCGCAACCCCAACCTCATCTATGTGGGGCAGAAGGTGAGAATCACATGATGAAGTGCTGGGTGGGGCTGGGAGACGGGGGGGAGCTGGAGCTGCCCACCGCTGTGAGCTGGAAATTCTGCTACGGCACCGACACCCCCTGCGACAGCTTCTTTGTGCGGTGCCTGTGGGAGCGGGGCCAGGAGAGATCGCTCTCCTCCGCCTGCCGCTTCTTCGCCCAGTGGGAGGGGGAGCGGGTATTCACGGGAGTGGTGGACGAGTTCGCGGTGATCTGCGGCAGGGACGGGCTGTATTTGGAGATGTCCGGGCGGGGGATGGCGGCGCTGCTGCTGGACAACGAGGCCATGCCCGCCGAGTACCAGCGGTGTACCCGGGCGGACATTGTGGCGGATCATGTGGCGCCCTACGGCGTGGAGGCGGCGGGGGGCATGGGGCTGCCCGCCGTTAGCGGCTTTACGGTGGCCAGCGGGGAGAGCGAATGGAGCGTGGTGCGGCGGTACGCCTGCTACTACGGCGGGGTAGTGCCCAGGTTTGACCGGATGGGGCGGCTGGTGCTGGACCCGCCCGGCAATGCGCAGGAGCTGCGGGTCAGGGAGGAGGACCCGGTGACCGGCTGGGAGTACCGGGAGGAGCGCCATGGGGTGCTCAGCCAGGTGGCGGTGCGCAGACGGACCACCTGGGGCACCCAATGGGTGTCCGACCCGGCGTTCCTGGCCCAGGGGGGCCGGGCGCGGCGGGTGATCACCGTCCCCAACACCACGGGGACCGCCGCCATGCGCTATACCGCCGACTACCAGCTGCGCGCCGCCCGTCGGGAGCGGGTGCGGATGAGGCTGTCCGTCGCCGGGGCGTTTTTGGCCTGGCCGGGGGAGCTGGTATCGGTGGAGCTGAAGGACTTCGGCGCCAACGGGCGGTACCGGGCGGCGCAGACGGAGGTGTACTGCGGCGGCGGGGGCGTGAGCACCACACTGGTGCTGGGTGAGCCGGACGCGATGATCTGAGGGCCGGCCCCACTGGGGACCGGCGCCCTTATGGGCGCCTTTGGCCGCTTTCCGTACGGGCAGAAAGCGCCCCCTCGCAGAGCCAGTGGGTGAACAAAAGGAGGTTGTTGCTATGTGGATGAGCGGACAGCATAAGCGGCCCGCCGACCAGGGAGAGGGGCAGACCGGCATCGTCACCATGAGCGGCGGGGAGACGGCGGTGCTGCTGGACAGCGAACGGCGGGGCCTGCAGGTGTACAGCCCGGCGGGCTATTGCTGGACGCCCAAGGTGGGCCAGCGGGTGCTGGTCATCCAGGGCCGGGGGGAGATCCCCTGCGTGGTGGGGGCCCGGCAGGACGGAGATGTGCCGGACAAGGTGGACATCCAGGCCAAACGGCTGGCGCTGGACGGAGACCGGGTGAGCGTCAGCGGCCGGGAGGGCGCGGCGCTCCAAGGGAAACGGGTGGAGCTGAACGGAGAGGTGTATGTCAACGGCGAGAGGCTGGAGGAGCTGATCGCCCGGATCGTGATGGCACTGCTGGGAGGCGGATGATATGAGCCTGCTTCTGACAAACAGAGACTACGCCGCCGACGGCAGCGGCGGGGTGGCCGTTATCCGGGACGGGGAGGAGCTGCTGGGCGAGGTGCTCTTCCGGCTCACCGCCCGGCGGGGGAGTTTCCCGTTTCTGCCCCGGCTGGGCAGCCGGATGGACCGGCTGCGGCGGGCCAAGCCCGCCGACTGGGAGAACCTGGCCCGGCAGTATGCCGTGGAGGCGCTGGACGGCCTGGACGGCGTGACCGTTGCCGGAGCCCGGGTGAGCCGGGAGCGGGACGGGCTTTGGGTGACGGTGGAGCTGCTGTGGCAGGGGGATCAGCTGGCGGTGACGGCGCGTTTGGAGGAGTGAGAATGTGATCACGTTGGAGGAGATCTATCAGGGGCTGGCGGCGCAGTTCCAGGCCCAGACCGGCCAGAGCGCCGGGGGGAGCAGCGAGCTGGCGGTGCGGTTCTACGCCGTGGCGGCCCAGCTGTACAGCCTGTATATCCAGGCGGAGTGGACCAGACGGCAGTGCTTTCCCCAGACGGCCCAGGGGGAGGAGCTGGACAAGCACGCCCAATTGCGGGGCATCGACCGGCGAAAGGCCGTCCCGGCGGCGGGGACGGTGCGGTTTTATGTGGACCAGGCCAGGGAGACCGCCGCCGAGGTGCCCCAGGGGACGGTGTGCATGACGGCCGGCGGGGTGCGCTTTATCACGGACGAGGACGCGGCGGTGGCCGCGGGAGAGCTGTTCTGTGAGGTTGGAGTGACCGCCGCGGAGGCCGGCGAGGCGGGCAATGTGGGACAGGGCGCCGTCGTGTACATGGCGCTGCCCCCCGCGGGCATCGTGGCCTGCGCCAACCCGGAAGCCATGGCCGGGGGCAGGGACCGGGAAGGGGACGAAGCGCTGCGGGAACGGGTGCTGGCCACCTTCCGGCGGCTGGCCAACGGGGCCAATAACGCCTTCTACCATCAGGCGGCCATGTCCTTCGACGGGGTGGCGGCGGTGACGGTGCTCCCCAGGAACCGGGGGGTGGGCACGGTGGACCTGGTGCCCGCCGCCCAGGGAGGCGTGCCGGACCAGGCGCTGCTGGCGGCCATACAGGGCTACTTTGACCGGGTGCGGGAGATCGCGGTGGATGTGAAGGTGCTCCCCCCCACGGTGGAGACGGTGGATGTGTCGGTGAAGCTGTGGGTGAAGGAAGGCCGGGACTTCGCGGAGGTGGCTGCGGCGGTGCGGCAGCGTCTGGAGGGCTGGTTCACCGGGGAGCGGCTGGGGCAGCCCCTGCCCCGGGCTCAGCTGATTTCCCTGATCTACGGCGTGGACGGGGTGGCCAACTGCCGGCTGATAACGCCGGCGGAGGATTTGTCCCTGGACAATGTGACGCTGCCGGTGCTGGGAGAGCTGACCATCGCCGAGGGCGGGGAGGAGAGCCCATGACGCAGAGCTATGAGGAGCATCTGGCGGCGCTGCTGCGGCCGCTGGGGGTGTACGACCTGCGGCCGGGCACTATTAACCGGGGGGAGCTGGCCGCCTATGGCCGGGCGCTGGACGGGGCGGGGGAGGAGCTGGACCACACCGCCCGGGAGATGAGCCTGACCACGGCAAAGGATTTCGGGTTGGAACGGATCGAGGCGCTGCTGCCCTACCGCCCGGTGTGCCACACCGCCCGGCAGCGCCGGGAGGCCCTGGCCGCCCTGCTGCGCATCGGCGGGGACAGCTTTACCCCCGAGGCCATCAACGACACCCTGCTGGGCTGCGGCATCAACGCCCGGGCGGAGGAGACGGAAAGGCCGGGGTATGTGAATGTGCGGTTCCCCAACGTGGCGGGCATTCCGGAGGGATTTGACCGGCTGCGGGCCATCATCGAGGAGATTCTGCCCAGCCACCTGGACATCACCTATGTGTTCTGGTACAACACCTGGGCTATGGCGGCCGCCCGCCATCCCACCTGGGGCGACGGGGTGGGATCGGGGCTGAGCTGGTACGGGCTGGCCATCGAGAACGACGGGTTCGAGGAGGAGAGCTGAAGGCAATGCCGGCCCCGACGGTGCGGGGCCGGCAGAATTTTTAAAAACCTTACAAAAAGGGGTTGACAAAACCCCGATATTATCGTACAATACAGACAGAAAGGAAAAGGTGAGTCCAATGTACTAACGTAGAACGCACCACTCTTTTCGCGATTGGGAGACGCAAAGTGAAACGAGGCCTCGGCTCGTTCCAAACACGCTTGAGTAAGCGAAGGAAGCCAGATTAAGTCTGAAGCTCACCATTGTTTGAGGAAACAGGGAGACAGCGGTTTCAAGCGGAACCCCAACGCAGAATATCCGATGGATCGGAAGAAAGTGAAGGTAGAGGCCCTTGGACAATCTGACCCAGAAGTAAGCCCCCAGCCGCAGGTGTAGGACGGCTGGGGGCTGAGTGTTTGTTCCGGCAAATTTTCGGGAAGAATTTCGGAAAAGCTTATGAAAAATTAAGAGGTTCAAACAGGAAAAGGGCTTGCAAAATCAGGAATAGTCGGGTATGATTAGTGAGTATACCCGCAATGGGTCTATGATTATGATTACACAGGGCGCTTTTGGGGCAGACTTCCCACAGATGGGGCCCGGCGCAGTATATATACAGGAGTGAAAACTATGTTTGCAAGAGATATCGGCATTGATTTGGGCACTGCCAGCGTGCTGGTGTATATCAAGGACAAAGGTATTGTGCTGCGGGAGCCGTCGGTGGTGGCGCTGGATAAAAACACCGGCAAGCTGCTCAAGGTGGGCACCGACGCCCAGCAGATGCTGGGCAAGACCCCCGGCAACATCGTGGCCATCCGCCCCCTGCGGGAGGGCGTCATTTCCGACTACGACATGACCGAGCGGATGCTCAAGGAATTTATCCGCAAGGTGGCCCCTGTGCGCATTTTCAAGCCCCGCGTGGTCATCTGCGTGCCCTCCGGCATTACGGAGGTGGAGGAGCGCGCCGTCATCGACGCGGGCATCCAGGCCGGCGCCCGGCGGGTGTACCTCATTGAGGAACCCCTGGCCGCCGCCATCGGCGCGGGGGTGGACATCACCCAGCCCGACGGCCATATGGTGGTGGACATCGGCGGCGGCACCGCCGACATCGCCGTGATCTCCCTGTCCGGCATCGTGGAGTCCGCCTCCATCAAGGTGGCCGGCGACGCCTTCAGCGAGGCGGTCATCAAGTACATCCGCAAGCGGCACAACGTCCTTATCGGCGACCGCACGGCGGAGGAGCTGAAAATGACTATCGGCTGCGTATTCCCCCGGCCGGAGGAGATCTCCATGGAGGTCAAGGGCCGCTGCCTCATGACCGGCCTGCCCCGGGTGTTCTCCGTCACCTCCAGCGAGATGATCGAGGCGTTTGAGGAGCCCTGCTCCCGTATTCTGGAGGCCATTCACGGCGTCCTGGAGCGCACTCCTCCCGAGCTGGTGGCCGATATCTCCAGCAACGGCATCATTATGACCGGCGGCGGGTCGCTGGTTTGGGGCTTCGACAAGCTCATTGAGTCCCACACCGGCATTGAGACCTACGTGGCCGACGACGCCATCTCCTGCGTGGCCCACGGCACCGGGCGCAGCCTGGACTGGGTGAACGAGATGCAGGACGGCACCATGAATATTTCGCGGAGCCGGCAGATGCTGTAAAGAAGCGCGGAGAAGCGGACAGCGAAGGAGCTTGGAGCGGAGCGAGGGGAAAAGCCCAGCCGCCGCGCAGCGGGGGCGGGTTTTGCCTGAGACGAAGCGAAAGCGAGCGAGCGTCCTGGCCGCTTCGCAGCGTGATCAAGAAGCGAGGAGAAGCGGACAGCGAAGGAGCTTGGAGCGGAGCGAGGAGAAAAGCCCGGCCGCCGCGCAGCGGGGGCGGGTTTTGCCTGAGGCGAAGCGAAAGCGAGCGAGCGTCCTGGCCGCTTCACAGCGTGACAAGAAAGAAGCGTGGAGCGCCCCCTTGCGGGGGCGCTCTTTTGGCGCTTTTTTAAGAATTTGTAAAAATGCAATTTTTATATTGACAGGGCAATATTACATGCAATATAATATAACCGTCAATAATAATTCCCTGGAAGACCTGCCGAAGCGGGCCTCGCGGGGAGATAGGCCGCAGCGCAGCGAACCGGGTTTCGCCGGAGACGGAAGGAGAAAAGGCCGGAAGCCGCGGCGGCGAAAGGAGGGGATGTCATGGCCTATGCGATTGGGCCGCAGCTGCTGGACGGGTGCGTGCTGGCGGTGCTGTCCCACGGGGACGCCTATGGCTATATTCTCACCCAGCAGGTAAAGGCCAGGCTGGATATCTCGGAATCCACCCTCTACCCGGTGCTGCGGCGGCTTCAGCGGGACGGGCTGCTCACGGTGTATGACCGGCCCTACCAGGGGCGCAACCGCCGCTATTACGCCATTACCCCCGTGGGCCGCGCCCAGCTGGAGCGGCGGCGGGAGGAGTGGAGACAGTTCCGGGACGGCGTGGAGGAGCTTATGAAGGAGGACGAGCAACATGGACAAACTTACCTATTTGGCTGAGCTGGCCGAGGGGCTGGCCCGGTGGGTGCCCGAGCGGGAGCGGCAGAACATCCTGCGCTACTACGCGGAATATTTTGACGAGGCCGGGCCCGGGCAGGAGGCCGAGGTGGTCCAGGAGCTGGGAGACCCCTGGGCGCTGTCCTGCCGCCTGGCGGTGGAGGGCGGCTTCGTCACCCAGGAGCAGGCCCAGAGCTGGACGCCCCGTAAGAAGAAAAAGTGGCCCTGGCTGGCTGCGGCGGGCATCGCGGCGGCGGTCCTCCTGTTCACGGTGGTGAGCATCGCCATGGGTGCGGCCACGTTTGGGCGCCTCGTGGGCCGGAACGTGGCCGGACTGGTGACCGGCGAGGCGCAGGCGCAGGTTATGGACCCGATTCAGGGGGTCACGTTCTTCGAGTACGGCTCCGCACAGGCGTCCAGCATCCCCCCGGTGGCCGTTGTGGAGGACATCCAGGGGAGTACGGAGGCCGGCGGAGGCTTCTGGAACAGAGAGGACGGCTATCTGGATACCTTCGACGAGATTGACGTGGACATCAGCTTCGGCAATGTCACCGTCACCGAGGGCACCGATTACACCCTGGCCATCCAGCCGGAGGGCGACCTGGGCGGCTATGAGCTGAAATGGGAAATCAAGGACGGCGCACTGAAAGTCCGGGACGCGAAATCCGGGGGCGCCCACATCAACTTTGACGGGCTGTTTGGCGAGCACTCCCTGAGCGTAATCATTACCGTGCCCGGCGAGGTGATGGAAAAGGTCAATATTGAGACCGATTTGGGGGACGTGTTCCTGAGCGGAGTGGCCGTAGAGACCAGGATTGAGGCCAAGACGGCCCTGGGGGATGTGGAGTGCTACGAGGTGCGCGTACCGAAAAAGCTGACCCTGAAGAGTGACCTGGGGGATGTGACCCTGGGCATGGGGGAGCTGTGGGAAGGTGTGGACATCGACCTGGAAACCAGCCTGGGCAATGTGGAGGCCAATTTGGACTGCGATGAGCGGGAATGCGAGTACGAGCTGAGGTGCGACTTGGGCAAGGTGTCGATAAACGATGTGAACCGGGGCGACAAGGCGGAGCAGAAGGGGAGCTGCCCCTACAAGCTGAACGCTGAGAGCGACCTGGGAAATGTGGATGTGTATTTCCGCGACAGCAGGTGGCAATAAAAAAGAGGGAGAGAACAAAACAGCCCGGCGGCAAAGCCGCCGGGCTGTTTTGCGCGTTTTTTGAAGGGGTCAGACTTCCTTTACCATCCGGGTAATGTCGTCCGGGCGGCCGGCGACCAGGATATGGGTGTCGGCGGCAAAGGCGAACGCCGCGTCGATGGGCCGGATGGCCCCGTCCTCCTTGCGGCCGATGACGTTCACGTTCCATTTCTTGCGGATGTCCAGGTCCAGGATGGTGAGCCCCGCCCAGTGGTCGGGCACGTCCAGCTCCATGATGGCGTAGCCGGGGGCCAGCTCAATGTACTCCAGCGCCCCGTTGATGCTGAAGCGCATGGCGGTGCGCTGGGCCATGTCCCGCTCCGGGAACACTACCTCGTCCGCGCCGATTTTCAGCAGCAGCTTGGCGTGGAGGTCCCGGTCCGCCTTGGCCACCACCATGGGGGCCCCCAGCTCCTTGAGCAGGGAGGTGGTCTCCATGGAGGACTGGAAGTTTTCGCTGATGCACACGAAGCAGAAGTCAAAGGAGGCCGGGTCCAGGGAGCGCAGCACCTCCTCGTCCATGCAGTCGCCGATCTTGGCCTGGGTGACCTGGGGGGCGATGTGGTTGACCAGCTCCTCGTCGCTGTCCAGCACCATCACCTCGTTGCCGGAGTCCATCAGCCGCAGGGCCAGGTTGGTGCCGAACCGGCCCAGGCCGATCACCAGGAATGTGGATGCCATATTATCGCACACCTTTCTAAAATAGAACTAATGTTTCACGTGAAACGCGCCGGGGCAGAGGCCGCAGGGGGCGCCCCGTCACCCGATGGTGATGTGCTCCACCGGGTCCTTCACCCGGGGGGCGGAGCGCTGGGCCAGGGCCATGAGCATGGACAGGCTGCCGATGCGCCCGCAGTACATCATGGCGATGACCACCGCCCGGTTGAGGGGGGACAGCTCCCGGGTGATGCCGGTGGACAATCCCACGGTGCTCAGGGCGGAGAACACCTCGAACAGCGCGTCCTGGAGGGGGAAGGGCTGGGTGGCCAGGATGAGGAAGCCACCCGCCATGGCCAGGGTCATGTAGAGGGTGACCCCCGCCGCCGAGCGGTGGATCTGCTCCTCGTCCAGCCGCCGGTTGAAGGCGCCCACCTCCCGGCGGCCCCGGATGTAGGCGGACAGGGTGAGCAGGCACACCACCACCGTGGTCACCTTCACGCCGCCGCCGGTGGAGCCGGGGCCCGCGCCGATGAACATCAGCACGATGGTGAGCAGGCCGCCGCCGCTGGTGAGCTTGGCCAGGTCCACGGTGTTGAACCCCGCCGTCCGGGGGGACACCGCCTGGAACAGGGACACCAGCGCCTGCTGCCCCGGGTCCATCCCGGCCAGCAGGTTGTCCCGCTCCGCCAGCCAGAACAGGGCCGTGCCCCCCGCGGTCAAAACCAGGGTGGCGGTGAGCATCAGCTTGGAGTGGAGGGAGTAGCGGCGGAAGCGCAGGCCGTTTTCCCGCACGTCCCGCCACACCAGGAAGCCCAGCCCGCCCAGCAGGACGAGGGCGCAGGCGGTGAGGTTCACCAGGGGATCGTATACGTAGTGGGTGAGGGAGCTGTAGGGCTCCCGGAAGCCCATCAGGTCGAAGCCCGCGTTGCAGAAGGCGGACACGCTGTGAAAGACGGAGTACCAGATCCCCCGGGCCGGCCCCAGCTCGGGGATGAAGCGGAAGGACAGCAGCACCGCCCCCGTCCCCTCAATCAGGGCGGTGCCCCCCAGGATGTAGCGCAGCAGGGTGAGCACGTCGCTCAGACGCTGGGCGCTGACGCTCTCCATCATCACCGAGCGCTGGCGGAGGCCGAGCTTCCTGCCCATCAGCAGGGACGCCTGGAGCATCATGGTCATATACCCCAGACCGCCCACCTGGATGAGAAGGAGCAGGATGACCTGGCCCAGAAGATTGAACTGGGTCCAGGTGTCCGCCACCACAAGGCCGGTGACGCAGGTGGCGGAGGTGGCGGTGAAGAGGCTGTCCAGAAAGGACAGGCTCCGGCCGGTACGGTTGGCGATGGGCAGCATCAGCAGCAGGGCCCCGGCCAGGATGATGGTGAGAAAGCCCAGGGCCAGCGCCCGGTTGGGGGCCAGCGGGCGGTGGTTTGCCTTCACAGAGCGCCCCCTCCTTTCAAATTCTTCTCCGCGGGCGCGGTGCGGCGCCGCAGGGATTATTATAAGAGCTTTCGCGGCGGTTTGCAAGGGGGAAGGCGGGGCTTTCCCGAGAAGCGGGGCGGAAGGGAGAAAATTTTTCCGCCGCCGGGCCAGTCCCTCCCGTCTAAATCCGGGCCGGGGCGCTTATACTCATTTACAGGTTGCAATTTCCAGCACAGCAGTATATAATAAGTTGCCAAATGCAGCAAAGACAAAAAAAGACCCGATTTGCGGGTTTATTATATGAGGTAATGCGTATGGAAGCCAAAAATATCCGCGATTATTTACAGCCGGGAAAGCGGGCCCATCTGGTGGGCATCGGCGGGGTGTCCATGGCCTCCCTGGCGGAGGTGCTCCACGGGGCGGGGGTGGAGGTCACCGGCTCCGACCAGCGGGAGAGCGCCACGGTGCTCCACCTGAGAAAGCTGGGCATCCCGGTGGTCATCGGCCATCTGCCCGGGAGCGTGGAGGGGGCCAGCTGCGTGGTGCGCACCGCCGCCGTCCACGACGGCAACCCGGAGATCGCCGCCGCCCTCGGCGCCGGCATCCCTGTGTTCGAGCGGGCCCAGGCCTGGGGGGCCATCATGCGGGATTACCGCAACGCCCTTTGCATTTCGGGCACCCACGGCAAGACCACCACCACCTCCATGTGCACCCACATCTTTATGGCGGCCCAGGCCGACCCCACGGTGATGATCGGCGGCACCCTGCCCCTGCTGGAGGCGGGCCACCGGGTGGGGCACGGGGACACCATCATCCTGGAGTCCTGCGAGTACTGCGATTCTTTTTTGTCCTTTTTCCCCACGGTGGCGGTGATCCTCAACGTGGAGGCGGACCACCTGGACTACTTCAAGGACCTGGCGGATGTGGAGAAGTCCTTCCGGGCCTTTGCCGACAAGGTGCCGGAAAACGGCCTCATCATCGCCAACTGCGAGGATGAGAACACCATGTTCACCCTCCGGGGGGAGGAGCGGGACGTGATGACCTTTGGAATCCACCAGGGGGACGTGCACGCCGAGAACCTGTCCATGGACCACGGGTTCGGCTCCTTCGACGTGGTGTGCCGGGGCAAAAAGTACGCCCACCTGGACCTGTCCGTGCCGGGGGTGCACAACGTGAAAAACGCCATCGCGGCCTCAGCGGCGGCCATCGCCCTGGGCGTGCCGGGGAAGGCGGCGGAGGACGGGATGCGGGACTTCCGCCTGCCGGGGCGCAGGTTTGAGTACAAGGGGATGTTCAACGGCGCGGAGGTGTGCGACGACTACGCCCACCACCCCGGCGAGCTGGCGGCCCTGTTCGACACGGCGGAGGCGCTGGACTTCAAGCGGGTGATCTGCGCCTTCCAGCCCCACACCTACTCCCGCACCCACGAGCTGTTCGACGACTTTGTGGAGGTGCTCAAGCGGCCCGCCGTCACCCTGCTGGCGGAGATCTTCGCCGCCCGGGAGGACAACGACATCGGCATCTCCTCCGCGGACCTGGCGGCGAAAATCCCGGGCAGCGTGTTCTGCCCCACCCTGGAGGACGTGACGGCCAAGCTCCGGCGCATTGCCCAGCCGGGGGACTTGATTTTGACTGTGGGCGCAGGGGATATCTATCTGGCTGGAGAGGCTTTGATCAAAGAATGACTTTGGGGCCCCCGCAAAGCCGCTCTCTGGCTTTGTGGGGAGAGGAGGCGCAGCGGAATGAGCGAGCCTTGGCCGAAGGCCGAGGTGAACGGTATGGAGCTTGTGCCGACGAGGGCGCAGGGGATATCTGCCTGGCCGGAGAGGCATTGGTAAAAGAAGTATAAGAAAACAGCCCGCCTCAACCCGAGGCGGGCTGTTCTGCATGCTTTTCTGGACAGGAAGTCCACATCGTCCGGGTTCGAACGGCGCACGGCTGAGGCGCGTCATATGGACCCCGCGCTGTCTCAGTGTACCGGCACAGGCGGCAGCACAAACAGGGGGGCCGCGTCGAAAGCCCCGCGCGCCGGAAGGGCCGCGCCGCGTATAGGGCGTCTCCCGTTATGGGGGTTCTCAGGGGGAGGCCCGACTGTGGACGCGGCCCGTCCTTTGGGCCGTGTTCACCCGGAGGGCTCCCCCCTGAGCGTGTCTTTGGTTGCTTTCTGCACGGGCAGAAAGCAACGCCCGGCAGGGATGCGGGGAATCAGTCCCCCTGCAAAAACATTGTGTTCAGGAACCGCTTGAAAATGCCCCCGATGGACAGCCGGGGCACCTCCTGGGGCGCGATGAGGTCGATGGTATCCACCTGTTTGCCGTCCACCAGCACCCGAAGCTCACCCAGCTTCTGGCCCGCCTCCACCGGGGCTTCCACCTGGGGGGACAGCTCCATCTGGGTGGTCACCGCCCCGGCCTTGGCCTTCTCCACCAGGATGGAGCACTCCCTGGCCGTGACGGGCTGCACGGTGTCCTGCTCGCCCAGGATCACCTCCACCGGGGGGATGGCCTCGCCGGGGTACACCGGGGTGATGGCGTAGTTGGCAAAGCCGTAGTTCAGCAGGGCCTTGCAGCTCTCAAAGCGGTCGTTGGAGGTGGGGGCGTGCATCACCACGGCGATGAGCTCCATGCCGTCCCGTTCCGCAGTGGCGGACAGGCAGTACAGGGCCGTGTCGGTGAAGCCGGTTTTCAGCCCCGTGGCCCCCTCGTAGTAGAAGATGAGCCGGTTGGTGTTGGACAGCTGGAAGGTGCCGTCCCGCAGGGTGTCCATCCAGATGGTGGTGTACTCCCGGATGGCGGGATGGTTTAAGATCAGCTCCCGGCTCATCCGGGCGATGTCGTAGGCGCAGGTCAGGTGGCCGTCGGCGGGCAGGCCGGTGCAGTTGACAAAGTTGGTGTGCTTCATGCCCAGCTCACGGGCCCGCTGGTTCATCCGCTCCACAAAGGCGGGCTCGCTGCCCGCGATGTGCTCGGCCAGCGCCACGGCGCAGTCGTTGGCGGACACCACCGTCACCGCCTTTACCATGTCCCGGACGGTCATCTGCTCGTTTTCCTTCAGCCAGATCTGGCTGCCCCCCATGGAGATGGCGTGGGTGGAGGCGGTGACCACATCGTCCCAGCCCAGACTGCCCGAGTCGATGGCCTCCATCACCAGCAGCAGGGTCATCACCTTGGTCACCGAGGCGG
>CAJUEG010000015.1 GCA_910584835.1 uncultured Oscillospiraceae bacterium | reverse complement strand
CGATGGCCCGCATGGCCCCCTGGTTGCTGTACAGGTTCTGCACCGCCCGCTCCACCGCCGCGGCGGCGGCGATCAGCGGGAGCACCCGGCGGTGGGTGATGGCCCTGACCTCCTCTATCGCCACAAAGTTCAGCGGGTCGGCCATGGCCAGGTGGATATCCGTGCGGGTGGCCCGCACCGGCACCACCATGTGCTTTTTAGCCACGTTCTTGGGAAGGATCTGCGCCATCTCGGAAGGAATGGACAGGGAATTCAGGTCTACGTATTCCACACCCAGCTGGTTCATCAGGGTGTCGATCAACTGACGCTCCGTGATAAAGCCATGGGTTTGCAGCACCGTGCCGAGCCGCTCGCCGCTGCCCTCCTGCAATTCCAGGGCCTGCTTCAGCTGCTCCTCGGTGATGACCCCGCTGTCAATCAGGATATCACCAAGCCTGTTGTATTTCATCCTCCGCTCTCCTCTCCGGGGTTAAGCTCCGCATCCTCGATTTCCGGCCCGCTCAGGCATCGGACGGTGAATTTTGTCCGGGCGCTGATCGTTCCCTCCGCCTGTGCTACCTCCAGCTCAATGGTGAAAAAGCTGCCGTCCGGCCGGCTGGCATAGGTAATCTTCATGACCCGCACCACATAGGCGCCGTTCCCATAGGCTCCGCCGGGCAGGACCCGTTTGCCGCCTGCCGTCACCTGCCCGTTTTCGCCGACCTCCAGGGTGGCCCGGCCGCCGCTGTTGTAGGAATCGCTGCTGTAGCTCAGCAGAGACCCGTCACCCTTTGTCCGCACGTCCCGGGCATAGCGCAGATCGTCCGCCAACGCGTCGGACAGGGTGGACAGCAGCAGCTGCACTTCCGATTGGGCGGTGATGTCCCGATAGCTTCGCATGGCCATCTGCAGCCCCGTGTTCATCATCAGCCCCAGCAGGATCAGGATTGCCACCGCGCACAGCATTTCCACCAGGGTCATGCCCTGTTCGTTCCGCAGCTTTTCCCTCATGGGCCGGTCCCCTCGCCGGTGCGGGCGTAGGCGTACATCCCCTCGCCGCCGTAAAGGGTGATGTCCAGCACCTCCTTGACGCCGCTTTGGCCCGCTATGATTACCCTGCCGTTTTTCTCCGGGCAGTCTGCGTCGGCCGTCTGCATCTCCGCGGCGGTCAGGGCTTTGTAATACGCTTCGTCCGCCTTTTGGCCCATGCGGTCGATCTGCGTGCTGACCATGACACAGGTGAACAGCAGGGCCACGGACAGCGCGGCGATCAAAATAGACGCCATGGTCTCCACCAGCGTTTCTCCCCGCTGGCTTTTCAGCTTATGCACCGTCGCCCGCCTCCTTTTTGGCGATCCATTCCAGGGTCCATGTTACCGGCCCGGACCGATTCCCGCCAACAACGGCGCTGTCCGATCCGGCAACCCCCAGCTGGCCCTGGCCGGTCAGTTGGGCCTCCATGGTGTAGATGTAGCCGTCCTTCACCTCTCCCAGTGTGGCCGTGAGCCGGATGCGCAGGTCCTGATCCATCTGCACCTTGACGGTGACACGGTTCTCCGATCCGTCCAGCCCGTCCACTTCAGCCGTATCTACCTCCAGGACCATCTCGCGCGTCACCGCGACAAAGGATCCGCCCTTCTTGTTGTAGATATAGTGAATTGTGCCGTTGTCATATGTGGGGGGGAACCTGGACGCGAAAATAAGGTCCAATTCCTGGGTCAGCGGCAGCACCGCTTTCAGGCCGCACTGAAAATCGCCGGCGTCCTGCGTATACCGATGGTAGGTGTGGGTCTGTATGACCGGAGGCGTGATCGGAGTGCCGTCATCCGCGTGATCTATGGTTTTTTTCTCAATCCAAGTCTCATATGTGTACTGCCCGTAGTATTCCGCCGAGGTCAGCTCATCGCACACCAGCCGCAGGGCGGAGGACAGGAGCAGGTATTTCTGCTGCTCCTCCCGGTTGCTGCGGATTTTCCCCGCATTGGACACCGCCGCCATCAGCACGGATGCCCCGACCATGCTGCACAGCAGGAAAAACAGCAGGGCCAGCAGGATGGACGCTCCGCACTGGTCTTTCAGCTTTTTCCACAGTCTTTTCACGCAGCGCTTCGCCTTCCTTTCGTCCGAGTTCGGGAAAAACCGGTTCTCACTTTGTCCCCGCATCTGCGGTTCCGCCGCCGGCTTCGCCCTGCTCCCCGTCCTTTTCTTCCGCCGTGAAGGTCACTGTCACCACATGCTCCCGGCCGTCCATGGTCAGGGCTGCCTCTACGGTGACGGTCTCCCCCGGCGGGACATCCAGGCTGACCATACTGGGGTCGGCGGCGTCAATGGACAGTTTTACTTCGTCCATGTTCTCGCTGGTCACTACGGCGCTGTCAATCTTGCCGCCCTTAAAGACGACGAGAATGGTTCCGTCCTCATCCGTCCGAATCTCCGGCTCTGTCAGCTGAATGGTGATCGCGCTCATCCCGGTGTATTCCACGCCGCGGTAGGTGTAGGTATAATTTATGCTCACCGCGGCGTCCCCTTCCGCGCTGCCGGTGGTCAGCTGCAGGATCAGGTCGTCGTCCACCTCCGCCGCCTCCAGCAGCGCGCTGTCATATACCCCTGCCGCCGCCGTGACCGTCACGCCCAGCGCGTTGAGGTCGAGCTCCTGCTCGTTGCCCTCGCCCTGGCGTTCGCCGTAAGCCGTCAGCTTTACGCCCACCGTGTCATTGGTAAACAGCCGCACAGGACTGTCCGGCGTGCGCAGCTCCAGCACGGCGGTCACGTTGACGGACAGCGGCAGGGTATAGTTTACGCCGTCCAGGGTATAGGTCACCGTCAGCGTAGTGACGCCCACGCCCGTACCCGTCACGGTCAGCTTGCCGTCCGTGCACTCCACATCGGCGATATTCTCATCCCCGCTTTTCGCGCTCCACGCGCCGCCGCCGTTTACGCCGTCCAGCTCAAGCGTTTCGGTGTAGTCCGGTTTAGTGAACAAATCCAGTTCGATGGGCGCTCCGCCGTTTTCCCGCTTGATGCCGCACAGGGGCCAGTCGCCGTAGTGGACATGGTAGACGCCCTCCCGGGTCAGGATGGTGGGGAAGGGGTAGTTCAGGCCCTGGAGGTTCCGCGCAGACGAGTAACTGTACTTGCCCGAGACGGAAAAGCCGTCGTCGGTGTGGGAGGTAACGGGGGAAAAGGCTGTCAGCAGGTCGTAGATATCCCGCCCGCCTATGGGGGCCGTGCCCGCAAGCTGCGCGTAGGTCAGCTTGGTGACGTCCAGCCTGGCGTAGTTCATCTCGATGGTATTGTAGCTTTTCACGTCAGACCTGAACGCCGGGGATTGGGTGTTGGAGGTGCCCATTTTGGGGACCTGAGAGAGATCCGGCTCAATGCTGTCCAAATAGTAGCAGTTGGTAATGGTACAGGTGCCGTGGTTGGCCGCGTCGCCCGTAACCGTCGTCTGGTTGATTTCGCCCGTGCCCCCCAGGACATACAGTCCTTTGATGTAATCGTTGGATTTATAGGCGGGAAGCGTTACGTAGCTGTAGCAGTTAGTCAGCTCATTGCTGGTTTTATTGAGCGCCGTCGGACCGATCAAGGTTCCGAGGTTCGGCTGCAGCGGCTTAAAGTAGCTGCCGCCTATGATGCCCCCGATGTAGACGCCTTTTGCCGTAACGCCCGGATATCCGTTCACCTTTGTCATAGGGTCAATGATGATCTGCCCGCCGGCATAACAATTTGTGATCGTCTTCAAGCCGGCGCCCACCAGGCCGCCTACACGCATATTGTCGTTGCCGCTTCGGGCGGTGCCGGGAATATGGATTTTCGTGTGGGCGGAGCAGTTTTCCAACGCCATGTTGGAGATACCCACCAGGCCGCCGATTTCAACGCCGCCCCATGCGTCTCCCGTGCCGGCGGCATAAACATAGGTGTTGGCCTCAATTGTGTAACCGGCCACGGCGCAGTTTTGCAGTGCGCTGTCGCTGTCCGAAGCCGCAACCGCCGCCAAGGCCCCGATGGCATACCAGCGGCTCTGGGTCCCCGTATTATGGCCGCTGGTAACGGTGCCCTTTCCGTCCGACGAATAGAGGATGATGTCTTTCAGCGTCCCATTGTATACAATTCCGAACAGGCCCGCACAGGAGGACTTTTGCCCCTTGATGTTGATGTTTTCAATGACATATCCGTCCCCGTCATAGGTGCCGCCAAACCAGCCGTAGAGGTTTCCGGTGTTGCGGCCGCTCTCATCGTGGTACTCGGCGATCGGCGTCTGGGTTTCGTTGTTTCCGTTCAGGTCATGGGTCTGAAGCCAGTAATATTTCCCGGTGGAATTTGATGTGGACAGATAGGGGAACTGCAGGCAGTTCTTATCTCCCTCTATTACCGTGTCGGTGCCGCAGTTTGTGCCGTTCCAGTTGATGTTCTGAAGCTGCGACACGGCGCGCACTTCATAGGGGCTGCCCTGTGTGCTGCCCGGCGCCTCGCCGGATGCGCCGCCTGCGGGCATCCAGCCCTGGGGCAGCGTGACGGACAGCGCGTCCGCAAAATGGGGGTTGACGGCAAACTCCATAACCGTATCCGTAGTGCTCCCCACCTTTCGGGTGAGGATAAACCAGCCGTTAGGCGACCCGGCCGGATACAGCCCGCCGCCGTCCTTCTCCATGCCGAAGCTGTGATAGGAGTGGAATTCATAGCCGGGCATCAGCTTGGCAAACTCTGCGTTCACCGCGCTGTCCTCCGCGGCGGTGCCGGTGGAAAAAGCGTCCCCCTGCGCGCCTTGCTGGGAATAGTTGATTCCCTTTGCCGTCAGCTCGATGGCAACCTGAGTGTTCTCCGAGGCGGTGTAGTAGTATCCGTATCCGTAATCGGTCACCACGCCGTTGTCGCTGTGGGCCGTGGACAGGGTGGTCAGCCTGGAGACGGTTTTTTTGTCTGAATCCACCGCCAGCAGGACCAGGTGATAAGTCGGGGCCTCGCCATTGATTTCCAGCGTTTCCCAATAGTACACGCCCATAATGCCCAGCTCCATCAGCTCCGGCCACTGGCCGTAGTGGACCGGCTGCCCGGCGGCGTCCCTCACGGCGGTGGGATAGGGGAATCCGCCGGCCGCCGCAAAGGTCATCCCAGCCACAGGGCTGGCCGTCCGATCCGTCAGGGCGACATAGTCGATCTGCGCCGCCTTTCTGGGGGTATAACTGGCGTTATAGGAAATGTCCCGATAGGTGAAATTCCCGGTGTTCAGGAAAAAAGTGCCGCTCTGCGTTCCGTCCGTCACACCGCAGAAGCCATAGGTTTCCACGGCCTTGCCGCTGGACGACAGGTCCATGGCGGCGTAGCTGTTTTGGACCAGCCCCTGGTTGTAGCCCACGAAGCCGCACACCCGCGCGGCGGAGGTGGTGTCCGCCTCCGCCGACGCCCGTCCTACGGCATAGGAGACGGTGATAATCCCGCTGCTCCGGTTCAACCCCACCAGGCCGCCCACGTAGGCATGGGCGTAGTTGGAGGTATCCGCCGCCAGCGCGGCGCACTCCGCCCCGCAGCCGGAAATCTCCCCCTGATTCAGCCCCACCAGGCCGCCAATGTAGATGGAAGCGGTATAGGCGTTGCCGGTCAGGCTTACGCCCGCCACGGCGCAGTTGATTACGCTCCCGGCGTTGCCGCCTGCAAGGCCGCCGATATAAAGGTTGCTGTGATTGCCCAGAGAGACGGTGTTCTGCCTGTCCGGGTCCATGAGATAGACGATGTTCCGCAGTGTCCCGCTGGAGTAGCCGAACAGACCGGCATAGGCCCGGGTGGTATTTGCCAGGGGGCTGAAAACCAGGTTTTTGATGACGCGGCACCCGCCGTCATACAGGCCGTTGAACGGCTCGTCGACGCGGCCGATGGGCACCTGGGTGAAATCCTCCGGGAACAGTTTGTAGCCGGTGTAAACGGCGTAGTCCAGATCCAGCTCCTGATGGAAGGAATAGCGGCCGTTGTAATACTCCGGGTACAGGCTGAGCATGTACAGGTGACGGGGTGTGCGCACGGACACTCCGGTTGGAGCCGGGGGCATCTCGTCGGTCTTCACGGCGGTTTTGGCGAAGTGCGGGCAATAATAGTAGTCATGCGTTTCGTCGCCGATGGTGAAGCGCAGGGACTGATAGAAGTCCTCCGACACGCTGTCGGTGTTGACCAGCTCATCCGGCAGCGGCGCAAGGCGGTAAACGGTCCCGTCCGCGCCCGTTACAGGATGCAGATTTTCAGCTTTATACTCATATTCCTGGCCGGCGATTGTGACCTTCAGATCGGTCTGCGCGTCCCCCTCCTGCCGGATGGCGATGGCGTAGCCGTCCTTTATGGGCTGCGTATTTTTCAGGGCGTCCACACCGCCGCCGTAGAAGCCGTATTGATTGACCTGATATTGCTCATAATAGACCAGGCTGGCCTCCACGAACTGGGCGCTCCAGTCGCCGTAATGGGGCAGGGCGGTCAGACCGGGAAAATCGTACACGGTCAGAGCCAGATCCGTGCGCAGGTTGTAGGGGTGGCTGTCCTGGTCTTTCCCGCCGAAGGAACCGCCCAAGACGGAGGCAAATCCATCGGAAGTCATGTCCGTGTAGGTCTTGGCGCGTTCGTCGGCCTCGCTGCTCATCGCCGACGAGAGATAATAACAATTTGTCCCTGTCATGCCGGGGGCCAGCGGCTCCCATTTCTCTTCCGCGCCGGAACAGCGCATCACGGAATAGACCGAGGTCCCCGTGACGGTTCCGGCCGTGCACAGCCCCGCGGCAGGGAGGCCGGCTCCAATTTCGGTGATCTCGATAAATCCGGCGGCATAGCAGTTTTGCAGCGTGAGCGTTTCCGCCGTCCCGGCCAGGCCGCCCGCGCCCGCGCCGGACAGATAACAGTCGGCGTAGGAATTGGTGATCGTCACCGTGTCCGCTGCCGTCCCCACCAGACCGCCCGCCATGCTCTTCCCCTGCACCAGCGTGGCCGACAGGCAGTTTTGGATGGTTCCCCTTCCGGTCAGCAGCCCCGCCAGTCCGCCGGCGCTGCTGCCGGCAATCTGATAGTTGTAGCCGTTTTCGTTGTCCCCCAGCACACCCCGCAGGCCGGCGCTGCCCGCCTCGGGCTCCCAGTAGACCCAGCAGTTTTTGAACGCGGCGTTCCGGGCGCTCCCGACCAAAGCACCGGCGCTGCCTGTGCCATGCACCGAGGCGTTGACCATGCGGATGTTCTGGAACTGCCAGGGCCGCTCAGGCGTTCCCGCGGCATCGGCGAACAGCCCCGCGCCGGACCCCTCGCCGTTTTCCTGCGCGCGGAGGCCGCGCAGCACAAATTCTCTGCCGTTGTAAGACGACAGTTTGTCATGCAGCACAAATTCTCTGCCGTTGTAAGACGACAGTTTTTCATTTTGAATGGGTACAAAGGTGTAGTCTTTCCCCAGATAGGTGGCGCAGTCAATGTCGTTTTTCTGCTCAGCGCCCGTCTTGCCGCCCACCTGAGAGATGTCTTTGTTCAGATTCTGAAGGTGGCGCAGGTTGGCGATGTATGCCGTCTCCCCGCCGCTGCCCTCGGCGAACAGGCTGTTGTCCGTGTCGCTGCCGCTGCTGGGCGTGGCGCCCTGGGCGGTCAGCGTGGCGGTGACGGTGAAGTCCCCGCCGAAGGAACCGGGCCTGCCGGCCGCATACTTGAACAGGTCCGAAAAATTCGGCCCGTCCAGTGAATCCAACAGGATTGTACAGCTGAAACGGACCCGCCCATCCTTTTCCTCTCGGGATAGGGCTGCCGGATCAGGGGAAATATCGATTTCACAGCCGTCATAGGTCAGCACAGCGGTCAAGACCGCTTTGTCCGCCATAGAGGGAAGCACGGCATAGGTGATTTCCGCCGTCAGCGTCTCCTCATTTTTGATGATGACAATGGGCGTGCCCAGCGCGTCGTCCTTGGCGTTTTCCGCCGTGCCGCCGCCGTAGTACCCCACCATGGGCTCCATCCGCATCCGGGCGGACCGGGCCGAGGTGCTTACTTCCTGGTAAAACGTCTGGAAATTACCGCCCACATTGGGTTCGTCCTCCGCGTAAAACACATCGGTGACGCTGCCGCCCTTCGGCTCATATACAACGTAAAAGCAGCCGTCCATCAGGGCGGGGTCAATGGTCCCGGCGGGCAGCAGATCCGCCACCTCGGCCCCGCCGCTGTGGTGTATGTAGTAGCCTGGGGCAGTCTGGGCGCCGTCGGGGCCGCTGTCCACGTTCACGGTCATCTCCTTGCCCCGGATCTCCACCAGATTCTCCAGCCGGCCGCTGCCGGACAGCAGCACCGCCCGGTTCTCCGCCGCCAGATAAATCTCGCGGGCCGCATTGTCCAACTCGGTGATTTTCAGCCAGCGGGCGTAGTACACCACCCCTACGGCGGACACGCCCAGCAGGATAATCAGAATGGCCGTCACCGCCAGCATTTCCACCAGCGTGAAGCCCTGCCGCCATCTGAACTGCTTGTTTGGTTCCATTGTTTTCCTCTCTTTCCGGTGCGGGATTCAACGCTCCGATGTCCCTGAAATCCTGTCCGAGCTGCGCGTTTCTGCTGCGTCAAAAATGAGCACATATCCTTTTCGGATATAGAACGCATTCTATCATATCCGAATCGGACATACAATACCTTTTGCCAAATAAACTTCGGGGTGAGATTATGGTGCTTGACTATCCGGCCATCGGCCAGCGCATCCGCCGTCTGAGAAAAGCCCAGGGCCTGACGCAGCAGACCTTGGCGGAACGTGCGGAACAAGAACCGTCCAACATCTCTCATATTGAGCGGGGGGCCACCAAGCTGAGCCTGCCCACTCTGATCAGCATTGCCAACGCCCTGGGGGTGACGGCGGACGAGCTGCTGTGTGACAGCATCGCCGCTTCCGGGACCGTGTTCCAGCAGGAGGTGGTGCAGCTGCTGGCCGACTGCTCCCACGCGGAGCTGAAGATCATCACGGAGACCATGCGCGCTTTGAAGGACAGCCTGCGCAGGGCCGATCAGGACCGCTAGACGGCATAATGGCTTTAGATTGACAAATCCTGTTCCGCTGGATAAAATCTAATGGCATTTTCGTGGCGGCAGGGGGAAGCGGCTCCCGCCGGGCTTGCGTGTGAACGGCGGCATTTTCCTTAGGCGTGAAGATGCGCAAAGAGGGCATTTCGCCGGGGCTGACGGGCAGGGCTCCGGCGCCCTCATATCAAGTATATCAAAATCCAGCGGGAATCTTCCGCCTTGGGTACGAGATGCAGGATTTCCGCCCTGAAATGCAAGGGGGTGCGGCTTTCCAATCGTTTTCCCTTGTGGTATACTTATCCTGTGGTATTTTAAGGTTTGTGGAAAGGGGCAGAGGCGTGTATCTGGCGGTGTGCGATGACAAAAAAGAGGAATTGGATGCAATTCTTTCCTTACTCAGCGCCTGGCAGGCAAAGCGCAATATCACCCTGCGCTGCAAAGCGTTCCAAAGTGCGGTAGAACTGCTGGGGGCCGCCCGCCAGGAACGGTTTACGCTCTATCTTCTGGATGTGATGATGCCGGGAATGGACGGCCTGGAGGCCGCGCGGGAGATCCGCTGCTTTGACGACGCAGCGGAGATCGTTTTTCTCTCCACCTCTCCCGGTTTTGCCTATGAAAGCTACAGTGTGCGGGCGATGAATTACCTTCTCAAGCCCATTGAGCAGGAGAAATTCTTTGCGCTGCTGGATCAGTTCTGCCTCCGGGCGCAGGAGAATCAGGATGCGCTGACGCTGAAAACCAGCACTACCATCGTCCGGGTACCCTATGCCCAGATCAGCTATGTGGAAGTTATCGGCAAGCACGTCTATTTCCATTTGACAGACGGGAATGTACGGGAGGTCGCGGGAGCGCTGAAGGACTTTGAAGCCATGCTTCTCCGCCGTCCGGAGTTTATGCGCGTTCATCGCTCCTACATTGTCAATATGCTTCAGGTGGAGGAGCTGTCTTCCGCCGGACTGCGAACATTTCGGGGAGAAAACCTTCCCGTATCCCGGCTTTCCTTCTCGCAGCTGCAGAAGGATTATATGGCGCTGCTTTTTGAGGGAAGGGGGACGGCTGGGCCATGAAGCTTGTGGATATTCTCGGCATAGTCAACTATGGGCTGGTATTCTTTTACGGCGCGTTCCTGAGCATATCTATCGCCGGAGGCGGCCAATCACGGCGGGAGCGGATCCTGCTCCTTGCGCTGAGCCCCATTTTTCTGGTGCCCCAGACGATATCCTGGCTGACTTTGGGGGTGGAAACGACCAAGCAGCTTTACCCCTTGCTCATCCATCTGCCCTTGCTGGTACTGTTCGTCTTTGTCCTGAAAAAGCCGGTAGGGATATCGCTGGTCAGTATCTGCACCGCCTATCTCTGCTGTCAGCTTCCCCGCTGCGGCGACATTGCCGTGACCGCCGTCACCAAGTCAGAGCTGGCGGGAGAGATCGTCTATACGATCATCATTGTCCCCATTTTTCTGCTGCTGGAGCGGTATTTTGCGCCCTCCGCCCGGAGCGCGATGGCCGAATCCCCCAAGTCCCTGCTCCTCTTTGGCGGCCTGCCCATCATTTTCTACTTTTTCGCCTACACCACGGCCATCTATTCCGACCTTCTCTACTCCGGCAGCGAGGTAGTAGCGGAAACGCTTCCCACTGTGGTAGGGCTGTTTTACATGGTTTATACCACCGCCTACCGTCAGCAGCTCCAGCGGCGGACCCAGGCAGAGCTGCTGAATTCCCTGATGGAGGGGCAGCTGAAGCAGGCAGAGACGGAGATGGCCTCCCTGCGCGAGGCGGAGGCTCAGGCCGCCGCTTATCAGCACGATATGCGCCATCATCTGGCCGCCATCGACGGCTTCCTGTCTGAGGGGAAGTCCCGCCAGGCAGAGGAGTACATTAAGCAGGTGCAGACCGATATTGAGGCCATCACCCCGAGGAGATTCTGTGAAAATGAGCTGGTCAATCTGCTGTGTTCATCCTTTTTTTCAAAGGCAGAGCGCATGAGAGCGCGGCTGAAGGTGGAAGCGGCCGTGCCCGGCAAGCTGACGATCTCTGATACCGAGCTGTGCGCCCTGCTCTCCAACGGGCTGGAGAACGCGCTGAACGCCGTCTCTGCGCTGGAAGAAAACAGCCGGTGGGCGGAGCTTTACTGCGGTATCCGGCTGGACAAGCTGCTCATTGAGGTCAAGAATCCGTATGCCGGCCAGATCCTGTTTCAGGATGGCGTGCCGGCGGCCGTTCAGCCAAACCACGGGCACGGCTGCCGCAGTATCTGCACCATTGTCCAGGCCCGCCGTGGCCTGTGTGACTTTAAAGCGGAAAACGGGATCTTTACCCTTCGCGTGGCGCTGCCCATGTAAAAATGCGGACAAACCCGCGCCGAAAATCGCCGCCATGGCGAGTGCGTTTTTGCGTGGGCATGATAAAGCAATAAATGAGCGGGGCGTCCCGCTGAAGGCTATTGCCTCAAGCAAGCGCGTAAAAGCCCGCGGAGCAGGGGGGGACCGTGATCCGCTCCCCGTCGAATTCGGCCTGCGCGCCGAACTGATACACCGCCCGCGCCGGGATATATGCTCCGGGAAATGCGGCGGCCTGCGCCGAGGGATTGAGGATGACCAGCAGTTGTTCCGCCGCCCCGGTGCGGAGGTAGGCAAGAGGATAGGCGTTCTCCTCGGCATAGACGAATTCGATCGTCCCGCCGCTGTGCAGCGCCTCATGCTCCTGGCGAATGGAAATGAGCCGCTTCACCTCATGATAGAGGGACGTCTTGTCCGCCATCTGTGCCTGGGCGGTGGGGCGGTCCGACCCTTGGTCCAGGGGAATGTACAGCCGGTCCCTGGGGGCGGCGCTGAACCCCGCGTTCACGGAGGCGTCCCACTGCATGGGGGAGCGGGAGCCGGTGCGCCCGTAGCCGCCCTCCACGGAGGTAAGACCCTCCACATACCGCATCCCGATCTCGTCGCCGTAGTAAATGAACGGTGCGCCCGGCATGGACAGCAGGAAGGCGAAGGCTATCTTCAATTCGTCCCCGCGGAGGCGGCGGGCCAGACGGTCCATGTCGTGGTTGCCGGAGGGAATGCAGATGAGCCCGGTTCCCCCGGTTTTGGCGTAGTTGGCCCGGTAGGTCTCCACAAATTTGGACACGTCTCCCTTTCCCCGGCTGGAGAAGAAGGGTTCCGCGCAGCGGAACAGGTCGTTGTAGTGGGATGGCCCGAAATGGAGAAGAAAGTCCATATGAAATCCCCCGGCCAGAGACTTGTCCGGCTCCCCCCACTCGGAGACCATGGCCGCTTCGGGGAATTCTTCGGCCAAAAAGCTGCGGACCTCCCGCCACAAAGCCATAGTGCCCTTGCTCTCCGGGTCGTTTTTGACCAGGGAACTGGCCATATCCACCCGGAACCCATCGCAGCCCATCCGGAGCCAGAAGCGCATGACATCCTTCATAGCCTCCAGAGTGGCCCGGGGGCCGGGGGCGTCCATGGGCTGCTGCCAGGGCCGGGAAGGCCGGTAGAAGCCGTAGTTCAGGGCGGGCTGGTGGGAAAAGAAGTTGATGGCGCAGGCCCCATCCCGCTCTGAGATCCCGCACAGGCAGTCCATGCCCTCCGGGTGCTCCCAGATGCTGTCCGTCCAGACATAGCGGTCGGTAAAGTCGCTGCGTTCCGCCCGCATGGACTGACGGAACCAGGGGTGCTCGACTGAGGTATGCCCGGGGATCAGGTCCAGCAGAATGTGCATCTCCCGGCGGTGGACCTCCTGGAACAGGCGCTTCAGATCCTCGTTGGTGCCATACCGGGGGGCGGTTTGGCAGTAGTCCGACACGTCGTAGCCCGCGTCCCCAAAGGGAGACTGGAAGCAGGGGTTCAGCCAGATCGCGTTGCAGCCCAGCTCCCGGATGTAGTCCAGCTTTTCGATGATGCCGGGGATGTCGCCGATGCCGTCCGCGTTGCTGTCCCGGAAGGACTGAGGATAGATTTCGTAGAAAACCGCGTTGTCCAACCATTTTGGCATAATGCGCCCCTCCTTTCGCCTGCACCGCTTCAAAACTCGTGCGGCGTCCAATTCAATAGTTTCTTTCCGACGGCGAAGTTAAACGGCTTCGCTTTTTTATTATAAAGCAATCTGTATTGAACATCAAGGTTTTTATCTGTGCTGCCATCTCAAAAAAATCAGCAATAAACCGTAGCCTTCCTGGAAAACACCGCCCAGCCGCATTGGTTTCGGCTGAACAGCTGGGCCGGGGACAGAAAAAGGGCGTGGGGACATCATGAAAATGCGTCCCCACGCCCTTTGATTTCTGGAACACCGTGGTATAGCCGGTTTGGGCCGTCTGCCTTTGATACTGATTTGGAGAACGGCCCATGGTCCTTTTGAAAGGAATGATTTTTGAACCTGAAATACAAAATTGGAGCGGGACCTGCCCGCTATGAGTAACCGGACTAAAAACATTTTTCGGCCAGCCAATCCAGATCCAATTCCAGCGCGGCCAGCTCCACGTCCGGCTTCACCCTCTCGCCGTGGAAATCGCTGCCGCCGGTGCGGTGGAGCTGGTACTTCTCCGCCAGATGGAGGTAGAATTCCTGCTGCTCCGGCGTGTATTTGGGGTAGAAGCATTCGATAGCGTCCAGCCCCCAGTCTTTGAGCTGCTGAACCAGCATCTCCAGCGCATCATCCGGCAGCCCCATCTGGTACGGATGGGCCAGGGACGCCTTCCCGCCCGCCGCCTGGATGGCCTCCACGCAGGTTTTGGCATCCGCCTTGAACCGCTTCACTCTTTGGCGGAACTCCTCCGTGTCCAGGTAGCGGTCAAAGG
The DNA here is from genome assembly GCA_910584835.1 of uncultured Oscillospiraceae bacterium. Taxonomy (GTDB): domain Bacteria; phylum Bacillota; class Clostridia; order Oscillospirales; family Oscillospiraceae; genus Enterenecus. The sequence goes on along the minus strand of CAJUEG010000015.1, from coordinate 29,772 downwards.
CCTCCCGGTTGGTGGAGACATACCCGTGCTTCACCATCACCTGGGCGAAGTGGGGCCGGGCGATCACCTCGCCCCCCGCCAGTTCCTCCACCTCTGCAAGGTCGATGTCCACGCCTTTCTCCCGGAGAAAGTCCACGATCCTGTACTTCCGCTCGTCCCGGCCCGCCCGGAACTTCTCGCAAAGACGGGCCAGCTCCGTGTCCCCGTCCCGAAAGCCGTAGCCCAGGATGTGGCAGTTGGGATAGTCCTTGGCGCTCAGCTCCACCCCCCGGATCACCGTCAGGCCCAGCGCGTTTCCAGCCCGCTGGGCTTCCGCCACCCCGGCAATGGTGTCGTGATCCGTCACCGCCAGGACGGAAAGGCCGCGCCTTTTCGCCAGCTCCACCAGCTCCGCCGGGGTGTACTGCCCGTCGGACGCGGTGGTGTGGGTGTGCAGGTCGCACAGCATAGTCATTCCCCCAGTGCGGTCATGAAGGCCGCTTTATTTTCCTGAGGCGTGGTGGTGGGCCGGCCCAGGTCGTCCCTCGCCCCCAGGGCGCACTTCACCTCAATAAAGGTGAGCTGTTTTCCCTCTTTTGCCGCCTCCAGCGCCTTGTCCAACTCCTCTGGACTGTCCACGGAGAACACCTTGGGATAGCCGCAGGCCCGGGCGACGGCGCACAGAGCCACCGACCCCGCCGCCGTGGGCATACCCCCCACGGACTCGTGGGCCTCGTTGTTCAGCACGATGTGGATGAGATTGGCGGGTCTGCTGGCCCCAATCACCGCCATGGCCCCCAGGTGCATCAGTGCCGCCCCGTCCCCATCCAGGCACCACACCCGCCGACCCGGCTTTTGCAGCGCGATGCCCAGCGCGATAGACGAGCTGTGGCCCATGGAGCCCACCGTGAGGAAATCATGGCCGTGGCCCTGCCCTCGGGCCTCCCGCAGCTCGTACACCTCCCGGCTGGCCCTGCCGGTGGTGGACACCACCGGGTCGTCCCCCGCCGCTGCCAGAATCTGCCCGATGGCCGCCTCCCGTGTCATGGTGTGGGAATTGCCGTAAGCGGGTTTGCCGCTGTACTCCAGCGCCCCCTTGCGCACCACAAAGGCCGCCTGCTTCCCCTGGGCGAACAGGGCGCGGTATTCGTCCAGCTTGGCCTTCGCCTGGTTCTCCGTGGTGGTTTTGTCGATGACAAAGTACGAAATGCCCAGCGTGTCCAACAGGGACAGGGTGATCTCCCCCTGGAACACGTGCTGGGGCTCGTCGTGCACCCCCGGCTCCCCGCGCCAGCCCACGATGAACAGGCAGGGGATGCCGTACACCTTCTCATTCAGCAGGGACGCCACCGGGTTCACGATGTTCCCCAGGCCGCTGTTCTGGAGGTACACCACCGGCACCTTCCCCGTGGCCAGGTGGTACCCCGCCGCCAGCGCCGCCGCGTTTCCCTCATTGGCCGCGATGACGTGGTGGGCGGGGTCGCAGCCGTACTCGTCCATCAGGTAATTGCACAGCGCTTTCAGCTGGGAGTCGGGCACGCCCGCAAAAAATTGGAATTCCCGCAAAAAATCCAGGGTCATTGCTCCTTCACCTTCCGCTTGAATTCCGTGGACGACACCCCCTGGGTGTACTCCGGCTCGATGACCTCGCCGCCCCACTCAGCTATCAGGTCGACGGCCTTCTGCCGCACCTCCGCCAGCGGGCCGGTGCGCCAGTCCGTGCCATGGACCATATAGTCCGGGCGGTAGCGGCGCAGATTGTCCGAGTAATCCTTGGTGGCCTGGCACACCACCTCGTCCACATACTTCACGCTCTCCAGCACCTGCTTCCGCTGTTCGTAGTCCATATAAGGCTCCGGCTTGTAGCTGCGGATGGCCTCGTCGCTGAACAGCCCCACCACCACCCGGCCCAGGGAGGCGGCGGTTTTCAGGATATTGATGTGCCCCGGGTGGAGAATGTCCGCCGCCATGGGCACGTACACCAGCTTGGTGTAGGGCAGGCCGGCGGCCTTGATGCGCTCCCGCACGGGCCGGTCCAGGAAGATGTCCGGGTTCTCTGTGGCGTACTCCGGCATGAGGGCCTTGGCCGGGGACTGGCAGTGGTGGACGCAGCCGTGGCACAGCGTCCCTTCCAGGCAGTCATCCAGGAACATCCGGCGAACCTCCTTCATTTTATCGCCATACCAGCCCTCTTTCAAGGAGACTTTGTTCAGATCCGCCACGATGAGCATATTTTCAAAATCCGCGTTCTCCACGGACAGATACCCCTCGCAGGTGACGCACAGCGCGTCAAAGGGGAGGTTGCAGCGGCGGATCTGCTCCTTATCGCCGGTGCACTTGAGCTGGTAATCGATCTCGGGCATATAGCCCCCCTGGTTATACACGTTTTTAAACACGATCTGATCCGCCAGACCGTCAAACACTTTGAAGTAGTCGTCCTTCGTGTGCTCTGTGTACCGGGTGAGGATGCCGGTGAGATAAATCTTGAAGTCCCGGCCGCTCTCCTTGCGGTATTGATTTAAGTATACCAGATGCTCAAACACCTTGTCAAAGTCGTCCCGGCCGTGGATGAACTCGTACAGCTTCCGTTCCGGCGCGTTGATGGAAAACTTCACGCTGTCCACTCCCGCGTCCACCACCGCCCGGATCCGCTCCGGCGTGGCCAGCGAGCCGTTGGAGGTCAGGTACACGTAGGTATAGCCGATGTCCTTGGCCAGCCTGATGTACTCCGGCAGCTCGGGGACGAGGAAGGGCTCCCCGGTGGCATACATGCCCACCTCCCGTGTCCCAAGTTCGTAGGCCTGGCGCAGCACGCTCTCCACCATCCCCGGGGCCATCCTGCCCACCTTCCGGCGCATCTTCTGATGGGCACAGAACAGGCAGGCGTGGTTGCAGGCGTTGGACAGCTCCAGCAGAAAGTTGGTGGTGGGGAAGGGCGGCTCCAAGGTATACAGCTCACTCCGATCCGCCTTTTTCAGCGCAACCCGTTCTTGCAGATCCATAAATATGTTCTCCTTCACATTTTGAATTGTCGTTTCCCGCGGAATGAAAGGAAAAGCAGCGTCATTCCTCCGGGATAAGAGTGAGGATCTCTTTGATCGGCATGCAGTATGCCTCGTCCGCCTCCTTGGCCCGGCCGCAGCGCAGGATGGTCTCCGCCGTCTTCTGCATGGCGGGGTAGCCGCTGCGGATCAGGTGGTTGGCGTAGATCACCACGTTCACCCCATAGCCCTTCCACTCCTCCTCGGTCACCGAGTTGAAAGACGTGGGCACCACCACCAGCACCGCGTTCTGATCCTTTTCCCGGAACCGGCGGCAGAACGCACAGATCTCGTCCGGCTCCTTTCGCCGGGAGTGGATCATGACGCCCGACGCCCCGGCCTCCACGTACGCAAAAGCCCGGTTCAGCGCGTCCTCTATCCCCTGATCTAAAATCAAGCTCTCAATTCGGGCAATGATCATAAATTCGCTGGTCCTCAGCGCCTTTTTCCCCGCCGCGATCTTGTGGCAGAAGTTCTCCACGCTGTCCTGCTGCTGGCTGGCCTCCGTGCCAAACAGCGAGTTGCGCTTGAGGCCCACCTTGTCCTCAATGATCACGGCGGACACCCCGATCCGCTCCAGGGTGCGCACGGTGTACACGAAGTGCTCGGTCAGCCCCCCGGTGTCCCCGTCCAGGATCATAGGCTTGGTGGTCACATCCATGATCTCGTTGATGGTGTTCATCCGGGAGGAGAAGTCCACCAGCTCGATGTCCGGCTTCCCCTTGGTGGTGGAGTCGCACAGGGAGGACACCCACATCCCGTCAAACTGCCGGATTTCGCCGTTCACCATCACCGCTGTTTTCTCCGTGATGAGGCCCGTCAGGCCGTTGTGCGCCTCCATGCAGGTCACCAGACCCTTGCGCTCAATGAGCTGCTTCAGCCGTCCCCGCCGCAGGTCGGGGATGGACGCCTGGGCCCGGGCCGCGGCCTCCAGCCGGTCGTACTCGCCGTTATGGGAGTAGGGGAACTCAACCAGCTCCCCGCCGTACTCCGCCAGCAGGGCCAGGCACTCCTCCCGCACCGGCTTCTGGAACCCTTCCCGCCAGTCGTCCCCGTGAACCACATAATCCGGCCGCAGTGTCCGCAGGGGGACGGCGTAGCCAATCTCATTCTGCCGGATGACGTTGGCCACCCCCTTCAGCCCCGCCACCACCTTCATACGCTCCTCGCAGGTCAGCAGGGGGTGACGCTTGTACGACGCCACCACCTCGTCGGTAAGCACTCCCACCGTCAGCTCCCCCAGCTCCGCCGCCTTGTGGATGATCTCCATGTGGCCGCCGTGGATCACGTCCGTCCCGATGGACATGAAAACTGTCTTTTTCTCCGCCATGCCTCAGCCCTCCAAGCCCAGCGCCGCCGTCCGCAGGCGCGCCACCTGCTGCTCCGGCGTCTTGTCCCCGTTGTTGTCCAGCACCAGGTCCGGGGCGTCCGGCAGCTCCACCTGGAGCCCCACCCCGGCCACATTGTCCGCATTTTGGCTGTACAGCCCCTTCTGATCCCGGCGGCGCAGGGTTTCCATGGACGCCTTGATATATACCTCGTAATACCCCGGGATGTTCGCCCGGTTCCACGCCCGCACGCTGTGGAACATGGAGATGGTGCAGCACACCACCGTCACGCCCTGATTTGCCAGCAGGGCGCACAGCCGCCCGTAGCTCTCCGCAAGCTTCCGGCGATCCGCCCCGGAAAAGCCCAGGCCGCCCCCGAACACGGAGCGCATCTCGTCCCCGTCCAGAAAGATGACTGTCTCCCCGCAGCGCTGCAGTTCGTCCCGCCACAATCTCCCGATGGTGGTTTTCCCCGCCCCCGAAAGGCCCGTCAGCCAGTAAACTCGATTCTGTTTCTCCATACAGTTCCCTTCTATGTAAGAGCCCGAAGTTCCTCCGCCGCAATCGCGGCATCACTCCGCTTTTTCCAATTGTGGTCTGATCACTTTTGGAAAAACAAGCTTGCCCTGCTTTCCCAGCTGCCAAATCCTAACCATAGTTTGAAATAACGTTTGCCGCAATTGTTCCCGTGTGGTCTTTTCCCACTTCCCTTTTTCAACATAGTCCTTTTCAAATTTAAAGGGGAATTTAAACAAAAAAGCCACGTCATTGTCATCCATCGGGCATTCGTCAAAGTCAAACGCTGGATAGCCGAAATGCCGCAGGAGGGAATCAAAGAATATCTGGAGCCGGCACTGATCGAAGGCGGACAATACCGCGTCCACATTTCTGTGCAGCGGTGCTGTGTCAAACCCTACAACATCTGGTTCCCCATTAATTCCTTCTCGTACTTCATCATCATTCAGCATATTCGGGTCATATGGAACATTGAGCGCCGCGCACAGCGCTTGACAGGTTTCAGTCGGGTACAGCTTTGCATCCTCAAGACGGTAGCCATAGTAATGCTTGCGCAGCTTCGGATTCATGGAATAGCCGATAGCCAATGTTTGGGTAATAAAAATACTGCCTTCCCTTTGATAAATGCGCCCCACAGTTTTGATCGGATCACGGATGCTGTTCAAAAGCGTTATGTATGGGAAATCCAAAATGAGAGGGTCGTGAATATCGACCGCATTGATATGGGGTTCCCACAAAATCACCGGCACAATCCGAGGGTTCATCTGAGGGCTGTCCCGGTAAAATTTATAAATAAAATATGCCCGGAAGAGTGCCGGAAGGGTAAAGATGTTAATGGACGATGCCTCAAGCCATTGAATAAAGTCCTCCAGGTCAGAGACGCCCCATTGAAATTCCGGATGATGGACCAGCGCCTTAAGCCCCTGGAGCGTGTATACCCTTGCAGTGTCTTTCATCACCTGCTCAGGCAGATTTGTTTGAAAAAACGGATAACCCTTAACGTACGACTCATAAAACAGATCCGCGCCATATCTCATTATAATGTGACGGTTATGACCGAGCAGATTCAGTCCAAACAGCGTGCCGCTGTAGCCGCGCTTATACCAAAAGCAAATGCGCTGCATCTCCTCAACGCGTAACCTCTGCGGCTCCATTCCACTGTAGTCGATTCCAAATCTTTCCTTAAAATCCAGTGGGTATAGTCCCCGCTCCTCCTCCGTCAGAAAAACAAATTTCCTGTCTTTGCATAGCTCCGTTAAATCCACATAGTACAGCAGCAGAGACAGCGCATCTTTATTTTCATAGCACAGATAAATGTGGTTATCACCGGCAAAGTCCTCGCTTCGGCGCACATTATCTTTCAGGAAGCGCAGGTTAAAGCTGTTAAACTCATTTTCGATTAAAAGGGGACGCCCCAAATCTTCAAAGAAATACCGGGTTTCCCGTTCGGAATTGACTTCCATCGGGGCAAACGCCTGCTCATGCTGATCAAAGCGGTAAAACAATTCATCCGTCAGCGCAAACAGCAGATACCGGTTATCCCTGGGCGCCACAAGCCTTTTTGAGAGAAAAAATGGATACTCGTTCAAAAAAGAAGCGTTTTTTTGGAAGTTTTCCTCCATCTCTGCCAAGTTAGGTTCCCAGAATCCCCGCTTTAGATCCTCTAACGCAGACGGACTGTTCTGCCCTTCGGCATAGCCCTCCGCCAGCTCTGCAAATCCCTGCACAAAATCACCGTCAATGATTTTGCGCATCGCTGTTCCTAAATATGCCATTGCTGTTCCCTCCTTACAGGTGTAGGCGTTTGTCATGCCAGGCAAAAGCACAACATATCATAAGCATTCAAGCCTGTGATGCGCTTGCCTTCATACGATCCATTGTGGAGGGCCTAACTGTCAAATTGCCCAACAATGTCCTCCGCCAGCACATAATCCGCACTTTCAAGAATGTCTTCCAGCTGTGCCAGCGAAGAACAGCTGACCAACGCCGTCCCATTCAATGGATTGGACGTAATGTAGCCCAGAACAATATCTGTCGGCGAACAGCCTGTCTCTGCACAATAGGCCTGGAGCCTTTCCAGCTTTTTTAAATTTTCCGGGGTTAGCATCCGGTGTTTTAGCATGGGTTCCAGCCGATCCATCCCCATCGTGCAGGCCTTTTGGAAGAATCCCTTTGCTTGAGCTGTGTAAGCCATGGCAATGCACTCATGTTCTTTGCAATATTCAGCGGTTTCCTGATCCATGTGGGTTGTTGTTGGGTCGTCCCACATCGTCTCAGTATAGGAAGCGATAGACCACCATGTTTGCACAAATCGGATGGGGAGCAGTCTGTGGTGTTCTGCGTAATGATTTGCTGCTTGAATCCGATCACAACGCCAATTGCACACACCAATATTCCCGCACCGGCCCATATCAGCAAGCTCTTGAAGGCTGTCCATGATCTCCTCCACAGGCCGATTCGGTTCATCCCGGTGCAGAAGATAAATATCCAGATAGTCCGTCCGCAGTGCCTCCAGGCTTTGCCGCAGTTCAGTCAATAACCCGTCACGGGATAGATCTACACGGAACTGCTTTCCCTCATTGGATACTCCACCCTTTGTGGATAGCACGACCTGCTCCCGGCATCCATTTTCCTCCATCCACCGGCCCAGAAACTCCTCGCTTTTCCCCCGGCCGTTTTCTACCCATTCATAGTAATTCCTTGCCGTGTCGATCAAGGTTCCTCCCGCGGCAAGAAATCGCCTCAGCATCTCGCTGGCCAGCTCATCAGGTATCCGTGTACCGAACCGGCTTACGCCCAATCCAATTTTTGACAACTTTTTTCCGTTGGACAGGGTGATGTACTTCATACTCCATGCTCCTCCTGCTTCAGGCGTCCCGGAGGGACTGCATATAATACCGTTTCCGCTATATTTAGATAGCTGCGTAGGTAGAATCGGTAGTCCGGAACCAGCCCTTTCAATCGCAGCGGGATTTCCCAAAAATCTTGTTCTCTGTGGTATACCGCAATTGCGATTATCGGTTTATTCCGGCGGATGATCATTTCGGCCCCGTCCAACAGGCGGGATTCCCAGCCCTCCACATCAATTTTGAGAATCGTAGGATGTAGTTCCTCCGCAAGGCTGTCCAATGTGGCGCAGGATACCGCTTCCTCGCCATCCTCTCGGATAATGGAATTACTCCCATCGTAATTCCTCACTCGGACAATTTTCGGTGTATCTCCTAAGGCGGTGTGGCGGATGATAAGTTTCTGCTGGTACTCCGGTGGACAGTTTTCCTTCAGTTTGTGGATGTTTTGGCTGTCCGGCTCAAACGCCCAGTAACTGTCAAACTGTCCGCAGCAACGGCGCAGAAATTGATGAAAAATTTCTCCCACATGAGCTCCGCAGTCGGCGAAGATTTCGTTTTCACCAAGGGAATATACATCACTCGCAAAATATTGATCCTCTATGGACAGGGCTGGAATCCGTTCACTCAGATCGCTCCATAAAAATCTTAAAATTGAGGTGAGCGTCTGCTTGGACAGCTCATCCTCCAACATCTGAGCAACCTGATACAGCAACTCCCTGTTTTCCCAGAGCAGATCCCGGTTGGGAGCAATGATTAGCGGCTGCTCTCGAAACAGAGTACGGATTTCCCGCAGTTCATACATATGGTACACTGCTTGACAGCCCAGCTCTGCCAGATGCGTTCTGACCTGCTGAAACACCTTGTCCATCTCCAACAGGCAGACAATGACTGTGGCATTCTGCACCATGATCTGCCCTGGCGCCCAGACCGGAACCCCCATGATGGTTCGCCCCTGTTTTTGTGGTGACGAATCCAGGAAGCACTCCGGCTCCAGGCTCTGACGGCGGAGCAGTTCCAAAAACATCAATCCACCGTATCCAGCTCCATAAAGTACGATATGGTCTTGCCTGTCAAGCTGGATAGGTAGATGCTGCTTTTGGTGTTTTCTTAGGGGAAAGCAAGTCCGCTCCCACAGCTCTTTTGATTGCATGATATCTCCCATTTTCACAAAAAAGGATAAAGGTCGTCAAACTCCGCCGCTTTGAGCGACCCGTCCGGCATAACCCGGGAGGCGATTTTGGGGGCGATTTCCCCAAATTCCTGTACCCGGAGCTGGCACACAAACGGCCCGTCCTTTGCCAGAATTTCCTGAAACGCTGACTCCAGATCATCATCCGCGGTGAGCTCACAGCTGTCCAGGCCATAGGCCGCCGCCACCTTGCAGAAATCCGGCGTCTCCAGGCCGCTGTCCGGGCCGACCCCCAGGAAGCGGTCGTTCATGTAGTTGTGCTGATTGTGCCGGATGAGCATATAGCCGCTATTCTGGAACACAAAAAGCTTGACAGGCAGCCGGTTGTAGCGCAGGGTGGCAAACTCCTGCACATTCATCTGCACGCTGCCGTCCCCGGACAGGGCGAGCACCTGCCGCCCCTCCCGCACCGCGCCGATGGCCCCTGCCCAGAAGCCCATGGCGGACAGGCCGCCGGAGATCAGGTAGCGCTGGCCCTCTTTCAGCTCCCAGCTCTGGGAGACGATATTGCAGACGCTGCCCGTGTCCACCACAATGTCGCAGTCCGCGGAGGCGCACCGGGAGAGCAGCCTTGAGACGTGGTAGCTGTTCAAGGGCCGCTCCTGGGCATAGCCGGGCAGGACGTTGGGATACTGCCGCCGCATTTCCCGGCAGTGGGACAGCCACGGGGAATGATCCGCGGGCTCCAGCCCCGCGCAGCAGCCCAGCAGGCGCTCCAAAAACGCTCCGGCGTCCATGGAAATCTTCCAATCCACCGGCACGCCCGGCTTGTCCAGCTCTTTTTGGTCGATGTCCACCATCACCTTATAGGCGTTCTGCCCAAACCGCTGGGGATAGTAGCCGGTGGTGGAGATGGACAGGCGGCTGCCCAGAATCAGCAGGTAGTCGCACTGCTGGATGGCAAAATGGGACGCGCGGTCGCCATAGCTCCCGGGCCTGCCCACAAAATACGGGGAGTCGGAGGCGATCACGTCAATGCCGCCCCGGGAGGTGGCCACCGGGATTTGGAGCGTTTGGCACAAACGGGCCAGCAGCGCCGCCGCCCCGGCGCCCCGCACGCCGCCCCCGGCCAGAATCAGTGGCTTTTCTGCCCTGGCAAGTCCCTGGGCCGCCGCGGACAAATCCATGCATTCCGGTGCTTGGCCGGGGGCGTGGAACCCCTCCATCTCATCCGGGACAGGCTTATTCTGCACGTCCACCGGCACGTCGATCCACACAGGCCCCTTCCGGCCATCCATAGCCTCGTGCCAGGCTTGCTCCATCACCCGGCGGATGTCCCCCGGCTCCAGCACACAGGCAAAGTATTTCACCATGGGGGACACGATGGGCTCCAGGTTCAGGCTCTGGGTGCCGTGCTGGCGGATGCCGGTGTCCATCTCATATCGGATCAGCCGGGAATTGGCCTGCCCGGTGAGCACAAACATGGGGGAAGAGTCCACAAAGGCCCCCGCCGCGCCGGTGATGGCGTTGGTGGCCCCGGGCCCGATGGTGGCTAGGCATATGCCGGGGACGCCCCGGGTGCGGCCATAGCAGTCCGCCGCCATGGCCGCCGCCTGCTCGTGGTGGCAGCAGACCGCTTTCAATGCCTCGTTGCGCCGGAGGGCGTCGGTCAGCCACATGGCGGAGCTGCCGGACACCATGTAAACGGTATCGCAGCCCTTTTTTTGCAGAAAATCGAAGATATATTCGGAAACTGTCATTCTATCGCTCCCTTTACCGATAGCTGTTCATGCACCGTCTGATACATTCCTGTAGATTGACCTGGGGCCGCCAGCCAAGCTGCCGGAGCTTTGAGGTGTCCGGTACGAACGAATCCACCTGACTATTCGTGAAGAGAGGGCCTATCACGTCTGCATTTCCAGCAATTTCGGCTATTTGTCCGGCAAGCTCCAGGATTGAGCAGGTGTTGTCTTCGTTGCCTATGTTATAAGCGCCGCTTTCCCCGTCCAGCAATACATGAAACAGGCCGCTCACAAAATCCGATAAATAGCAAAAGCTCCTAAGCTGTGTCCCGGGACCATTCACTTGAATCCTACGGGTCTCCATCGCCTGGCGTATAAAGTCTGTGAAGCACCGCCCCGACGCCAGCGGCTCCCCCGGCCCAAACACAGAGAACGGCCGAAGTATCCGGCTGTCCACTCCATATTTCCCGCGATATTCTTCGCACAACAGCTCGCCGGCCAGCTTACAGTTTCCGTAGAGGGAGAGAGCGCCGTTTTGCACCAAGTCAGGGGCAGCTTTCTCCGCGATCCTTCCAGGTTCCCGTTGATAAACCTCGCCGCTGCTGAAAAATACCAGCGTCGAACCATCTCTCCGGGCGCGCTCCAGCAGGTACCGGGTGGCTAAAATATTACAGTCCACAACTCCAACGGGATCGGCGCAGACCGACCGCCAGTTAGCCGGGCTGGCTGCGTGGATTATAATATCCGGGCGGAGTTCCCCTGGGATGAAATCCCCGGTAATATTCCCTGAAATCCAATGGACGCAAGACGCTGAAAAGGCGGGAGCTGTATGGGTCCGGTGAAGCAGGTATACCTCAAGGCCCAGTGACAGCCCGCAGTCCAACCAGCACAGCGCCTTGGCCAGATAGCCGCCGATAAAACCGGTCGCGCCTGTTAAAAAGATGCGCTTGTTCCTCAGCCGGTCCCACGGAAGCTCCAATGCCGCAACGCAGCCAACGTCCCGTAATAAATCCGCCTGATTCATTTGAGCAGCACCCTGTTCTCTGGAACAGCATAAAAAACATATTCTATGATCCCGGCATAGTTTCTCAGATAAATTTTGTGGTTCGGCAGGAGTTTTTTCATATACAGCGGAATCTCCCACAAATCTGCCTGATGGTGGTAGCCGCAGATTGCCAGGAGGGGCTGATTCTTGCGAATCAACCCCTCCGCGCCCTGTAGGGCGCGGAGTTCAAAGCCCTCTATGTCCATTTTTATGAAAGAAACCGGCTCCTGAATAGCGTCATCCAGCGTTATAACAGGGACATTGTGTACCGGCCCCTCTGAAATATGGCTGGTTGTATTTCCGCTGGTACAAAAGGCCGCGCTTCCCGGTTTATTCGATACTGCCGCACAAATTGTTTTTGTCCGTTCCGCCAGCCCCTTGGGCAGGCTGATCTGAATCGAGGCGTTTAATTCCTCCCAATTATGTAAATCAGGCTCAATCCCCGTATAGGAACACCACGTTCCCAGCCTCGAATAAAAAGCCCGCATAGTGTCGCCATTGTATGCGCCGCAGTCTATAATACGTTCATTTTCTGCCGGAAGATATATTGCATCCGGCATATACTGTTTTTCCGCCGGGCAGAGCGTAAACTTTATATCTCGATCAGAGAGGAAAAAGTCCAGCAATTCCTTATAAGTTTTTTGGGAAGCCTCATCCTCCATAAGTAAATAAGCTTCGTTCACCAGTCCCCCGGGAATATGCGTAATGTCCCAGCTCAGCGTGTCATGAATGTGTCCCCCCTGGAACAGCTCGGGCCACACCCGCAGGTCAAGGACGCTCATGATATTTTTAAAGCCCATTGCCTCCAGCTGGGTGCGTATGGATGGGTACTCTAAATAAATGTTGTATATAGCAACAATGATAATCGCATCAGGGGACAAATACCGATTGGCTTCCTTCAGATTTATATTCTTTTGGCTGAAATCCGTTGGCTTATTCGCATCCAGAAAATATCGAACCGGCCAGTTTTCGTGCTCTAATCCCTTGCCAAGCTCAACACCCAAATAGCCGTGCCCATAGATAACAATTTCTGCTTTGTGCAGTTCAAACCGCCTTGCAAGCTCCTCTTTTCGCTCTTTGCGTCTTGCCACTTCATTTGAAACATTATTCAATATTTTCATCACATCAAGCATAGGCTATGCTCCTCCATCAATAGGTGTATTTTACAGCCCATAAAATACAAACGACAAATGGTGCATATAGGATCGCAGGTACACCGTATACCCCGCCTCCAGCATCAGCTCCGGCACCTCCCAGAAGTCCCAGGTCTTGTGGTACCCCGCGATCATCAGCCTGGGGTGCCAGCGGCGGATGGTCTCCCGCGCCCCCTTCAGCGCGGCCAGCTCCGAGCCCTCAATGTTCATCTTGATGGCCGTGGCCCGCCGGCCGTCCAGCAGCCTGTCAATGGTCGCGGCATCCACCGTTGTGCCGCCGTAGGGCGCGGCAAAGCTCCCCGGCCCGTGGAGGGCGTACAGCGGGATTTCACCCGCCCCGCTCCACGCCGCGCAAGGGGACAGCTCCACCTTCCCCCGCAGCTCCTCCGGCAGCTGAGCTGCGAACCGCTCCAGCCGCTGGAAATTGGCCGGGTCAGGCTCCAGACCATAATAGGCCCCGATCCGATTCCCGGTCAGCGCCAGCAGATCCCGCAGGGTCTGCCCGTCGAACGCCCCGCAGTCCACAAAGTGCTCCCCGGCGGACGGCGTGAGCAGCTCCTTGGGGAAATACTTCTCCTCCTGGGCCAGGGTGGGGATCTCCGGCCCCTCCCCGAACAGCCGGAAGGTGAGAATATTGGCGTAGACCTCCCGGGACTGCCCGTCCGCCAGCCGCTCATAGATCTGTTCAATCCGTTCCCGGTGCTCCACCAGGCAGTCCACATCCGGGCAGGAGGGCAGGTTCCCCGTATTGTCCCCCCGGAACAGCGCGAAACACCGCCGCAGGGCGATATAGTCCACCACATTGGCGCAGCCGCAGTCATGGAGCCGCTGGTGGACGCCGCTGTGGCCGCCCTCCCGCAGGGCCTCGTCGAAGCTGCGGCAGTAGGTCTGGCCGTCCGTGTTGATGCACACCAGCACCAGAATATTGGCGCCGAACCGCCCCGCCAGCTCCCGGGGCGGGACAACGTCCAGCCCCATGCACACCGTGCCCCACTTTTCCGGCGCGCCGTCGGCAAAGCACAGGGGCTCAATGCCCGCCCGCCGAAGGGCCAGCAGCAGGGCAATCCCGCTGCTCCCCGCGCCGTAGAGCGCCACTCCGCTGTAGCGGCCCAGGGCCGCCTTCAGTTCGTCCACCGTCTGCTCCAGCCGGGGGCGCTCCCGCTCAAACCGGGCGAAGATTTCTCCAATCACGCCGCTCATTTCCCGTCACTCCAACGCGTCCACATATCGTCCGCCGCCTTTTGGGGGGACAGGCCGAAGTAGTCCAGCTGGTAATCCCGGGAGCCGGTGAGCATGGCAAAGGAGTCGGGCACGCCGTACCGGTGGAACACCGCCGGATGCTGTCCCCGCTCCATCAGCAGCTCCGCCGCGGCGCTGCCCAGCCCGCCGGTGATGCCGTGCTCCTCCATGGTGAACACCGCCCGGTGCCCGGCGGCGCAGGCCAGGACCGCCTCCTCGTCCAGCGGCTGCACCCGGGGCACGCTGTACAGCGTCACCGAGCATCCCCGCTCCTCCAGCAGCTTTCGCACCTGCACCGCCTCCCGCAGGATGGTTCCGCAGGCCAGGATTGCCACATCCGTCCCTCGGGCCAGGGGGATGGCCTTTTCCACAGGCTGGACCACCGGCCCCTGGTGGATGGGCGCGTCCACGCTGCGGCCAATGCGGATGTAGGCCGGGCGCTGCCGCCGGTAGGCCGTCAGCATCACCGCCTCCATCTCCGCCGGGTCGGCGGGACAGTACACGTCGATGTTGGGGAACGCCCGCATCATGGCGATGTCCTGCAGGGCGTGATGGGTGGGCCCCGCCGTGCCGTAGGCGAACCCGCCGCCCACCCCCACCAGGATCACCGGGTTCTCCTGGTAGCACACGTCCAGCATGATCTGCTCCGCACTGCGCAGCGTCATGAAGGACACCACGTTGTAGGCGAAGGGCTTCATCCCCGCCGCCGCCAGCCCCGCGGCAAAGGACACAAAGCTCTGCTCGGCGATGCCCACGTTCACAAAGCGCGGACCGAACTCCGCCTCAAAGGGCTCCATCACGGAAAAGCCGGTGTCCCCAATCACCAGCATGACCTTGGGATCTTCCCGGGCCAGGCGGGATATGGTCTGAATGAACGTATTCCTCATCGGCTCAACTCCTCCAGCGCCTGGGCAAGCTGCTCCTCGTTTGGGGACTTGAAGTGCCACTCCAGGCGGTTTTCCATGAAGGACACGCCCTTGCCCTTCACCGTGTGGGCGATCACCGCCGTGGGCCGGGGATCGCCGTCCAGCCCCGCCCGGGAAAACAGCGCCTCCAGCGCGTCATAGTCGTGGCCGTCCACCTCCGCGGTGTTGCAGCCGAAGGCCCGGAACTTTTCCGCCATATCCCCCATATTCAGCACCTGCTCGTCGCTGCCGTAGGACTGCAGGCGGTTGCGGTCCACGATCATCACCAGGTTGTTCAGCGAGAACCGGGCGGCGAACATGGCCGCCTCCCAGACGCTGCCCTCGTTGCACTCCCCGTCTCCCATCAGCACAAACACGCGGCCGCCCTGGCCCTGGAGCTTCTTGGCATAGGCGATCCCCGTGCCCAGGTTGGCTCCGTGGCCCAGAGAGCCGGCGGACATCTCCACCCCGGGCACCACGAATTTCCGGGTGTGCCCCGCGTAGTTCTCCCCGTCCGCCACATGGAGCTCCAGATCCCCCATAGGGATCAGCCCCGCGTAGGCCAGGGTGGTGTAAAAGGTGGCGGCGATGTGCCCCTTGCTCAGCAGGAACACGTTTCGGTCCGGGTCGCCCAGGTTATCCGGGGTCAGGCCCAAAATCCGGGTATACAGCACCGCCAGAATGTCCGCCGATGAGTAGCCGCCCCCAATGTGGGAATCCCGAGTGCGCATCAATGTCTTTGCCGCGTGCATTCGCACCGCCCGGGCAAATTCCTTGGGATCGTTGATCATGACGGGTCCCTCCCCTCCCTGCGATGGATTTCCTCCGCCATGTCCAGCCCGCGGTCCACCGCCTCGTCCATGTTATAATAGCGAAAGTCCGCCAGCCGCCCCGCCCCATAGAGGTGGGGAACCTGATCCAACAGCTTTCGGTATGCCTGATACTGTGCCTTGGATCGCTCCGTCAGCACCACATAGTACGGCTCGTCCCGCGGGTCCTCCATGGGGCCGGGCCGTTCGCCCACCAGCAGGGTCTTGTCCATCCCCGGCGGGTTGCCCGGCAGATGGCGGTAGTCCGTCCGCCGGGTCCACGGAATATCCAAATCCGGGTAGTACATGGCCAGGCAGGGCAGCCCCTCCCCGGATGCGCAATATTCCAGATCAAAGCGCAGCGTGCGGTAGGGGAGCGCCCCCTTCCGCCGGGAAAACAGCTCATCCAGCCGCCCGGTATAGAGGACGGTGTCCCACCTCCGCCCGGTTTTCCAGACGATCTGCCCGTCTGAGACCTCCATCAGCGCCGATGCGTCCAGGCCGGTCAGCACCTCAATGGCGGGGTGGTCCAAAACGGATTGGAACAGGGCGGTAAAGCCGTCCTCCGGCATGAACTGGAACCGCTCCGGCCGGAATTCCTTCCGATCCACCAAATAGACCGGGGCCCGGGCTATGACTTCCGGCGACAGCTCCTCCGGCCGCAGCCCCCACTGCTTCTGGTTGTAGGGCGCGCAGTCACACTGGTACAGCCGCCGTCCCGCCCGCCGCAGCAGGGGGTGGGAGGCGTTCATCAGCTCCAGGACGGTGACAGAATCCCGGCCCGCAAACTCCCGGGCCAAGACGGACGGCAGGGCCTCGCCCTCCTCCGGCATCAGCCGCCGCAGGGTTTCCGGCTGGAAGGGCATGGGATGGCTGTCCCCCTCAATCCACACCCGCAGGGCGCACCGGAAGGGAACCCACCGGGCGAAGGGGGCCAGGAATTCCCAGACCCGCTCCCGGCCGGTAAAAAAGATGTGGGGGCCGTACACGTGGTACAGGATGCCGTTTTCGTCCCGCCGGTCATAGGCGTTGCCGCCCACGTGGCTGCGGCGGTCGATCACCGTCACCTGCCAGCCGTACCGCGCCAGACGGCGGGCGGCGGACGCCCCGCAGCAGCCCGCGCCGACAATCAGAGCCCTCATCCCCGCGTCTCCTGAATCCGTTTGATATACTGTGCCGTCTGCTCCCGGCACAGCCGGGCCGCGGGGGTGCAGGCAAGCCCCTTCTGGAAAGCGGCGGCCTGGGCCAGCGTCTCTTCCAGCGTATATAGGGGCCGCCAGCCCAGAAGCTCCCGGGCCTTGCCGCTGTCCAGCCGGAGCAGCTCCGTCTCGCCGGAGTGTCCGCCTGTGCCCGGTTCGCAGTCCGCGCCGGGGAAGTGGGACGCCAGCAGCTCCGCCACCCGCCCCACGGTCTGGAATCCGTCGGGGGCGGGGCCGAAGTTGAAGGACGTATCGCCCGTTATTGCGCCCTCCGTCAGCGCCTGCCCCAGCGTCAGATATCCCCAGAGCACGTCCAGCACATACTGCCAGGGCCGGACAAAATTGGGGTTGCGAAGCTTTGCGGGTTCGCCCCTTGAAAAGCAGTCCAGCAGGTGGGGGATGAGCCGGGTTTTGTTGAAATCCCCGCCGCCGATGGTGTTGCTGGCCCGGGCGGCGGCGATGGGCATATCCGGGAAGGAGATGCGGTAGCACTGCGCCGTCAGGTCCTGGCACGCCTTGCTGGTGGAGTAGGCCTCCGCCGCGCCGAAGGGGTCGCCCTCCCGGCACGGCTTGCCCTTCAGCCCCTGGGCATAGCACTTGTCGCTGGTGACCACCGCCGTGGGAACTCGCCGCCCGCTGCGGCGGACCGCCTCCAGCAGCCCCACCGTTCCCATGACGTTGATCTCAAAAATATCCGCCGGGTATTCATAGGAGCCGTCCAGGTAGGCGTGGGCCGCCAGGTGGACGATGAGATCAGGCTGGAATTGGTCCAGCGCCCGCTCCAACTCCGTGCGGTTTCGGATATCCCCGAAAATCTCGTCCCCCATGGGAGGCCGGGCCATTTCATACAGGCATCCGGGCCGGGGAGGGAGGGCATAGCCGAAGGGCTCCGCGCCGAGGGCGGACAGCAGCCAGCACAGCCAGGTTCCTTTAAACCCGGTGTGGCCGGTCACCAGCACTCGCCTGCCGCTGTAAAACGCGTTTCGCTCCAGCGTGCCCACCCCCTCTTTCTCAGAATTGTTTTCTCCACACATTGAATTTGCCCAGGGACAGCAGCACGTCCCTTGCCCCGTCTTCCTGCTGAATGCCCAAAAGATCGAGAAGCTTTTCGGCAGCGGGCCTCCACGAGTCGTTGGTCAGAGAAATCGACTTATCCAATGCCATTCCCTCGCCCTGGAGCGCCGCAGCCAGCGCGCCGTCCGTGACAATACGCAGGCTGAGGTCCTCCGGGTCATGGAGAAATATGCCGTCTTCGGGCAGATTCCCGGTGAGCGCCGCGCTCAGGTTGGACAGGCTGTGAAAATTCTCGTACTGGGTGAGCAGCAGCCCGCCGGGTTTCAGCCGGCCGGCCGCCGCGTGGAGCACGCCCCGCAGGTCGGCGCACCGCCCCAAATTGCACCCCACAATGGCTATGTCATAACGATTCTCCAGTATCTGTTCTGCGTCCCGGAGCAGCCCGCTGCGCTGGAACAGCCCCTCCATATCCTCTAGGTACCGTCCGTCCTCGGTCAGGGCGTCCACCGTGATCTCGCCGCACCCGCACGCCCTGAGGCGATTGGACAGAGCAAGCACGCTCTCGCCAAACATGGGGTTCAGCGCCAAAATCCGCACAGAGCCGGAGACGGACATCGAAAAGGTGCCAAGAGCCGCGCAAAGATCCATACCCAGCGCGGCCCAGCCGTCTACACCGTACTTTTGCCGGAACTGGGCCCGCCCCAGCTCCATCACCTGGAACTGGCCCTCTCCGATGGTGGCGGAGCCGTAGTGATGGACAAACACGTCCTTGCAGAGCACTTGACGGCAGCCCATCCTCCGCAATACGCAGCTGAAATCGTCGTCGGCGAACATATCGTAGCAAAAGAAGGGGTCTATCGCGAAGCTCATCTGTTTCAGCGCGTCCGGGCGCATGCAGGCCAGAATGGAGAACAGGCGGGAACGGTCCTCCCACTTTTTGGGGTCGCAGTGGTTGTACCCCTCGGCGAAGGCGAACATCCCCTTGCTATCATTTTTTGCGTAGGGCACGGAAATGGCCTGCAGATTGCTTGCCGAGTTGCACACGGGAACCGCCATGGCGATCCGGGGGTCGCTCTCCATGCACGTCCAGAGGATCTCGTCATAGCGCGGCGTGACAATCACGTCGTTGCTGACGTACAGGAGATATTTCCCCTCCATGTAGCTGGGCGCCATGGTGAAAATCAGATTCCCCGCGGCGGAGGAACCCATGTTGTGGGGATAGTATATCTTTTTCACATGGGGCAGGCCCTCGCACCAGGCGGTGGTCTCCGGGTCGCTCCCGTTGTCAAAGGTGATCAGCTCATAGCTGTGCCCCCTGGTATAGGTCTCAATGGCGTCCAGGCATTCCTTGGTCATCTTCCGGTTGCCGTAGAACAGTACGATGATGGAGAAATCAAAGCGGAATTCTCCCGGCGCGTCCCGCTTCGGCGTCTGCCGGATATGGCGGACGAGCTCCCGCTCCTGGGCGTACCAATCCTTCAAGGCTTCATCGGACGCCCCGTGGAGCAGGAAAAATTCCGTATATTGCCGCCAAAACAGAAACAGCGGGGCAAAGGAGCACGTATACTGCACCTGAGCTGCGTCTGCCTGCCCCATGTCCAGCAGGGCGGCAATCCGCTTCACGGTCAGCGGCGCGTTCAGGCCGATCTCCTTCAGCTTGTTTTTCAGCTTGATCTGGGGGGCGAGCTGCTCCACGGCGGAGGCGATGGCGGCGCACAGCGCTTCCAGATCTCCCAACAGGTACTGATTTTCCGCCAGTCCATGGTCCTTTAAGTAGGCAACTGCTTCCTCACCGGTGCCAAACAGCTCAAATATGTGCGAAAGCAGCGTCTCATGTGCGTTCTGTTCCATCAATCATTCACCTGTTCTTCAATGGTCTGTTTCATTCTGCCACTCCGGGGAAAACTGCTTTCCGATCTGTAAAAACGACTCCTTTTTGTTCCAGTTGGCATAGGACGACTGGTAGCAGTTCCGGCAGGACATGGCCATCCGCTCGCTGTTGACCCGGCCGCGGTGCTGCTGATACTCCTCCGAATTCCACATCTCCCCAAAGCTCCCGTACCGCTGGAAGGGGAACAGCTTCTCCGCCGTGGACATGCAGGGCCGCACGAAACCGTCCGAGCCCAGGAAGAAGTCCCGCCACGCGGTATAACAGGTCTTGTGGCACTGCTCTCCCGCGGGGTCCTCCCCCACCAGATGGGGCAGCTTTAGCGACACGCCGCACTTTTGCCCCATCTCCACCGCCGCCTGGAACACCTCCCGGGTCCTGGCCATCTTGTCGTAGAGCACCTCCGGGGCCATCCCGTCATCAAACGCCGTCAGGTATACCGCCTTCACCTCGTCCAGCCCCACCTCGCCGGCCAGCCGCACCAGGTCCGGCAGCTCGCCCAGATTCTGATCCATGGCGGTAAACACGAAGTTCATATAGGGGAATTCCAGCCCGTGGGCGGCCTTGTATTCCGTGATGGCGGAGATGTTTTTCAAAATTTTATGGAAATCCGCCCCCCGGCGTATTTCCTCATTGGTCTCGGCACAGGCCCCGTCCATGCTTACGGCAATGATATCGGTCTGTGTGCGGAAAATGTCGCCGAACAGCCTGTCCAGCCGCATTCCGTTGGTGCAGAAATACTTCCGCAGACCCAGACGGTGGGCCCAGTCCAGGAATTCCGCAAAATGGGGGTGAACCGTGGGCTCTCCCCAGCCCATCAGAGTGACCTCCTCCACCATGTGGGCCACAGGCTCAAAATACTTCAGCCAATCCATCTGGAACCAGGTGGGCTGGAACTGCGCGGAGTTGCGCCCGCACATCTTACAGTTCAGATTGCAGGCGTTGGTCAGCTCAAAGACAAACCGCCGGGGCATGGATTCCAGGATCAGGCTCCCCGCCAGCGCCTCCTCCTCGTTCTTCTTGCTGTTCGCCGTCCGCTCCGGCGTCAGCGGCCGGGTGAGGCGCAGATCCAGTGTTTTCGCCCGCAAAAGCTTTGATTCTTTCATTCCGTTTCTCCTCTCAGCCACGGCGCCCAAGGTGCGCTTCCTGTGCTCCAGATTGCCTCCAGCTGGCTGCGATCCCGCTGGGTGTCCATACACTGCCAGAAACCGTTGTGCTTGTAGATGCCCAGCCGCCCGTCGTGGGCCAGGGCCTCCATGGGCTCCTGCTCCATCACGCAGCCCTCCTCCAGGCTGAGGTACTCGAATACCCCAGGCTCCATCACCATAAAACCGCCGTTGATCCAGCCGCCGTCCTCCTTGGCCTTCTCCCGGAAGCCTGTGACGGTCTGGCCCTCCAGGTCCAGCACCCCGAACCGCCCCCCGGGCTGAATGCCGGTGAGGGTGACGGTCTTGCCAGACGCCCTGTGCTGCTTCAGCAGGGCGGTCAGATCCACATCACTCACGCCGTCGCCGTAAGTAAGCATAAAGGGCTCGTTCCCAATGTACTTCTGCACCCGCTTCACCCGGGCGCCGGTCTGGGTGTTCAGCCCGGTGTCCACCAGGGTCACCCGCCAGGGCTCGGCAATGTTGGCGTGGACGGTTATGCGGTTCTCCGCGGAAAAGTCGAAGGTGACGTCGGAACGGTACAGGTAGTAGTCCGCAAAATATTCTTTGATGATGTGGCCCTTGTAGCCGCAGCAGATGATGAAGTCATTGAATCCAAAGCTGGAGTAGTATTTCATGATGTGCCACAGGATGGGCTGGTCGCCGATGGTAATCATGGGCTTGGGCTTCAGGTGGCTCTCCTCGCTGATGCGGGTGCCCAGGCCGCCGGCTAAGATCACGGTTTTCATTGCATCACGCCTCCTTGCGCACTGTGCCGCAAATGGTTGGGGGCGGCTTCAGTATTTGATGTTCTCCTTGATATGGTCGAATACAATGCCCTCAAAGTCCTCCGCCAGCTCCGCGTCGTGAATTCCCTCCCCGGTCTGCGTGGAGAAAATCTTCTGAGTATACCCTTGGGACAGATCAATCAGCCCGCCAAAATAGGGGGAGCTTTCCCTGCTGCCGGAATATACACCGTAAAAAACGGTTTTCCCGGAATATCTCCGCGGCTGTTTTGGCGCGGGCCGGATACCGCCAGCACTCTTTGACCGATGCCGCATACTGTCCCAGAGCTTTCAAAATCAGCGCACAATAGAAATGGTTCGTGCAGCCGCTCGGATTCTTTTCCAGTGCGCTGAATTTCCATTCAGTAAATTCACTGCGCCTGCCCTTTTACAATAGGCGGGTCAAACCCCTCGATCAGATATGCCACCTTCTGATACGCTTCGCTTTGCTTCAGTGCGGCCACAGCCGGATCCTCCGGCGGGAATTTGCTCAATATCGCCCGAATCTGATCCGCCATAGCCTTTAACTCCTCGGAAGGTATCCTGAGTTCCGGCGTATGGTCAATTAAGAACTCTACCATATCTTTTGCGCCCTCGCAGGCCGCCAGGCCCTCCCGCAGCAGATGCACATAGCCCGATGCATTCCCGGCATCCAATGCATCGAACGCCTGGGCACAGTAGAATCCAAATCGGTGCAGCGGGGGCAGTAAGAACAGGTTTTCCCTATTTAGCACCCTGTCGGCGTAGCACACCGGCAAGTACGCCTTCTCAATCTCCGCAAAGGCTTTGGACAGCAGCAAGCCGGTGTCTCCATCAACTTCTTTCCAGGGGCACACTTTCAGCGCCGCCATACAGAGCCCCCGGGCCCACCCCAGATCCTGCGCGCCGTCAGGGAGCTGCGTCTGTCCCGTCTGCCGCACCAGATCATACAGCTCGTCCTTCTCCTGAGCGATACCTGCGGCCAGAGTATCCATCTGCTCTATCGTCAGCGGACGGCCCTGCAGCGGGAAACGCGCCCCGCACCGCAGCCCGTGGTACAGCGCGTGGCCGGGCAGATTTTCCAGCTTCTCCGTTTTGCTCAGCAGCGCTTCCAGCGCAGGAGCCTCCTCCGTTTCCAGCATTTCCGCGGCAATCCCCAGCTCGCAGTTATCCCCCAGGGGCAGGAACGCGGCATAGGCGTGGCGGGTGACATCCTCCGCGGCGTCCTCATCGCGGATAAACTTCCCTTCAAACATCTCCGCGCCCACCTGGAGGAAGCTGGCCCGGCGCTCATCCGCCTGCTTCTGGGCGGGAACTGGCTGGCCGATTTCCTCCCAAAGTCGCAGCAGGAGTGGAGCGGTGTCAGCGGTGTAATGGCTGTGCACATTGCAAAGGTTGCGCACACAGTCTCCCACCTGTTTGGCGTTCATCTTGCTGCCGTTCAGTGATTCCAGCAGCTGCAGGCACTTCTCCGGCTGCTTTTCGTGGAGGTAGCCGGAGGCCAGCACCGTGGCCACGCTGAGTTTGCTGCGAGACTCTGTCTTGAAGAGTGAGCTGGCCAGCAAGTCGGCCCTGTCAAAATTTCCGGAGTGGTAGTCCTCCACGCCCTGGAGATATTTTTCCCCCCAGTAAATGCTCTTGGGATAGTCGTCCTTGTTCCAGTAAAATCCAAAGGCGAAATAGGCAATCTCCACCCGGACAAAAATGGAGTTGGGGAATTTGTCTTCCGCCGCTTGAATCCACTCCTCCAATTCCGGCAGATTTTTCGTGATGGCATAGCGCACCGCATAGCGGTAGATCACCGGGCCGAACAGCTCCCACTGGGGCCGCTTTTTGTCCACCCCCGCCATAGCCCGGCGCAGATAGTCCTCCTGATCCGGCAGGCCGTCGCTGGATTCAATGCACTGGGTCAAAATAATCAAATTGTCCGGATCTCGCTCCAACTGCTCCCGCAGCAGCGTCATGTTGCGTTCCTGCTTCTCCCTTTGCGCCTCCTTTTTCTGATACATGTACCCGTCGTGGTGGAACACGGCGTCCCGGATGAGCATGGTGCGGAGATTGCCCTGATAGGGCCAATGCTCATGAATGGCGCCCTCGTACCGGGTGCCGGTGGACAGGCGCAGCAGGCGCACCGCCAAAAAGTCGGAATAGCTCCCATCCGCGTCCAGCTGCGGCGTATTGTAGTTGCGGATGACGACAGAGGCAAAATCGAATTCTTTGAATTGCTCTTTCGCAGTCAAAAACGTTATATACCCTTTGATGTTGGAATCTACCCACTCGTCGCAGTCGATGGTCATGTACCACTCCCCGGAGCAGTGGTCCATCACCGCGTTGCGGGCGGCGGAAAAGTCATTGACCCAGGGAAAGTCAAACACAATGTCGGCATACCGATCTGCCACGGCGCGGCTTCCGTCCGTGGCCCCTGTATCGGCCATCACCAGCTCGCAGGGGAGGGCGTCCCGCAGGGGCTGGAGGGACTTCAGGCACCGCTCCAGACAGCGGATCTCATTTTTAAAGATAATACCGATGGACAGCAGGGGGGGTGTCATGGCGAATCTCTCCTTTTTGCTCTGGGGTGTATGGGGAAGGCGTTGAAGCTCAACTGCTTCCCCATACATCTCATAAAGAAACGGGGACGGGCAAGAGCCCGCCCCCGTTTTTGATGCGTTGAACTGGCGGTGTGTCAGAGTGCTCCGGCAGCTTCTTACTGCAGCAGCTGCAGCACGCCCTGAGGCACCTGGTTGGCCTGAGCCAGCATGGCCTGAGCGGACTGGATCAGGATGTTGTTCTTGGTGTAGGCCATCATTTCCTCGGCCACGTCCACGTCGCGGATGGTGGACTCGGCGTCCTGAATGTTCTCGGTCATGACACTCAGGTTGTTGATGGTGTGATCCAAGCGGTTCTGGGTGGCGCCCAGAGTACCACGCACGTCGGACACCTGGTTGATGGCGGCCTTAATCACGTCCACGGCGGTAGCGGCGCTGGCCTGATCGGAGATCTTGATGTCGGCCAGGGAAACGCCGTTCTCGTCCATCAGGGACTTGCAGTGCATATCGCCCAAACTCACCCGCAGCTGGTTGAAATCATCGGCGGTGTCGCCGATCTGGAGCATCAGGCCCTTGCCGTCGCCCTTTGCGGCCACGGTGGTCACCTTTTCGAAGGTGCCCTTCTGAATCTGCTTCTGGATGTTGTCCCGGGTGGTCAGGTCGGCATCGCCGGCATATGTGCTCTTCTCCTGGAAGGTCAGGATGCCATTCGTAGCGTCATGACCCACGGTAAACATCTCGTTGTCCTTGGCGGCCTCAGTCAGCTTAGCCAGGGCGGCAGACACCGCGTTGCCGTCGCCGGCCTTGTTGTCATCAAGGGCGCCGGTATCGTCCACCAGATCGCTGATGTCCACGGCCTTGAAGTTGTCGCCGGCGGCCTTCACGGCATCCGCAGTCTCCTTCGTGCTGGTGAACACATACGTGGTGCCGCCGATGGTGAGGGCGGTGCCATCCTTGATATCACCCTTCCCAAGTGCGTTGGCAAGCTTTGTGTTGGCCAAAACGCTGTCCACCTTGGCATTGCCTTCGGTAATGAGCTGGGTGCCCAGGTTCACGGAGCCCACCTGGGTATTGCCGGTTCCGGTCGCCGATGCGACGACGGCAAAGTTGCCGGTGAAGCTGGCCGCCTTGGTAGAAGCCTCCAGGGCGTCGTTGGTCATCTCAAAGACCAGCTTGGAACCGTCGGCCGTCACGCTGTAGGTCACGCCGCCAATGACAGCCGTGGAGCAGGCAGTCCCAAGTTTGCTGGCCAGATCCTCACCGGAAATGCCGCTGGACACAGCCGCGGAAATCGCAGTGCCGTTGCCCACCGTAATGTTGACGGTGATGGAATTGGCGGTGGTGGTGAAGGACACGTTCTCCAGCTCCACAGAGAACTTGGTCTTGGTGGCATCTTTGCCGTCCTGGTGCACAATGGTGCTGGTGCCGGCCTTAGTGACATCGGTACCGCCGGTAGCCAAAATGCCCAGATCCGCGCCGTTGGTGACCTTGTACTCCACCTTGTTGGCCTCCATGGAGCCGTCGAACAGCTTGATGCCGTTGAAGTTGGAGGAGTCGGCGATGCGGTTGATCTCGGAGCGGAGCTGATCCATCTCCTT
The DNA here is from genome assembly GCA_910584835.1 of uncultured Oscillospiraceae bacterium. GTDB lineage: Bacteria > Bacillota > Clostridia > Oscillospirales > Oscillospiraceae > Enterenecus. Next base: position 3,882 of record CAJUEG010000015.1, on the reverse strand, counting down.
CTGCATCTGGGCGCGGTCGGTGGTGTTGTCATAGGTGCCGTTGGCGGACTGGGTGGCCAGCTCCACCATACGGTTGAGCATGTCATGAACCTCAGTCAGAGCGCCCTCGGCGGTCTGCACCAGGGAGATGCCGTCCTTCGCGTTCTTCTGGGCGGTCTCCAGGCCAGTGATCTGGGCGCGCATCTTCTCGCTGATGGCCAGACCGGCGGCATCGTCGCCGGCGCGGTTGATCTTGTAGCCGGAGGAGAGCTTCTCCAGGTTCTTCTTCATCGCGGAGACGTTGTTGGTGTAGTTGCGGTAGGCACTCATAGCCATAATATTGTGCTGGATTCTCATTTTAATGCTTCCTTTCAATAAAATGTTTTTAGGGTATTGCGGTGTGGGACGCCGGTGCTTCCATGCTCCGGCGCATCGGGTGGAGCGCCGTTTCCCGGTATCTGGCCAGACTGCCGGGGCGTGTCGCGGGACTGTATTTCAGCCGGTTCGCGCAAAACCGGATGAAACCGACGGTTGCTGCGGGGTGATCCCGCGCTCCCAGAACGCGGGGATGATGCGGTCGGGCTGGGTGCGCAGGACGGCTGTCTCTTGGGCCGCGCCGTTTTGCTTCAGCTGGCCGAATACCTGCTTTATGGCCCGGATGGCCGCTGCCCGGGAGAGCTGGATGACAATATCGCCGTTGATGGTCAGGTATTCCTCTGGAAGAAGGGACAGCTTCAGAATCTCTTTAGCGCTTGTTCTCTGCGCGGGATCCTTTCCAACACTGAAAATAAAACGTCATAATATTGTGCTGAATGAGCTGCCTCACAAAATCAGGCTCCATATCCCTCCCTTTCCCGCAGGAAGGAAGGGAACTCACTTCGCTGCTCACCACACGACCCGTTTCGCTGGGTCATGCGCTCATGCGGAAGCCGAATCGTGTTTTGCTCGCCCTCACCAGCCTCAGCGACCATCAGTGCAGAGGCTTGCGGTGAATGCTGGCCGGGATCAGGTGCAGCTCGGGCGTCTGAATGCCCTTGTCCGTCGGCAGATGGACGGACCGATGAGGTATTGGCGGCAGTACACCGTACAAGGTGTCCTTTTTGTCTTTCTTGGCCTTGAACTGCGGGTACCCGAATGTGGACGGGACCCAAAAGAAATCCAGAAACGCCTTCCGAAGGTTCTGGTGAACGGTGCACAGAGGCTGGCTGTCCACACTCCTTTAAAGAGGACGCTTCCTTTCTCCACAGGTTTGGCAGGCTCTATACAGCCTGGCCGCGTTTTCTTTCCCGCGTTCGATTATTATATCGGCTCCATTTTTTAAAACTTTAGCCTGTAATCAGAAAAATTTCAGGCGAAATATATCCCGCTGCCGTGCGGTCAGGCCGTATACAGCCTGACCGCGTTTTTCTGCACAAACAAATTATTCCTGCAAAATCCTGCCTCGTTGCGGCAAAAAATCTCTCGCAAATCGCTCTTGCCGATTTATTCAGAAGTTCCAAAGGAGAAACGCGTGGACATCGCCGCTCTGGATATGCCCCGGCGGAACACCCGGGAGGGGGGAGAAATATGACCGGCACGCTGGTATCTGACATTGTGCTCCAGCTTTTGAGTTATGTGGCCCAGACGGAGCGGGAGTTCATCCGTCAGCGCCAGGCGGAAGGGATTGCCGCGGCGCCGATCCGGGGCGTCCGCTTTGGTCCGGATCGCATCCCGATGCCGGAGAGGTTCGGCGAATTGCCGGAGGACCGGTGGAGCGGCTGCGTCACGGCCACCAACGCGGGCAGACTGCTGGGGGTATCCCGCAAGACGTTCACCCAAAGGGCGGAGGAGTGCGGGCAAGCGGCTGGATTAAAGCGCCGGGACGCATAACTGCGGCTGCGGGGTGTCATGCGGGACATCTGCGGGACATACTCCATAAACCGAGCTTTTGGACGAAAAAACGAAAAAGAAGCTCCCAAACCCTTTCGATTTCGGGAGCTTCTGTGGTGGAGACTACAGAACTCGAAGGGGGTATAGTACGTTTCTGCGAGTGTTTGATCGTCCCTGATGGTTCCTACTGAATCCCTTGTGGCACAAACGATTCCGGGTTTTGAACAGGGCCGAAATCTAAACTGTACCCATAAGATCGGACACGCCGGGTTTTTGGAAACCCTGAAAAAAGTACACAAGGGTTTTAGCGACCCCTGTGTACGGACAACTGAGGTTTTGCCTTCGATGAAGAATTGAGATAAACTATGATCAGACGGATCGGAGGCAAACCAAATGGTAACAAAGAAATTCACGGCAAGAGAGATGGATCAGCTCCGGGAGAGCCCCTACGTGCTGGATGTGACACAGAGCATCGTGCATTTCTCAGCACAGTTCAAAGCCCTATTTTATGAGAGCCTTCAAGCGGGGAAAGCACCTGCGGAGATCGTGATGGAGCATGGGATCGACCCGGAAATACCGGGTGTGAACCGGGTCAACGGGCTGAAAACCATGGTACTCAAGGAGGTGAAAGCCGGGAAAGGCTTCCGGGATCTGAACACGTATGGCACATACTTGGAGCACCTGCTGGCGCCGGAGGCAAAGATACACCTTCTGGAGCAGGAGCTGGCCTACAAGGACCAGGTTATCGAGTATCTCAAAAAAATTGTGTCCTTAGGGCAGGCGGAGGCAGAATGATGGATATCCCTGCCAACGCCAAGTATGCGGTCATCCGAGAGACTTCACAGCGGACGGATAACCTGCTGAGCATCAAGCAGCTATGCAGCATGGCCGGCGTGTCCCGCTCCGGGTATTACCACTATCTGAGCACAGAAGAGGACAGACAGCGCCGGGAACGGCAGGACCAGGAAGATTTCCGGCGGATCGTGGAGGCATATCAGTTCCGAGGCTATGCCAAAGGCGCGCGGGGGATCTATATGCGGCTGATCCACATGAATCCCCCAATGGCGATGAATATCAAGAAGATCCGGCGGCTGATGAGGAAATATGGGCTGAAATGTCCTATCCGGAAGGCAAATCCTTACCGCCGCATGGCGAAAGCCCTCAAGACGTCCTACGTGGCCCCCAACCTGCTGAACCGGGAGTTTGAGATCCACGGTCCCAGGGCCGTCCTGCTCACCGACATCACTTACATCTCCAACGGCAAAGCGCCCCGCTGCTATCTATCCGCCATTATCGACGCCTGCACAAAAGAGCTTCTGGCCTGGGTACTGAGCGAATCCCTGGAGGTGGATTTTGTTCTGGAAACCATGAACCAGTTGATGGAACGCCATAGCCCATCCTTACAGGCCCAGGTCCTGATCCACAGCGACTAGGGTGCCCATTACACCAGCGTGAAGTTTGTCCAGCTGGTGAAGGACAGCCAGCTCCGCCAATCCATGTCCCGCCGGGCCAACTGCTGGGACAACGCACCCCAGGAGAGCTTCTTCGGCCACATGAAGGATGAGATCGACCTGTCCGGCTGTACCTGCTTTGAGCAGATCCATGAGGCGATCCGCACCTGGGCCGACTATTACAATTATGAAAGATACCAGTGGGATCTTGCCCGCCTGGCTCCGGCCGAATATTACCGATATCTCATGACCGGCGAGTATCCCCTCAGTGTCCCACCCCCTGAAATCAACAGATAACTGTTCACCCCCTTTTTTTCGAAGACAAAAAACTCTCCTTATCCTTGACTTGGGGTACGCTTCACAGTAGCCATATGCGTCCATAACAATTTCAATCCACGCCCCGTGAGGGGGGCGACCCCTCGCCATGGACCTGAAGAAGTACGGGGATGTATTTCAATCCACGCCCCCGCGAAGGGGGCGACCCGGAGGGCGTCAGAACGCGGGCTGACAGAAAACCTTATTTCAATCCACGCCCCCCGCGAGGGGGGCGACGGCGGTGATTTGCACCTTGTTCTCCCACCTG